>JAEETP010000054.1 GCA_016290415.1 Bacteroidales bacterium
GCAAGCCTGCACCCAGCAACGCCACCGCGATATGCCCGAGGGTAGCTACACCACCCAACTCTTTACTAAGGGCGTCAACAAAATAGCCCAGAAGGTGGGCGAAGAGGCCGTGGAGACCGTTATAGAGGCCATTGACGGCAACAAAGAGCGCTTCCTGTACGAGACCGGCGACCTGGTTTACCACCTGCTGGTGCTCTGCGAACAGATGGGTTTCAGTATAAAAGATCTTGAAGAAGAGCTGGCCATAAGGCACAAATAGCTATCTTCGCGCCCTATGAAACTTGAGACATTAAAGGGCTCGGTAAAGACGGCGCTGCCCGCCGCCGCCAGGATATGCCTGTGGATGATAGAAGTCACCGCAGGCGTCTCTTTTGCCATATTCCTTCTCAAGTATTTTGGGGTGCTGCAGTGGCTGTCGGTATATCTGGAGCCGCTTTTCAAGCACTTTGGCCTGCCCGGAGCCGCCTCGCTTGCGTGGGTGTCGGGCTACTTTGTGAATTGCTACAGCGCCATCGCGGCAGGCGTAACTATGGGGCTGAACGTTCGCGAGATGACCATCCTGGCGGTGATGGCCCTCTGCGCCCACAATATGCCCATAGAGGTGGCGGTGCAGAAAAAGACCGGCACCAGTGCCATAATGATGATTGTGGTGCGCACCATTGCGTCCATAGCTATGGGCTTTATACTCAATCTGGTGCTGCCCGAATGGGGTGCCGCCGCCCAGTCCGAGGCCGCCGCTGCAGCCAGTGCCGAGCCGTTCTGGACGCAGTTCCTGGCCTGGCTGGTGGGGATGCTGAAGCTGGCGCTCAAGATGACCTGCATCATCTTCACCCTGAATATACTGCAGCAGATTATTGCCGATTCCGGCGCCGTGGAGCCTATGTCCCGCGCCCTCTCGCCCGTGATGAAAGTGTTCGGCTTGCCCACCAACTGCGCCTTTTTCTGGGTGGTTGCCAATATTATTGGTCTGGCCTACGGCGGCGCCGCAATGATGAAGGAAGCAGAAAGCGGGAAACTCTCCCAACGCGACATCGACCTGGTGAATCTGCACGTGGGGGTCTCACACAGTAATCTTGAAGATCTGATTCTATTCTCCCTTGCCGGCGGTGTCTGGTGGGTAATCCTCTTCTCCCGCTGGATCCTCTCCGCGGTTATCGTCTGGATTGCCCGAGGCGTTTATGCCATTCGCGGCAGATAACTTCAGCATTTTTCCATTAACATTTTTGCAGTTCGTGCGTCTTATTGTCGTATGAAACGATTTTTATTATTACTCGCTATCCTGGTGCCGATTGTTTCGCAGGCTGCTTCGGCCACGGATAAGCTCACCAAATCCAGAATCAAAGCCTGCATTTCTGATTTCAGCAGTTGCGAAGGGGTTGAGGTCGTCCATTTGGGGCGGTTTGCCACCGGCGCCATCAAAGGGGCGGCCAGCGTAGCGGCGCTGGGTGACAGCGATGTGCGTGAGGCCCTTGGATTGATGAAGGGGATAAAAAGCATCTCCATTTTCGACTATGGTTCCTGCTCGGAAGCCGACAAAGAGGCCATTGCGGCACGCCTGGACGGAATATTGACCCACGGCGAAGTGCTTATGGAGGCCAAGGACGGCGACGACAAAGTGAAGATAATAGGCGTCATAGACGATAAGAGCGGTGTAATTCACGACTATGTGCTTTATGCACCAAATGATTGCGCTTTGATTTGTATCTTTGGAAACAAACAGAACGAAAAGCTTGTGCATATAGTGGACAATGACTGAGCAGCGCTTTCATAGTGAGTATATCGCCCTTGCCGACATCCTATACAGGGTCGCCTTCTATATGTTGGAGTCGGAGGCCGAAGCTGAGGATGTCGTGCAGGAACTCTACCTGAAACTGTGGGAGGGGCGCGGCCAGCTGGATGAGGTCCGCCAGCCAAAGGCCTACAGCATCAGGATGCTCAAGAACCTGTGTCTGGATCGCATCCGGCGCGCTCAGCATCTCACTTTTCCGGAGCGTCTGCCCGAGACGGAATTCGGCCGCGCCCAAGACGACCAAATAGACGGGCGCCACCGGCTGGACAAAGTGCTGGAGGCGGTCAAATCGCTCCCCGAGCGGCAGCGGCAGGTGCTTCTGATGCGGACCGTGCAGGGTCTCTCATACGAAGAGATCTCCGCCGCGACAGGAATGAATTATCTGACACTCAGAGTACTGCTTTCGCAGGCAAGGAAACGTTTAAAATCGATACAATGAAACGGATTGAAGATATTGAAATAATGACCGAAAAGGAGCTGGAACAGGCTGCGATGCAAGATTCCGCTCTCATCCCGGAAGGATTCCGCGCTCGGCTGGAAACCGCTCTTGCTGCCGCCAAGATCGCAGAAGAGCCCGCCGCAAGGCCCAAGGGTGCCTCCAGGTGGATTGCCTTGTCTGCCGTGGCTGCGGCTGCCGCCGTCCTTGCCATAGTTGCGATTCCCCGTTCCGGGTCAGTACAATTGAAGGATACCTTCGACGATCCGGTCCAGGCCTACGCGAAGGTAGAGGAGACTTTCCGCCAGATTTCCCAGAAAATGACACTCGGAGTTGCCATGGCCTCAGAAGCTGAGGCCGAAGCGGGCAAACCCATAGAAATAATGAATAAAATCAACAAAAAATGAAAAAGATAATTGTAATAGCAGTTATGCTGCTGTCAGCCATAGGGGCGTTTGCCCAGGACGGCAAGAGCATCTACCAGAAGTATTCCGATGAAAAGGATGTTTCTGCAGTTTACATCTCCCCGGCGATGTTCCGTCTTATGGGCAAGATCCCTGACCTTAAAGTCGAGGACTCCGACATCAATCTCGGTCCCATTATCAAATCGCTGTCAGGCCTCTACATTATAGACAGTACTAATCCAATAGTAAACGACACCCTGAAGGGTGAGGTGGACAGTCTGGTGAAAGCCGGCCGCTACGAGATGCTTATGGAAGCCAAGGAGTCAGGTGAAACAGTAAGGATGTACACCCTCGGCACCGAAGCCATCGTAAACAGTTTTGTTATGCTTTCTTTAGCAGACGATGAAGTAAGTTTCATCTGCTTTGACGGCAAGATGAACCGCGACGACCTGGAGAAGCTCCTTGCAGAGAAAATGACCGATTAACCGGCCGCTTTAAGCCTTTTTGCCCTTCTCGCCAAAGACGCACCAGCGTATCAGCGGGATCCGATGCAGGATTTCGTACAGTAGTGGGGAGAGGGCAAAAACGGCCACGGCCAGTATAAGATACATTGCCACTGGCGGCAGTTGGGTGTAGGTCTTCATCATATAGCCCAGGCTGGCAATTACCAGATAGTGGACTATATAGATGCCATAGCTGCTGCGGGTCATATAGCCGGCAAAGCGGCCGGTGGTGTTGAAGCGGGCCGCAAACCACCCCATCAGGCCCAGGCAGGCCATCCATCCGTAGATGCAGTTGAGCGGCTGCTGGAGATATTCAGGAGAGGTGTTGTCACGGCCGAAAGTGGTGATAATGAGCACTGTACCTGCCACCACTGCGGCTGCCAGCAGGGGAATCCACGCCTTGGCCACTTTTTCCTGAACCGCCTCGTGAGAAAACACAAAGTAACCCAGCAGGAACGGCACCATATAGAAGAGCGGCTTGTAAAGGTTCAGCAAGCCGTCGGGTGATTCGGGGCGGGGATTTCTGATCAAGGTCAGCTCTCCTGCCCAGAACAGGACGCCCAGCAGTATGATTACCACTATATTGGCTTTCCCGCACAGGTTGTAGAACTTGTCCTTTCTGTCCAGTGCGCGCACTATCAGCAGCACTATGCACAGCAGCCAGAGCACCTGTATGAACCAAAGCGGACCGGTGCCGCTGATGGACCAGGCAAAGTATTTCACGAAACCCGGCACGCCCTGTGGCAATACGGAAGAACCATTTGCGGCAGAAGCCACGGCCGTGTTGAAATAGCCGACAATCCACTGGAACACAAACAGGCCGATGGTGCCCGGTACCAGCAGTTTGCGGGTGCGGGAGCGGAACCACTCGCGAGCCGATTGTTTCTGAAGTGCATATCTTGAGCTGATGCCGGCCAGAATGAACAGCAGCGGCATAAACCACGGATACAGGATGTACATAATCACGTCCTGGTACTGAGGGCAGGCGGGGTACTCGCCAAAGCCGCCTATGCCGCCAAAGACTCCCTTGTTGTTATAGAAATAGAAGACGTGATAGAGCAGCACCAGGAGTACGGTGACCCAGCGCAGATTGTCAATCCAGTGCTTTCTCATTTTGAAAGTCCCTCCATCACCTGGTCTATCGCGCTCTGGAAAATCTCTGTCTTGACCAGCGCTATTCCCTTCTGGTCGCCCAGCACAAGCAGGGCGTCGCCGGGTTTTATGTCATAGATATTGCGGGCATCGCGAGGAATCACTATCTGCCCTTTGTCTCCCACCTTCACAACTCCGAAGATGTACTTGCCGTCGTTTTCTTGCATAATTTGTAGGAAAAGTTAGAAATTTCCCACAAATATAGAAATTATATCGGATAAATATCCGCCCCGACAAAATTTATAAGATCCTGCGGTGCGATTTTGATTTGAAGGCCGCGGATTCCTGCGCTGACATAGATGTGGTCGTAGAGCAGAGCAGACTCGTAGATGAATGTGGGAAGGGGCTTTTTCATCCCGATTGGGGAGCAGCCGCCCCGGATGTAACCAGTCTCTGGCAGCAACTCCTTTACGTGGATCATTGCGCAAGATTTGTTGCCGGAGATTTTGGCGGCCACCTTGAGGTCGACCTCCATATCGCCGGGCATCACGCACACAAACAGCCCGTTACGGTCTCCGCGCAGCACCAGCGTCTTGAACACCTGCTCCACCGGTTCGCCCAGCTGGGCGGCGACGTGGTCCGCTGCCAGGTTGCTCTCGTCCACTTCGTAGGGGACCAGCTCAAACTGCACCCCGGCCGCTTCCAGCAGCCTGGCCGCATTGGTTTTGGAGATGCCAGCCAAATCAATATTCTATTTTGTCGGACTTCTCTACCCAGTGGCGGAAGGTGTGCAGCGCTTCGTCGCGAAGCAGCGGAGTGATGGGCACGCAGCGCGTTTCCATAGGCTTGTCCAGCTCTTCGTAGATGAAATTGTCGGCAAAGCTGATGTCGGCCGCGTCCTTTCGGTTGTTGCCGTAGAAAATCCTGTCAAGTTTAGCCCAGTAAATGGCGCCCAGGCACATAGGGCAGGGCTCGCAGGAGGTGTATATAGAGCAGCCAGAAAGGTCAAAGGTGCCCAGCTTGCGGCAGGCTGCGCGTATGGCATTGATCTCGGCGTGCGCCGTGGGGTCGTTGTCTATTGTGACGCTGTTTGAGGCGCCGGCCACAATTTCGCCGTCTTTGACTATCACGGCTCCAAACGGACCGCCGCCCTTGCTTACGCTCTCGGTGGCCAGCCTTATGGCCTCCCGCATAAAGCGTTTATCATCTTCTGTAGTAGAATTCTGCATTATAAATCTGATAAATAAATGTTTTCCCTGCTGCAGCAGTGGTCATATAGGAATAAACATAAATTGGTGAGCAGCAGCACGATTAAGCCTGCCAGGCCGGGGCCGCCAATAAGCAGGTCGTTGGCAGGTTCCACCAGGATGTTGCTGATGCCTATCACGGCGTTGAAGGTGCCGTGCATCACCGCGGGCACAATCACGGTGCCGGATTTCTTGCGGAAGTACATCAGGATGGGCGTCAGCAAGATGCACAACAGCACCATCAGGAACACGCCCAGCACCGGATGCTGGGGGTAATTGTGGCCGTTTAGTATCAGCGGGAAGTGCCAGAAACCCCAGATGACGCCTATTATCAGCGCCACGGTGAGGAATTTGCGGCCCTTGAATTCCTTATACAGGAAGCCGCGCCAGGCGACCTCTTCGCCAAAAGCAAAAACGGCGTTGATGGTGGCGCCGGCCAGCAATCCGCTGAATATGGACAGGGCGACAAAGCCCCAGAGTCCGGCCCCGCCCATCTGTGCGGAAGCCTGCTTCACCACCTCACTTTCTGTGGCAAGCGCCTCGCCGGGCATCAGCAGACTCACGCCCAGGGTGGCCAGTGCCATAACCGGCATCAGCAGCCAGCCTATCCACCACCAGCGGTTGAAGCGCAGCGAAATGCCGCAGCCGCCAAAGACTTTCTCCTTGAAAATCAGCTGGGTGAATATCACAGCCAGCAGCGGGATAAGCATTGACCCAGCGCTGAACAGAAATGCGAATAATGCGTTGGGCGTAGCCGAAGTCTGGTCTATACCGCTGGCGTGCTTGTGAATCACCAGCCCCACAATCATCATAGGGATGTAGGCAAGCAGCAGGAATACTATTAATTTCTTTGCTTTCATAGTAAATACAAAGTTAGTCATTAGGCTTCTCAGAGCCAAATTCAGTTATGAACGTGTCAAACCAGGCGACGCGCCTGTCAAAGAAGTTTTCCAGATAGTCTACTTCAGCCTCCCAGGAACCCAAGGCGATGAGTCCCACAGAGACGTATTGGTCCAGAATGGGCCAGCGCTCAAAGTTGTGCTTCTGCGCCACGGAGATGGTCTCCGCAGCCTTGCGCACCCGTTCTTTGGCTTCCGGCAGGGCACCCTTGAGCGTAGCCCACTGCGCCCGCACCTCATCTACGAACGCAGGGTCCTGGAACAGCCGCTCGAAATACTTGTCTCGGCTCCATATTTCTATGTCTGCCGGCGATTCAAACGGCGGTTCTGCCCAGCCTAGACCATTTGCGGCCCTGCCGGCCAGTCCCAGGCTCCACTCAAAGTCCCACAGCGGGTACATCATCAGGCGCGCGCCCCGGGTGGGCATAACATAGTAGAAATTAGGGTCGTAGTTGCCCAGAAGTTCGTTGGCAAGATACCATTTCACAAAGGTATCCACGTCCAGCCAGGCCCGGTAGCCCTGCTCCGGGTCGCGGAACGAAGGGCCGTAGAGAGTTTCCTCCATATTCCGCACATAGTCCCTGATAAAGTAATAGCTTTCGCTTACGCGGGTGATCTCTTCGTCTTTGGCATCCGGATACTTGAATGTATACCGTTTGCCCTGCGTGTTGGTGAAGCTGAGCGGTTCATCTCCCCAGTAGTGGTCATCTTCTATTATGTATCCGTCGTCGGCAATGTTCACCCGGTTGCGGGCCTTTTCTACCTGTTCGCTGAGAAGATAAATGCCCAGATATTCCCCGTTCAGCGTGAGCTCTATGTATTGGAAGCGGATAGTGTAGGGCATTCCCACGGCATCAGAGAGGGCGCACATCCACATAGTGCGCAGCAGCGACTTGTCGCAATATTCGGCCAGCAGCACCCAGTCCCGGTTGGCCGGCATTCCGCATAGCGACAGCGACTCGTCCAGCTTTATCTTGTAGGGCTTCTTCTCGTAGGTCCAGGTGGCGTTTCCACGCCCGCGGATCCGGCCCCGCGCCTCTGTCTGGCTGCCGGGAGTGGTCAGGCGGAACACGGCATCCACGCTCTCCCGCTTGGATTCTATGGCTGCCCCGCCGGCGGTGGTGATTTCCAGCGATGGCAGCGGCGCCGGCTGTTGAGGTACATCAGGTTTGCCTTCGTCGGGCGCGCTTCCGTCATTGGTTTGCTGACCGTCGTGGGTCGGCTCGCGCCAGTCGATGCTTATGACATCGCCGCTGCAGGCTGCCGCCAGCACGATTATCGTGGCCAATAATGCCAGTCGAAGCAGCCTTTTCATACTAATCTATGAGAGGATTGATTTCACAATAGCCTCCGGGGTGGGGCAGACGGTCAGGAATTGCATATCGTTACCGTCCATAAAGCCGGCGGCAATCATTGTCTTGAACTGCGCCAGAAGGCCGTCGTAGTAGCCGTCGGTGTTCAGTATGAAGGCGGGTTTCTGCCCCCAGCCCAACTGCCATTTTTCCATCCAGTTGAAAGCCTCCACCATAGTGCCGAAACTGCCCGGCAGGAATATCATCGCGTCGGAGAGACGCTCCATAGTGGCGATGCGCTCAGGCAGGTCGCGGACCTCGATCAACTGCGAGAGAGCCAGGCCTTTCGGGCCAACCTCGATGCCGGCCGCTGCATTGTCCTTCTTACCCTTGAATCCGGTCGGGAACACGCCCACGACCTTGCCGCCCGCATCCAATGCACCGTCGGCCAGGGCCTTCATTGTGCCCACCGACGCCCCGCCGTAAACGATATCGATATGGTTCTCTGCCAAAAGCCTCCCCAGCCCGCGCGCATTCTGCACGAACTTGGGATCATTTCCCGGCCGCGACCCGAGATACACCGCAACAGTCTTGATAGCACTCATTTCTGTATAAATCTTTCCCTGCGAAGGTAATCATTATTCCCGACACTGCACCGGCCCAGGTTTTACTCGCAACCCTAAATGCGCAACATACTCAAGTGTTCCCTCAACCCTACTTTTGCATCCGACTCATATTTTCTCTCAACCCGAAATTCGCAGCGGCCGGGGGTGTGGGGCAGGAGTGGCTCTGGGGAGGGTGCGCCGCCGCAGCGGGGCAAAATCGGCGCACAGTGGCCGCCCATCGCCCCCCAACGCATCCCAGCCGCCCTTCCCCCGCCGCTGCGAATTTCGGGTTGGCCGGAAAAGGCCGGGGTTGGCGGGAAATGCCTCCGACACCCCGATTGACGCCCGGTCCGATGATGTCACGGGCCGCTCGATTTACGCCAGAAGAGGTAATCCCGCAGGCCGTCGGCATTGAGGTTGCTGCCAAGCTTGGAAATACCGCCTCCGATCGGCACATTGATTCCGGCCGGGGGCTTCTCCCTGGGCAGATTTGCTAAATGATGGTAATGTCGTGCCCGGTGGCGGGGATCAATATCTTAAGCAAATCGTGTGTAGAAATCTTTACGAAACAGGTAGGGGTGCCGTCGGTGCAGGCAAACCATTCGCTGGCAGCAACGCCAGCATCCATAATAAGTCTGACGCCGGAACTTTGCGGCAGGACGGCACTCAGGATTGTCGTCGCCCCTACTTCGACACCGGTCAGCTCCCAAAGTTTGTTGGCCGGAGCAAAGGAAACCCTTGCAATGCCCAGCGACGAGCAGAAATCACGAGTCACAAACGGTTTGTCGTCTGTGGTAACATATAGATAGAAATCGGTTTGCTGACGGTTGCATAGGAACAGGGTTTTGACAATGCGAACCCCTATCTTGGCATCGATATGGCGGCAGTCGTCCATAGTGAGGCCGGGGTCGGTGTCAACTCTCTCAAACGGGATTCCCAGCCTGGCGAAGGTCTCGTAGACCTGCCGCTGGAGTTCTGTTGCAAATACAGCCGGGGCTGTAGAAACCGGATCGCTAACCTTAAACATAAAGCAAAGGTACAAACTTTTGCTAGATCAGTCCCTTGGCCTCATTATAAACCAGTCCGCATAGGCGGATGATTTGCTTGGGAGAACTGTTATAGCGGGAGTGGAGGGTGCGTGCGAGCAGAACCCGCTGGCGGGTATCAAGCCCCTTTATGCTGCTTGCACCAAATAACTCCCGGCAGAGTTCGTTTTTGTGTTGTCTCATCTCCTGTATTGGAACGGAGAGGTGAGACAGGGAGCCGCCGCGCCCGTCTACATCATCTTCTTTTGTCTTACAAAGGAAGTAGTTCAGGCTTTTGCAGGTGCGGAAGACTTTTTCAACTATCTCATATGCAACATATTCGCCCGGGTATACCAGGTCTCCTATCATAGGAGCGTCCAGCAGATCGGGGTCCCTAGTCCGGAGAATCTTTTGCCTGTCCTTCACTGTGCCGCGCGTTGGGTTATAGCCGTTTGCAAGACCGGAGCCCTCGCTAAGCCTTAGGGTATCGCTCTCCCCAGACGGGGCATTCGCCTGGCGGCCGTCCCGATTTGCCAAGGCGCGGCTGGTGTCGCCCGCGTGTGTAATATGGGTCTCGCTCATCCACGCCGGAGATGTCCAGTACCCTGCCTTCTGGAAATACAGGGCTCCGCTCCCCCAGGGATAATTCCACGCGTTAAAGCCGATACCGCCGGAGGGAGCGTTCTTTATCGTGTAGCAGATCACTGTCTTCAAGTATGCGTCAGTATCAACTTTTTGGCAGCTCAACGGGACTTTGTCCAGTTTCTTCGTCTCTTTGTGTCTGGTAGAGATATACCAGGAGGTTCGGCGGATATACTCGTGCATAAAACGGTTGCACTCGTCATACTCTCCGTAAAGGATAAAGTGCACGTGGGTGTCCATCAGAATAAAGGCAAGAATTACCACTCTGTATCCCTTGACCGTGACATAAATGCGGTTCATTCCCGCCACAAAGTCGGCCTCGTCATAGAACATCGCATCCACAGCATTCCCGTCCGTGCAGAAATGCCAGCAATTCCTTATGACTTTGTTTTCACCCTTAACGAACTGGACGTTGAGACCGAGATCCGATATGATCTCCGCGAGCAGTTTTGGATTAATCTTCATCTTCTTATCCGCCGCCTCTTATGGCTGCTCTATCCGCTAAGGTATTAAAAAGAAACGGGCGGGCAAGCATTTTCTTGGTAAAATGTTCAACCCAACTTTCGCAGCGGCCGCGGGTGTGGGGTAGAAGTGGCTTTGGGGCGGGTGCGCCGCCGCTGCGGGGCAAAATCGGCGCGCAGCGGCCGCAAACTGCCCCCAAACGCATCCCGGCCGCCACTGCCTCGCCGCTGCGAATTTCGGGTTGGCCGGAAATGCAAGGGAATAGCCAGAATTGAGTATATTTGTTATTATGAAACGGATTGGAATCGATATCGGGACAAGTTCCATTTGCGCGGTGGTGAAGGACGAGGCCACGGCAGAGGTTAAATCGGTCACTAGGGCCAATGACGCGGCGCTCGCGGGCGGGCCTTCGTGGAGTTTCAGGCAGGATGCCGCAAGGATACTCCGGACGGTGGAGCGGCTGCTGGACGAGATTGTCACCCCGGACGCAGCCTCGATAGGTTTTTCCGGCCAGATGCACGGGATGCTTTATGTGGATGGACAGGGGCGGCCGGTCAGCCCGCTTTTCACTTGGCAGGACGGCAGTGCGGCGCAGCCCTTCCGCGACGGGAAAAGTTACGCCCGGTGGCTCACGGCGCAGACCGGCTTCGAAACTGCCACCGGCTATGGCCTGGCGACACATTTTTACAATCTGCACACCGGCAGCATCCCGTCCGGGGCGGTGAAACTATGCACGGTGATGGACTTTGTGGCAATGAGTCTGTGCGGAGAGAAGGTCCCTGTTTGCGAGCCGTCCAATGCCGCCAGCCTGGGCTTTTTTAACAAGCATAAGCTGCAGTTTGACCTTGAGGCGCTTGAAAAGGCGGGCATCGATGCGGACATCCTGCCCGAGGTGCGCCCGGCCGGCACTGTCGTGGGCTACTATAAGGGTATTCCGGTATATATCCCCATAGGCGACAACCAGGCCGCCTTTCTGTGTTCGGTTTCAGAAAAGGAAAAAACGGTCCACGTCACCATAGGCACCAGCAGCCAGATATCGGTTTATACCGACAGTTATGTCGAGGTCCCGCCGCTGGATACCCGTCCGCTGCCCGGCGGCGGATATATCCTTGTTGGCGCTGCTCTTTGCGGCGGTGTCTCATTTGCTATGCTGAAGGATTTCTATGCGCAGGTGGCAGAGCAGTTCACAGGAAGCCGCCCTTCAGACAGGGAGATTTACTACCGGATGTGTCAAAACGCCGCCTCGGATACCGACGGACTGGAGGTTCGCACCACTTTCGAGGGGACACGCTTGGATCCGGCCTTGCGAGGCCAGATCTCCGGTATAGACCTTCACAACCTCACTGCTGACCGTCTTACGACGGCCCTTTTGAAAGGTATCTGCCGGGAGCTGAAAGACTTTTACGATAAATTGCCGGAGGATATCCGCCGCGGCCGGTGCAAAGTCACGGGCTCGGGCAACGGCCTCAGGAAGAACCCGCTGCTGCAGAAACAGCTCTCCGAGGCCTTCTGCCTGCCGCTGGAGCTGACCTCAAATACAGAAGAAGCCGCCCTTGGGGCGGCTCTGTCTGCCTTGATCAAATAGACCGCTAAAGGTTGCGCAAGGGCGCCAGACGCAGATTTCTGACGTTGAATCCCTGTACATCGAAAACCAGTTCGTCCACAGAAAGACCGTACCGGTCGTCTATCATTGTGCGCTGGCCCGCTATCTCCACATCTATCAGCGAGCCCCCCCATTTGGGCTCTCCCTTGACTATGATGCGCACCTCGAAAGGCTTGTCTATTCCGCGGATATTCTCTATGGCATAGTTCCAGGCGTTGTACGGGAGTCCGCCTTCGCGCAAAGATTTCTGGCGGCTGCCGTCGTCAGAGAACTGGGCCCGGCATTCGGCGGCGTCAAGATTCCACTGGCAGGACCTCTCACCCGAGCCGAAATGCAGCGACAGATTGCCGTCCGCGGCGGGTTCCACGTCAAAAGTCAGCATAAACGACCGGCAGCCGGTTTCAAACCGGTCGCCAGCTCCAACAGCCTCTGCCAGCCGCCGCGCAGGGCGGGTGAGGGGCATCATCTCCGGCATAAAACGGGTGCCGATGACCCCGTCGGGATACTGGATAAGCTCGCGCACCACCAGCGGACCGCCCCAGTGGCCGTTGACCCTGACCCATCCGGCCGACAGATACCGGCCGTCGCCAATCCGGCAGATGCTGGGCACGCACAGGCCGTCGTAAAAGTCCAGCCCCTGGGCTGCAAGATCTTCATAGGCATCGATGCCGGCTTCAAGAGGCTTTCTCCACATATTCGTGAAGCCGCCCACGATGTATTCCCATCCGCCCCAATTGAAGAAGAAGGTG
>JAEETP010000009.1 GCA_016290415.1 Bacteroidales bacterium
GATGGTGTTGCCGGATGCAGTGGCCGTGACGACCGGCTTTTCGAGCGATGTAACTTCCTCAGGCTGAGGCTCGGGGGGTGTGGGTGTCGGTTCGGGTTCGGGCTTGGTGCAGGCGGCCAGGACGGCCAGAATGCACAGTGCGTTCAGGATAAGATGCTTTTTCATATTTTTATAGAATTGGTTATAGTATGCGGTTAGTCTTATATATAGACCCCGGTTTTTGAAGCTTTCCCTAGTGCCGGGTAAAAAAAAGACGCAGCCCAAAGGTTACGTCTTTTTGAATCTTCATACTAAAGTGCGCTTATGCAGCGAGCTTTTCGGCTACCTTGTCGATGGCATCCTTGACTGTGGCGATGGAACTGGTTTCCTCATCGGGAATCTTGATTCCGAACACCCTTTCAAATTCCATAAGGAGCTCGACGGTGTCGAGTGAGTCAGCTCCCAGGTCGTTGGTGAAGTTGGCTGTTTCAGTCACTTCAGAAGGTTCAATGCCAAGTTTGTCAACGATGATGGCCTTTACCTTGCTTACGATTTCTTCGTATTCCATAAGTTATAATATTGGTTTATTAATTAGTACTTGTTACGTTTTGCAGGAGGCAAAGTTAAATATAATTATTCAGATTTGCAACCACTTCCGTTTTCCGATATAGTCTTTGCCAAGGCCGGGCCCACTAGCGAGGAGAGCTCTTCAAACGGCGCTGCCAGCACCCTTGCGAGGGAGCCGAAATGCAGCAGCAGACGCTCTTCGGTACGAGGCCCCACTCCGGGAATATCCCTCAGGGTGCTGTGCAGGGCCGCTTTGCTACGGAGCGAGCGGTGGAAGGTGATACCGAAGCGGTGCGCCTCGTCACGGGCGCGCTGGAGCAGTTTGAGCGCCTGCGAATTGCGGTCCAGGAAGAGGGGATAGGGGTCTCCCACGCGTATAACCTCCTCCAAGCGCTTGGCCAGGCCCACTACCGTCATGCGGTCTTGGATACCCAGCTCGCAGATGGCCTGCCAGGCAAAGTTGAGCTGCCCGGCGCCGCCGTCGATGACCACCAGCTGCGGAAGGTCGTCCGGCGCTTCTTCCAGCATACGGGAGTATCGCCGGTTTACTATTTCCTTCATGGAAGCATAGTCGTTGGCGCCGATGACCGTTTTGACCTTGAAACGCCTGTAGTCTTTCTTGCTCGGCTCGCCGTCGCGGAACACTACGCACGACGCCACGGGGTTGGTACCCTGCAGGTTAGAGTTGTCGAAGCACTCGATATGGCGGGGGAGTTCTTGCATGCCGAGGGCTTTGCGCAGCTCCTCCATCACCGCCTGCCTGAATGCGTCGGGGTCGCTGTGCTCGCGCTGCTTGAGGGCGTTGAAACGGAACTCCTTGGCATTCTTTGCGCTCAGTTCCAGCAGCGAGAGCTTGTCGCCCCGGGCGGGGATGTTGAAATTCACCCCGTCTATGCTCACGTCGGGCCGGAAGGGGACAACCACCTCCCGGGCGAGCTCTCCGAACTTTGCTTCTATCTCGGCGATGAAGCTGCTCAGCACCGATTCCTGCTCCTCTTCGATCTGCATTTTGAATCCCAGGTTGAGGCTCTGTATGATGGCTCCGCCCCTTACCCGCAGGAAGTTGCCGAAGGCCTCGGGACCGTCGAATACCAGCGAGAATACATCCAGGTCGCGGTCTTTGTCGGAAGTTATGATAGACTTGGCATAATGCTGCTGAAGGGCCTCCATGCGTGTCTTGCAGAACTGTGCCGTCTCGAAATCCAATTCTTCCGAGGCCTGCAGCATGGCCGCCTTGTATTTGGCAATGATCTCGCTCACTCCGCCTTTCAGCAGATGCACGATTTCTTCAATCCAGCTGTCGTATTCTTTTTCCGAAACCTTGCCCACGCAGCACCCCAGGCACCGGCCTATGTGATAGTCGAGGCAGGGGCGGTATTTGCCGCGCAGAATGGCGTCGGAGTCGATTTTGAGCCGGCAGCTGCGCAGCGGCCAGTTGCGCCCGAAGAATTCGAGCAGGCTCCTTGCGTGCACTACCGAGCTGTACGGGCCGAAGTAGCGCGAGCCGTTCTTCTCCACCCTGCGGGTGAGGAACACCCGGGGGAAGGGCTCGGCGGTGACGCATATCCAGGGGTAGGTTTTGCTGTCTTTGAGGAGAATGTTGTAGCGGGGCTTGAACTGCTTGATGAGGTTGTTTTCGAGCAGCAGGGCGTCCGCCTCGCTGTTGACCACCGAGTATTGAACATCCGCAATCTTGCTTACCAGGATGCGCGTTTTGACGTTGAGCCTCTCGGGGGGTACAAAGTACTGATGTACGCGCTTATAGAGATCTTTGGCCTTTCCCACGTAAATAATAGTCCCGGACGAGTCGCTGTAGCGGTACACGCCGGGGCTGTGTGGCAGAAGCTCTATTTTTTCTTTAACTGTCAAGCCGGGGATTGTTCTATAAATACAAATATATTAAAAATGCGTATCTTTGGATAAAATTGTTTTAAAAAATGAAGTTGCTCATTATCCTTCTGGCCTGTTTGCTGACAAGCACTTGCAATAAGGGCACGGAGTATCATATTCCTCCGCCGGTTGTCTCCGACAAGCCCGGCACACCCGATACTCCGGTTGTGGAGGAGCCGGATGCAGACGTGTTAAGGCTGGCTACTTACAACGTGGGCGTGTTCAGCAAGAGCGGCACCAACACCACCCTGATGATTGTAGAGATGATGAAAGAGCTTGGTGTTTGCGCACTCTCGATGAACGAGCTCGACAGCTGCAATACCCGTCACCAGGTGTTCCAGCTTAAGTCGTTTGCCCGCGAGATGGGCTCCTGGGACTATACTTACGCTCCTGCTCTGAATTATAAGGGCGGCTGGTACGGAATAGGCATCGCATCCGACCCCAAGCTAAATATTATCAGACGTTTCCGCCTTAAGCTGAGCCAGGCCGGAGGCTCCGAAGTCAGGGCCCTGGCGGTGAGCGAATTCCAGGATTTTGTGTTCTGCTCCACTCACCTCGACCATAAGTCAAAGGATGCCCAGTTGGTTCAGGCAGGAGAGATAACAGCCTGGGTCGAAAAGACTTACGCCAACTCACGCAAGCCTGTTATCCTTTGCGGCGACTTTAACGCCCTGCCCTCCAGCGGGACTCTTGCCTACATGAGGCAGAACTGGACAATTCTTTCGCCCGACGGCTTTACATATCCGGCCAGCAATCCTTCCAAGTGCATCGACTATATTATGGTGTACAAGAATGCCGCCGACCGTATAGAGTTGAAGGACGCAAAGATTCCTGTCAAGTTTACCACGGGCGATGTGGCGGTGGCTTCCGACCATCTGCCCGTATATGTTGATATTGTTATTAAATAATACAGTTATGAAAAAACTAGTTTTGTCATTTTTCGCCATTCTAGCGGCGCTGAGTATGCAGGCTCAGGAAGAAGATGCTCACGATTTCGAGCTTGGCATTGGTACCGGGTTGAATTTTATAGCCAAGGAAAATATTTCCCGTAACCCCGGAGTGATGGTTTACGGAGAGTATCGCTATGGCCTTTCCGATTATTTTGACATCGGCGCCCAGGTCAATTATTCCAACAGCAAAGGTAAATATGATGCCAAAGACGCGATATTCAACCAGGTAGAGTTGATGTTGGTCTCCGACTGGAACATTCTCTCTTCCGGTAAATGCCGTCCGTTTATCGGAGTCGGTCTTGGCGGCGCTTACGGCAAATATGCGGCGAACCAGGTAAAGTACAATTACTTTTTGGGTGTCGTAGATCCGCGTTTGGGTTTACAGTTCGGCAGACATTACAAAGTAGCGTTCGACGCCAACCTTGCCTTCGAAAGAGCTTCCCAGAAAGAAATCCGTCTTTGCGCTCCCTTCACCTTCATAGGCTTTAAGATCGGCTATATATTCTGACGCGACCTGCGGTCGCATTTAATAGATGCACGGCCGGAAACGGCCTATAAAAAAGCCGCCGGACAAATGTCCGGCAGCTTTTGTTTGGTGGAGATAGTCGGATTCGAACCGGCGACCCCAACATTGCAAATGTTGTGCTCTACCAGCTGAGCTATATCCCCGGATATAAAAAAAGCCGGTTATTGCGCCGGCCTTTTCTGTAGGCCCGCGCGGAGTTGAACCGCGGACCTCCACATTATCAGTGTGGCGCTCTAACCAACTGAGCTACGAGCCTATATATAATATAGAAAAAGATAAGTACAAGGCTACCGTGCCTTGAACACCGCGAGCAATGGTATCAGGTTTCGCTCCAAAAAGGAGGTGTTCCAGCCACACCTTCCGGTACGGCTACCTTGTTACGACTTAGCCCCAATTACCAGTTTTGCCCTAGGTCGCTCCTTGCGGTCACGAACTTCAGGCACCCCCGGCTTTCATGGCTTGACGGGCGGTGTGTACAAGGCCCGGGAACGTATTCACCGCGCCATGGCTGATGCGCGATTACTAGCGAATCCAGCTTCACGAAGTCGGGTTGCAGACTTCGATCCGAACTGAGATGACTTTTTGAGATTCGCTCCCTGTCGCCAGGTGGCATCCCTCTGTAGTCACCATTGTAACACGTGTGTCGCCCCGGACGTAAGGGCCGTGCTGATTTGACGTCATCCCCGCCTTCCTCACACCTTACGGTGGCAGTCCTGCTAGAGTCCCCATCCGAAATGCTGGTAACTAGCAGCAAGGGTTGCGCTCGTTATGGCACTTGAGCCAACATCTCACGACACGAGCTGACGACAACCATGCAGCACCTCGACAAGTGCCCCGAAGGGCGTCACCATCTCTGGATCTCTTCACTTGCCGTTCGAGCCCGGGTAAGGTTCCTCGCGTATCATCGAATTAAACCACATGTTCCTCCGCTTGTGCGGGCCCCCGTCAATTCCTTTGAGTTTCATTCTTGCGAACGTACTCCCCAGGTGGATGACTTATCGCTTTCGCTTGGCCACCGACTGTGTATCGCCGACGGTTAGTCATCATCGTTTACTGCGTGGACTACCAGGGTATCTAATCCTGTTTGATCCCCACGCTTTCGTGCCTCAGCGTCAATCGCGGATTCGTGAGATGCCTTCGCAATCGGTGTTCTGAGTAATATCTATGCATTTCACCGCTACACTACTCATTCCTCCCACGGCATCCGCATTCAAGACTCCCAGTATCAAAGGCAGTTCCGGAGTTAGGCTCCGGGATTTCACCCCTGACTTGGAAACCCGCCTACGCACCCTTTAAACCCAATAAATCCGGATAACGCTCGCATCCTCCGTATTACCGCGGCTGCTGGCACGGAGTTAGCCGATGCTTATTCGTGACGTACTCTCATCGGACTACGCGTAGCCCTTATTGCTCCGCCACAAAAGCAGTTTACGACCCATAGGGCCTCATTCCTGCACGCGGCATGGCTGGTTCAGCCTTCCGGCCATTGACCAATATTCCTCACTGCTGCCTCCCGTAGGAGTCTGGACCGTGTCTCAGTTCCAGTGTGGGGGACCTTCCTCTCAGAACCCCTAGACATCGTCGCCTCGGTGGGCCGTTACCCCGCCGACTAGCTAATGTCTCGCGAGCCAATCCGTCACCCTCGTAAGTTTCAACCAGAAACGATGTCGCTCCTGGTGTTATGCGGTATTAGACGACGTTTCCATCGCTTATCCCCCTGTGACGGGTATGTTGCTCACGCGTTACGCACCCTTGCGCCGGTCGCCGCCAGAAGTATTGCTACTCCCGCGCTGCCCCTCGACTTGCATGTGTTAAGCCTGCCGCTAGCGTTCATCCTGAGCCAGGATCAAACTCTTCATTGTATAAATTTGTTATTTCTCTGGCTTTGGGATTTCCTCTTAAAAGAATCTTCGCTTGCTCTTTCTATTGTATGCTACAATATACTTTCTTGCTTGTACTTTTGTCTTCCAATAATTCAATCAACTTGCCCCCTCTTTCGAAAGGGACTGCAAAGATACACATCTTTTCCTTTCCTCCAAATCTTTTTAAAAATATTTTTTTGGAGACTGCACAACCCGGGCACAAGGGGCCACATCTTCTGTGATCCAGATGTTACCTCCAATGGTTGCGTCGTGGCCTATGGTCACCCTGCCCAGGATGGTGGCGTTGGAATAGACTATCACATTGTCTTCCAGGATGGGATGCCTGGCGATGCCCTTCACGGGATTGCCGTCGGCATCCAGCGGAAAGCTTTTGGCGCCCAGCGTCACGCCCTGGTATAGTTTGACATTATTTCCCAAAATCGCAGTGGCGCCAATCACAACGCCGGTGCCGTGGTCAATGGCAAAGGACTCCCCTATCGAGGCTGCGGGATGGATATCGATACCCGTCTGGCTATGGGCGAATTCTGTGATGATGCGCGGGAGGATCGGCACACCCGCCAGCAGCAGGGCGTGGGCAATCCTATAGCTGGTTATGGCACGGATGCCGGGATAGCACAAAACCACCTCTGCAATGGATTCGGCGGCCGGGTCGCCGTTGTAGGTGGCCTTTACATCCTTCAGGAGCATCTGCCGCAGCTGCGGCAAGGCCGATATAAACCCATGGGCAATTGCGGCCGCATCGCCGCACTTCCCGGCCATAGAGAAACTTGTGTCAATGGCATCCTCAAGATCTGCCTGCAACAGCTGCACATCATTATGCTGCGCGGCGCCGCCGTCTCCCAGATACTCGGGATACAGCAGCGCACGGCATCTTTCTATTATGGACTTGATGTCTATATTCTGATAGGAACTCATTTATTATCAACAGGATTAAATAACTCGGTAGAGAGGTAGCGCTCGCCAGTGTCGGGCAGCAGCGCCACTATGGTCTTGCCGGCAGATGACTCGCGCCTGGCCACGGCAATTGCAGCCGCAAGGGCAGCTCCGGAAGAAATACCGACCAGCAAACCCTCGCGGGAAGCCAGCAGGCGGGCAGTTTCAAAGGCGTCGGCAGCAGAAACGGGAAGAATCTCATCTACCACGCTCCGGTCAAAGTTGGCAGGCACAAAGCCAGCACCTATACCTTGAATCTTATGAGGCCCCGGGGCATTGCCGCTAAGCACGGCACTGGTATCGGGCTCCACTGCCACTATTTGCACCGAATCCTTGTGTGACTTGAGGGCACGCCCCACTCCAGACACTGTACCGCCGGTGCCGGCACCGGCCACAAATATATCCACTGCGCCATAGGTGTCGCGCCAGATTTCTTCTCCGGTATGCAGAAGATGCGCCTCGGGGTTGGCGGGATTCTCAAACTGCCCCAGGATAATACTGCCCTGGAGCGATGCGTTCAGCTCCTGCGCCTTTGCTATTGCGCCCTTCATTCCCAGGGATCCCGGGGTAAGCACCAACTCCGCCCCGCGGGCCTTGAGCAGATTGCGCCGCTCAACGCTCATAGTTTCGGGCATAGTCAGTATCAGCCGGTAGCCGCGCACCGCCGCCACAAGCGCCAGACCCACGCCGGTGTTGCCGCTGGTGGGCTCAATGATGGTGGCGCCGGGGCTCAGGAGGCCCTTCTGCTCGGCGTCCAGCACCATTGACAGGGCCACGCGGTCCTTGACGCTGCCGGCCGGGTTGAAATATTCCACCTTGGCCAAAAGGTTGGCTTTCAGGCCATAATAGCCTATTATCTTGTTCAGTCTGACCAGCGGGGTATTCCCCACCAGTTCCAGAACAGAGTTGTAAACAGCAGCCATAGTATCGCAAAAATATCAATTATTATTAAACTTCGTCAAATGCCCGGGACAAATCTGCAATCAGATCATCTATATGTTCGGTGCCGATGGACAGGCGGATTGTGCTGCTGGAGATGCCCTGGTCGGCCAGTTCAGCATCGGTGAGCTGGGAGTGCGTGGTGGTGGCGGGATGTATCACCAGCGACTTGACATCGGCCACATTTGCCAGCAGCGAGAATATCTTCAGGGAGTCTATGAACTTGAAGGCCGCCTCATGCCCGCCGGCAATCTCAAAGGTGAAGATGGAACCGCCGCCATTGGGGAAGTACCTCTTATAAAGATCGTTATCGGGATGTGATGCCAGCGAAGGATGGTTGACCCGCGTCACCTTGGGGTGTTTGGAGAGGAATTCCACCACCTTAAGGGCGTTGTAGACGTGCCGTTCCACGCGCAGCGAGAGGGTTTCCAAACCTTGCAGGAAGATGAACGCGCTCACGGGCGACAGTGTGGAGCCGGTGTCGCGAAGCAAGATGGCCCGGGCGCGGATGATATAGGCCAAAGGGCCCACCGCATCGGCAAAAACTATCCCGTGGTAACTCTCCTCCGGCTGGGTAAACTGCGGAAATTTACCGGATGCCTTCCAGTCAAACTTGCCGGAATCCACAATCACGCCGCCGATAGTGGTTCCGTGGCCGCCTATGAACTTGGTGGCGGAGTGCACCACAATGTCGGCGCCGTATTCTATGGGGCGGAGCAGATACGGCGTTGCAAAAGTGTTGTCCACAATCAGGGGGATGCCGGCAGCGTGGGCAACTTTTGCCACCTTTTCTATATCGGTGATATTGGAATTGGGATTGCCCAGAGTCTCTATGAAAATAGCCTTTGTCTCTTTTTTGATGGCCCTGGCAAAGTTTTCAATGTCGCTGCCGTCTACAAATGTCGTGGTGATGCCGTAGGGCACCAGAGTGTGCTGCAGCAAATCGTAGGTGCCGCCGTAGATGTTTTTGGAAGCGACGATATGGTCTCCCGCGCGCGCGATATTCAATATGGAATAGGTGATGGCGGCGGCGCCGGAGGCCACGGCAAGGGCACCGACACCGCCTTCAAGTGCGGCGATACGCTGCTCAAAGATATCCTGGGTGGTATTTGTCAGGCGGCTGTAGATATTGCCGGCGTCGGTAAGGCCAAAGCGGGCGGCGGCGTGCTCGCAATTGTGGAACACATAGGATGCGGTTTGATAAATAGGCACCGCGCGCGCGTCGGATGCGGGGTCGGCCGTTTCCTGGCCCACGTGAAGCTGAAGGGTTTCAAAGTGAAGTTTGGAAGTGCTCATATGTTTTTTCGTTTTTGTTTCTGATGCAAAGGTCCCCGTAAAAGGAATATATTCCAACAAAAACGAAAAGTTTAGAAAATATCACCAATAAATACTATTTTTGCCAAAGAATATTCTAATAACACACAAAAATGACCGGCTCTTTAGATAAAATAGACATCAGCATACTCAAGGCGCTTCAGGAGAATGCCCGCATCACCAATAAAGAACTGGCGGCCAAGGTCCACCTCTCCCCCTCTCCGGTGTATGAGAGGCTCAAAAGGCTGGAGAGCGAAGGCTATATAGAGAGATATACCGCCGTGCTGAATGCAGAAAAGCTCAACCTGGGCTTCATAGTGTTCTGCAGCGTGAAACTGCAGCGGCTGAACACCGAAATAGCCGGCGATTTTGTAGCGAAAATCAAAGAGATTCCCGAAGTGACGGAGTGTTACAATGTTTCGGGCGAATTCGACTATCTGCTCAAGATTCACGCCCCCGATATGAAATATTACAACCAGTTTATACTGAATGTGCTGGGGCGCATAGAAAGCCTGGGTTCAATACAAAGCTCGTTTGTAATGAACCCAGTCAAGCAGAATTATGGTCTGTGTATCTAAACCCTACCAGATGCTTTCCACGGCATCTATTTCCAGGCCGTGGATGGTCAGAGCCCACCCTTCAAACTCCAACAGCCTTACATCCTTGTCGCATATCAGCTGCGCCGACCAGCTGTAGAGGCCGTTGTCCACGAATACCTCAACACCGGTGCGGTCAATGAAAAACTCAACGGGGAATTCCAGGCCCTTGATATCTTTGGTAGAATAGAATTTGTCGTTGAAAAGGCCGAAGCTGGGATTATAAGTGAAGAAGGCGTTGCCGTTCATCTTGAGGGCGGTGTAGCAAGAAGCATCCATCTTCAGGGTAGCCTTGATGTGCAGGCCCCGGTCGGGATCGGTGAACTTTGCCAGAACCTTGTTGGCATCTTCGGGGCTTAAAATGCCGTTTGCGGTATACTCCCTGTGCAGCAGCGACTCTACCTCCTTCACGGGCTTGCTGCACAAGCGCACACCGTCCCTGGTGGTGACCAGGGTCAGCTCGGTGGGAAGCTGCATCTGGCTGTTGAAAGGCATTCCGGGATGGGAAATGCGGCCCCAGCCTATCTGGATGCAACGGCCGTCAGGGGTGTCGCTAAAGGTCTGTGCAGCATAGAAAGAACCCAGCGTGTACTGATACCTGCCGGATGTGGGAGTGAAGGTATAGCCGTCAAAATCACCTATCATATAGACGCCTGCGGCACCCAGGGTGACCCATTTCATATTGTTTTTGTCGCCGTCCACGGGGAGGCAGAACAGGTCGGGGCACTCGTCAAAGCCGCCGATATGGCTGCGGTAGGTCCAGGTCTTAAGATCGTCAGAAGTATAAATGGAGTTGCCGTCCTTTTCAAAGAGAGCCATAACCCAGTGGCCATCCTCGCCGCCGTACCAGAGCAGGCGCGGGTCGCGTGTTTCGTGGCTTCCGACGGCCTCGTGGGAGTCAACCACGGGGTTGCCTGCATATTTTATGAGGGTACGGCCATTGTCCAGGCTATAGGCGATGCACTGCTTCTGCCACTGTGCGTGGGTCGTGTAGGCATAAACTATGGGAGAAGGGCAAGCCTTGGTGCCGAAGCCGCTGGTATTTTTCCAATCCACCACGGCGCTTCCTGAGAACATTGTTCCGAAACGGTCGGGGTGCAGCACGTCACCGAGTTCTTCCCAATGCACAAGGTCGCGGCTCACTGCGTGGCCCCAGGTCATATTGCCCCAGTTTGTGCTATATGGATTATGCTGATAATAAAGATGATACTCTCCGTTGTAATAGACCATTCCGTTGGGATCGTTGGTCCAGCCGCGACGGGTTGTATAGTGGAACTGCGGGCGCCTTGCCTCTTTGTAGAACTGGCTCTGCCCCAGCACGGTGTCGGCCAGGAACATCTTTTCCAGGTCGGCCGCATCACCGCCATACGTTATCTTGAGTTTCTTGCCCATATACTGGGAGAGATCTTTATAGATCCAGTACTGCGGCTCGCCCTTGGCAACGCAGACATCCACACTAAGGCTATCCACTCCTTTGGCCGTAAACAACAGCTCTTTACCATCCACTTCTGTGTCAATGGGAATATTAAGGTAGCGCTGTTTGACTTTGAATTCTTTTACAGCGGGTTGCGCGAATGATAAAACCGGAGCGCAAATAAAGGCAAAAATAAGAGCGAGATAAAATTGTCTTTTCATTGTGGATGTAAATTATCGGTTGGTATATTTCAACTGGAGACCGCGCGGGGCGTCCTGCGCCAGGCGGCCGCCCGCAAACACGGGATTGCCGTTTACAAAGGTATACAAAATTGACGATGAAAACTTGGTGACCGGACTCCAGCCGCAGCGGGAGGCGGGCGGAACATCGCACGGCGCGGCGGTGTCAAACACCACCAGGTCGGCATAATAACCTTTGCGGATAAAACCGCGACGGTCTATATCAAACAGCCTGGCAGGCGCGTGGCACATTTTCTCTATCACCATAGGGATGGAGAACTCCCCTTCCCTAACCATCTCCAGCATCATCAGCAGCGAATACTGCACAAGCGGGATGCCGCTGGCCGCCTTAAGGCAGTCGCCTTCTTTCTCTGAAAGCAGATGGGGGGCGTGGTCGGTGGCCACCGTCCTTATGATTCCGGAGCGAACTGCAGCGCGCAGCGCGGCGCGGTCTGCGGCGCTCTTTATGGCAGGATTGCACTTTATCTGAGCCCCGAAACGCTCGTAGTCGCTCTCGTCAAACCAGAGATACTGGACGCAAGTTTCGGCAGTGATATGGTCGGTGGTTGCCATAACCCTGGAGAGGAACTCCACCTCCTGGGCCGTGGATACGTGCAGCACGTGCAGCCGAGCACCCGTTTCCAGGGCCAGCGACACCGCCTTTTGCGTGGAGGCCAGGCAGGCGGCCGCGGTGCGGATGGCCGGGTGTGCCTTTACAGGAATATGATTGCCATACTGGGCCCTGATGCGCGCCAGGTTGGCTTCCATAATATCATTGTCCTCGCAGTGAGCCGCTATAAGCAGCGGCGATGATTCAAAGATACGATGCATAGCCACCGGGCTCTTTACCCTGAGGCCGCCTGTAGATGCTCCAAGAAACACCTTCACGGCACAGGCAATAGAGGCATCGGCGGCCGCCACTTCATCTGCATTGAAGTCGCTTCCGCCAAGGTAAAAGCCATAGTTGGCCAGGGAGTCCCGGCTGGCAATATCGGCCTTGGCCTTAAGCGAAGCGGCGGTGATAGCCGGCGGATTGTTGTTGGGCATATCCAGGTAAGATGTGACACCGCCCATCACGGCGGCGGCACTTTCGCTGGCTATACAACCCTTGTGCGTGGAGCCGGGCTCCCGGAAATGGACGTGGGTGTCGATGACGCCGGGGGCGAGATATTTCCACCCCATATCCATTGCAGGGCAGCCAGAGAGCAGCAGTGCCGACTCGCGATCCCTGTCGCCCAGCTTCTCATAATCAAAGATGTCGCAGATAATGCCGTCTTTAACAAAAATCCCCCCTTTAAAGGAGAGACCTTCGTTTACAATCACCGCATTTTCAAGAATCAGCTCTGCCATTATTTCTTCCCTTTAATCTTGCGCAGCCTAAGGCCCATCACGCCCCAGAACGCCTCGCCGAATATGCTGCTGCTCATCTTGGAAACGCCGGCGGTGCGGTCAATGAATATCACAGAGACCTCAGCTATCTTGAAGCCAAGTTTGTATGCGGTGTATTTCATCTCTATCTGGAAGCCGTAGCCCTTCATCTTTACGCTGTCGAAGTCTATTGCCTCCAGCACCCTGCGGCGGTAGCACACGAAACCGGCGGTAGTGTCATAGATTTTGACACCCAATACCAGGCGTACATACACCGATGCAAAATAGGACATCAGCAGGCGCCCCATTGGCCAGTTGACCACATTCACTCCCTTGCAATAACGCGACCCCACCGCCACGTCGGCGCCGTTTTCACAGGCCTCTATCAGACGCGGCAGGTCGTCGGGATTGTGGGAAAAATCGGCATCCATCTCGGTGATGAACTCATAACCGTGGTCAAGAGCCCAGCGGAAGCCGGTGAGATAGGCAGTACCCAGTCCAAGCTTGCCCTGCCGCTCTATTATGAAAAGCGAGTCGGGGAATTCTGCCATAAGTGACTTGACAATGGCGGCCGTGCCGTCTGGCGAGCCGTCGTCTATCACCAGCACGTGGAATTCTCCCTCAAGGCTGCGAACCTTGCGGATAATCTTCTCTATGTTTTCCTTCTCGTTGTAAGTAGGAATTATTACCAGTCTGGAGCCGTTCATAATCACAAAGATAGAGATTATCGCCCAATTTCCAAAGCCAGGGCTATGCGTTGCCGCTGAAGGTCCACACGCTCTACCCTGACCTGCACGTGCTGCTGGATCTTGAGCTGTGCCCGGCCGCGGCCATCGCGGCCTCCGCCCATCCGAGACACGTGTATCAGGCCGTTCTGCTTAATGCCGATGTCCACGAATGCGCCAAAATCGGTGATGTTGGTTATGATGCCGGGCAGCACCATACCTTCGTGCAAATCTTCTATGGTGCGGATATCCTCGCTGAAAGAGAACGTCTGCGCAGTTTCGCGCGGGTCTCGGCCTGGCTTTTTCAACTCCGACACTATATCCCTGAGGGTGGGCAGGCCCACTTCGTCGTCTGTATATTTCTCAAGATCTATGGAGTCTATAAGTGCGTCGTTGCGCACCAACTCACCCACGTTAACCTTGAGGTCGGCCGCCATCTTCTCTACCAGGGCGTAGCGCTCTGGATGGACGGCAGAATTGTCCAGGGGATTTGCAGCAGAGGGAATGCGCAGGAAGCCGGCGCACTGCTCAAAGGCCTTGGCGCCCAGACGCTTGACCTCGTTAAGCTGGCGGCGGGAGGCAAAATTGCCGTGCGTGTTGCGCCAGTCCACTATGTTTGATGCCAGTGCGGGACCTACACCCGATACATACTGCAGCAAATACACGCTGGCAGTGTTGAGATTCACGCCCACGCTGTTCACGCAGCTCTCTACCGTATTGTCCAGCTCTTCTTTGAGGAGGTTCTGGTCCACATCGTGCTGATACTGCCCCACCCCTATGGATTTTGGATCTATCTTGACCAGTTCAGAGAGCGGGTCCATAAGCCTGCGGCCAATGGAGACGGCTCCGCGCACGGTCACGTCATAGTCGGGGAACTCTTCGCGGGCAATCTCAGAAGCCGAATATACAGAGGCCCCGTCTTCGCTCACGCTGTAGATTTCTATCTTTTCGTCCAGGCCAAGGCGCTTGATGAAGCTCTCCGTTTCACGGCCGGCGGTGCCGCTGCCAATGGCAATGACCTCAACCTGATATTTATCCACCATATCGGTAATCTTCTTCATTGAAGAGATCCGCTCATTCACCGGAGGATGGGGATAGATGGTGTCGTTGTGCAGCAAAGCGCCGCGCTCGTCCAGGCACACCACCTTGCAGCCGGTGCGGAAACCTGGGTCTATGGCCATCACGCGTTTCTGCCCCACCGGCGGCGCCAGGAGCAGCTGCCGGAGATTCTCGCCGAACACCTTTATGGAATCTATATCGGCCTTTTCTTTTGCGCTTTTGAGGACTTCATTCTCTATGGAAGGGTGCAGCAGCCGCTTGAAACTGTCCTTGAAGGTATCCTGAAGGATATTGTAGAGTTCGCGCGACGCAACCCTCTGACCGTCCAGGACAATGCGGTTTATCCGCTCCAGATTCCGGTCCTCGTCCACGTCCACTTTCACTGTGAGCATTCCTTCGGAAGCCCCGCGCAAAATGGCCAGCAGGCGGTGCGGCGCTATTCTGGAAAGCGGCTCGCGGTAGTCCTGCCAACTGCGGTATTTGTCGCTTTCCTCGGTTTTTTCGGCCCCTTCACGCGACAGTCTGGAGACAACCTGCCCCCACTTGAGGTAGCTGGAGCGGAGCATACTTCTCACTTCGGCGCTTTCGCTTACGCGTTCTGCAATAATGTCGCAGGCGCCGGCAATGGCGGCATCCTCGTCCGGCACATCGGCATTGATGTACTTTCGGGCAAGGTCACGCGGCCGGTCGGCCTTGAGTGACATAAAGGCATCTGCAAGCGGCTCCAGACCCCGCTCCCGCGCCACCGATGCACGGGTGCGCTTCTTGGGCCGGTACGGCAGGTAAAGGTCTTCCAGCGCGGTGGAGTCTATCTCTCCCTCAATGGCAGTGCGCAGTTCTGGAGTGAGCGCCTCCTGCTCTTCTATGGACTTGAGTATCGCAGCCTTACGTTTATCCAATTCGGTGAAATACTGGAAATAGTGCTTGACCTGCGCTACCTGCACCTCGTCCATTCCGCCGGTGCGCTCTTTGCGGTAGCGGCTTATGAACGGTATGGTGGCCCCTTCTTCAAGAAGCTCCACGCAGTGCATAGCCTGCCACAGGTTCACGCCCAGCTGGGCGCTGATATGCTTTATATATAAATCAGTCATGGGAAACCTGATGTAGTTGGTCTCGGTAAGAAGAGAAAATCTTGGACTTGGACACGAAGCCTATATAATGCCCGTCGGCATCTTTCACGGGGAGGTTCCAGGCCCCGGTGCTCTCGAACTTGTCCATCACGCTCTCCATCCTTTCGTCCTGGGACAGTATGCCAGGCGCATCCTTGACAAGATTGTATATATGGATGCGGTCGTAAAGGGATTCGTTGAACATATGACTGCGGACGTCGTCTACCAGCACTATGCCCTGGAAAATATTGTCGGAATCCACCACAGGCACTATGTTGCGGTTGCTGGAGGCAATGATTTTCACCAGATCGCCCAGCGAAGCGCCTATCTCGATGGGCTTGAAATCTTTCTCTATGAAGTCGGATGTCCTGAGCAGCGTGAGCACCGCGCGATCGCTGTCGTGGGTCAGAAGGTCGCCCTGCTGTGCTACGCGCTTGGAATAAATGGAATACTGCTCAAAAATGCGGATGGTGGCAAACGATATAGCCGATGTGATCATCAGCGGGAACATCAGCGAATAGCCGCCGGTTATCTCCGCCACCAGGAAGATGGCGGTAAGCGGCGCCTGCATCACACCCGCCATAAGGCCTGCCATACCCACAAGGGTGAAATTGGCCTCGGGCAGCGAAGCGATGCCCAGATTGCCCACCAGCCGCGCCAGCACAAAACCGGTGATGGCACCGGTAAAAATGGTAGGGCCAAAAGTACCGCCCACTCCGCCGCCGGCATTTGTAAACGCGGTGGCATATACCTTTACCAGCATAATCGCCACAAAGAATATCAGGACAATCCACTTTCTGTCTATAATGCCCTCCGGGAATATCCATTTGACTTCGCTGTCGGCGCCGCCGTTCAGGATGGCCGACACTGAGTCATAACCCTCGCCGTAGAGCGGCGGGAACAGGAAAATCAGCAGCCCCAGCAGCAGGGCGCACATCCCCCATTTAATGTAGGGATTGCGCATCTTTCCCAGCTTGTCTTCTACCCTCAGGGTCGTGCGCAGGAAATAAAGTGACACAAAGCCGCAGACCACGCCCAGGAGGACATAATACGGTATATTACCCAGTTCAAAGGGGACCAGGCTGCCGGGGATTGAAACCGTGTTGCCCATCAGCAGATAGGTCACCATAGTGGCCGACACCGAAGAGAACAGCAGCGGCAGGATGGATGTCATAGAGATATTGAACATCAGTATCTCCAGCGTGAAAAGGACTCCGGCGATGGGGGCCTTGAAAATGCCGGCCACCGCGCCGGCGGCGCCGCAACCCAACAGGATGGTCATCTGCTTGTATGGCAGGCCCAGCACCCGGGCCACATTGCTGCCTATGGCCGCGCCGGTATAGACTATCGGCGCCTCGGCTCCGACGCTGCCGCCCAGACCGATGGTCATAGCACTGGAAACCAGCGAAGACCAGGTGTTGTGCGGTTTGATCTGCGCCTCGTTGCGCGAGATAGCCCTCAGCACCCTGGTGACTCCGTGGCCGATGTTGTCTCTGAGAATGAACTTGACAAATAGCAGCGCCAGCAGCATACCGATGCCGGGAGTAATAAGATACAGCCAGTGATACTGCTGGCCGGGGAATGCGTTTCGCACCACCATCCCCAGATAATGGATGGACTGCTTGAGCAGCACGGCCGCAAACCCGCTCAGCACCCCCACGACAATAGCCAGGACCCAAAGCAAATTGCGCTCAGACATATGTTTGAGCGCACCTTTGAATCTACTGGCCACACGGCCGGGATATGATTTAGTCTTCGTCGTCAGATTCGTCTTCCGAATGTGTATTGAAGTCGTTGTCGTTACCGGGAAGAGGTTCGCCTTCCGAGTCGACACCGCTGTCATCTGAATGGTCTTCGAACAGCTCTTTCTCTACCTCCTCTACATCATCTGTGTTTACCTTGATCTTTACCAGATAGAGCACGTCTTCCACAACTTCGTCGTCTTCCGGCTCCGGTTTGAACTTAACAGCGTGGAAAAAAGTGCCGTCCGGCTTGTCCACCTTCATTATATCTCCCATATAATCTGCATAACCGTGGGGATACTTTTTGTCAAAAGCGTCCTTAAGGTCCTGGGACATATTGTCATAACTAACTACAAATCTCTTTTTAACTGGTGCTGTTGGCATATCTGATGTGTAATTTGATATACAATATTAATCAAACTATTTGAAAAAGTATAATTTTTGTTTGCGTTTTTTCTCGATATCTTTCTCAACAAACACGGGTTTTAAAGTACGGGGGTCCATTCCGGAATAGAACATCACAGAAGAGACAGTCATAGGGGTGGGCGTAAAGTCCTGAACCTGGTCCATATAGAGCCCGCGGAGGGCTTTGTTCTGGGCCAGGGCGGCCATATCGCGCATTCCGCAGCCGGGATGGCCGGAGATGAAATAAGGCACCAGCTGGAATTTGAGCTTCTCCTTGCGGTTTATCTGGTCAAACTTGTCGCGCAGCACCTCGAAGAGTTTGAAAGAGGGCTTGCCCATCACCTGCAGCACATTGTCCTGAGTGTGTTCCGGGGCCACCTTCAAACGGCCGGAGGTGTGATTTACAATCAACTCCCTCAGATACTGCTCGCAGGTGGCGTCAAAGCACCCTTCCGGCCCCAGGAAAAGGTCATAGCGGATGCCGCTGCCTATATAGGCGTGACGGATGCCGGGAACCTCGGCAACCGCTTTGTAAAGCTCCAGCAGCGGCTTGTGGTCGTTGTCCAGATTCTTGCACATACGCGGATACAGGCACGACTGGCGCGAGCATTTGGCGCACAATTCTTTGTTGCGCCCTCCCATCTTATACATATTGGCGGTGGGGGCGCCAAGATCGGAGATGTTGCCTTTAAAGTCGGGAAGGTCGTTCAAAGCTTCCGCCTCGGCCACGATAGACTCCACCGAACGGGACTGGATGAATTTGCCCTGATGGGCGGCGATAGTGCAGAAGTTGCATCCTCCAAAACAACCGCGGTGGGTGGTTATGGAGAATTTGATCATATCGTAGGCAGGAATCCTCTTTCCCTTGTAGCGCGGGTGCGGAAGTTTGGTGAATGGCAGCGCATATACTTCGTCCATCTCCTCTGTTGTGGCAGGCGGATAAGGCGGGTTGATGCACACAAACCGGTCGCCCACCTGCTCTACCAGCACCTCGGCGTGCAGGCGGTTGGCCTCGCGCTCTATAATATTGAAATTCTGGGCGAAAGCCAGCTTGTTGCGGCAGCAGCTTTCGTAGGAATGCAAATCGAAATAGTCGCCGTCGGGAGCCTGGTCCGCCACATAGCCCACTTGCGGCAGGGTGCGGATCTGCTCCACGGAAGCACCGGAGGCGATGGCATCGGCAATGGCCACATTGGCCTTCTCTCCCATCCCATACACCAACCAGTCGGCCTTACTGTCAATCAGAATAGAAGGCTTCAGGCAGTCCTGCCAATAATCATAATGGGTCAGACGGCGCAGGGAGGCCTCAATGCCGCCCAACACTATGGGCACGTCGGGATAGAGTTGCTTTAGGATCTTGCTGTATACCGTCACGGCATAGTCGGGACGGTAGCCGGCACGGCCCTCGGGAGTGTAGGCGTCGTTGCTGCGCAGGCGCTTGCTGGCGGTATAATGGTTCACCATAGAATCCATAGCGCCAGACGACACGCCAAAAAAGAGACGCGGCCGGCCCAGCTTGCGGAAATCGCGCAGGTCGTCGCGCCAGTTGGGCTGCGGAATCACAGCCACCTTGTAGCCACGGCTTTCCAGGACCCTTGCTATCACAGCCGTACCAAACGAGGGATGGTCCACAAAGGCATCCCCGGTAAACAAGATGACGTCGGCCTGGTCCCAGCCCAGCGCCTCCATCTCTTTCTTGCTTGTGGGTATGGTGAACGGCGTCATCGGCATTTACATTCGCTCCGGAAGTTTGATACCCAGAATATCCATAGCCTTGACCAGCACCTTGGCGATGGTGGCAATAAGCATCAGCCTCTGGGCGCGGACTTTCTCGTCACTCTCTTTGAGGATGGTGACGTCGTGGTAATACTGATTGAACTCCTTGGCCAGGTTATATGCGTAGTTGGCCACCAGCGCGGGAGAATGGGCTGCGGCGGCCTCCACCACCTTATCGGGGAAGCCGGCCAGAATCTTGACCATCTCTATCTCCTTGGGCAGCAGCTGCGAACCGTTTACCGCGGGAGTCATCCCCTGCTCCGCAGCCTTGCGCAGCACGCTCTTGATGCGGGCGTGGGTATACTGGATAAACGGACCGGTATTGCCGTTGAAGTCTATGGACTCGCGGGGGTCAAAGAGCATAGTCTTTTTGGGATCGACCTTGATGATGAAATATTTCAGGGCACCCAGGCCAAGCATCATAAACAGCTCGTCCTGCTCCGCTTCGGGCATATCCTCCAGCTTGCCGGCCTCCTGCGAGGTCTCCCTGGCAGTCTGGTACATCTTCTCTATAAGATCGTCGGCATCCACCACGGTGCCTTCGCGGGACTTCATCTTGCCTTCCGGCAGCTCCACCATTCCGTATGACATATGGTAGATGGCATCGGCCCAGTCAAATCCCAGCTTGCCTAGGATGAGCTTGAGCACCTGGAAATGATAGTTCTGCTCGTTGCCCACCACGTATATCATCTCGTCAAAGCCGTATTCGTCGTGACGGCGGCAGGCGGTGCCCAGGTCCTGGGTCATATATACCGATGTACCGTCGCTGCGCAGCAGCAGCTTTTCGTCCAGGCCGTCGGCCGTAAGATCGCACCACACAGAGCCGTCTTCGCGGCGGTAGAAAACGCCCTTGGCCAGACCTTCTTCTACCAGGGACTTGCCCAGCAGATAGGTCTGAGACTCATAATATATCTTATCGAAAGAGATTCCAAGATTCTTATAGGTAGTGTCAAAGCCGTCAAACACCCAGCCGTTCATCATTGCCCAGAGATCGCGCACCTTCTTGTCACCGCTCTCCCACTTAACCAGCATCTCCTGGGCCTCTTTCATACAGGGCACATTCTTCTGGGCCTCTGCCTTCTGCTCTGCAGTGGCTTCTGCAGGATTGATGCCGGCAGCCTTGAGGGCCTCTTCGGTCTCCTCTACAAGCATATTGTTGAACTCCACATAGTAGTCACCTACCAGATGGTCGCCCTTGATGCCGCTGGAAGCGGGGGTAACCCCGTTTCCGCGCTTTTTCCAGGCGAGCATAGACTTGCAGATGTGGATGCCGCGGTCATTGACCAGATTGACCTTGATGACCTTGTTTCCGGCAGCCTCCAGCAGGCGGGATACGGACCAGCCAAGCAGATTATTGCGGATATGGCCAAGATGCAGAGGCTTGTTGGTGTTGGGAGAGGAAAACTCCACCATAACCGTGCGGCCGGTGGGAGCAGCCTGCCCGTAGTCTTCTGCAGCGGCTATCCCGGAGAACACGTCGCACCAATAAGCGGGCGATATCTTGAGATTCAGAAAGCCCTTGACCACATTGTACGATTCAATCTGTGGAAGATTTTCCTTGAGATATGCTCCTATCTCCTCTGCGGTGGCCTCGGGACTCTTGCGGCTGATGCGCAGCAGCGGAAAGGTCACCACGGTGACATCTCCTTCAAATTCTTTTCTTGTGGGAGACGGCTGGATGCTGCCCTCCGGAGCCTTTGCTCCATATAAAGATTCAACTGCACACGCAACTTTCTCTGCTATAAATCCATCAAGATTCATCGTCAATTCTTTTTATAATCTTTAAAATATCTTTTCATTTCTTTTTTGGCCCTGGGCGCCAGCAACAGCAATGCCAGCATATTAGGGAAGGCCATCAGGGCAAATGTCAGGTCCACAAAGCCCACAACTGCGCGCAGCGGCACCACCGCCGCCACAATTATCACGCAAAGATAAAAATAGATGTAATATTTTCCCTTATCGGCGCCGAACAGATAGTTGGCGCATTTGGTCCCGTAGTATGAATACGAGAACATTGTAGAGAAGGCAAAAATGAGCAGAATGGCCAGCAGCAGATACCTGCCCACCACCGGCACAGAAGCGGCAAAGGAGTTGAGTGCCAGCTGCAACCCCTGCATGGAGCTCATTCCCGCCTCTGGTATTACATCTTTCTGTATCAGGATTGCAAGGGCCGTCAGGGTGCATACCAGGCCGGAGTCTATGGAAGGGCCCAGCATAGCCACCAGCCCTTCACGCACCGGCTCGCTGTTTTTAGAAGCGCCGTGTATCATAGATGCCGTGCCTACGCCCGCCTCGTTTACAAACACCGCGCGCCGCACGCCCGTCAGGGCCACCGTGATGATGCTGGCAATGCCGCCGCCCAGCGCCGCCCGGGGAGTGAAAGCCCCCACAAAGATGTCGCGGAAAACGCCCGGCACAGCCGCCGCGTGGGTAATCAGGATATAGAATACCAGCAGGAAATAGGCCGCCACCATAAACGGTGTCAGGCGCGAGGCCACCTTGCCGATACGCTTGATGCCGCCCAGAGCCACCACTGCCACCAGGGCGGTGATAATAAGACCGGTTGTCAGCCTGGCGGTAAAGGTGATTTTTTCGGGTGCGATAAAGGTCGTTGTCAGCGCCTCGGTGATTTGATTGGCTTGCATAGTGCACAGCGTCCCGAAGAGGCCGGAGACGGCAAAGAACACCGCCAGCGGCTTCCACTTGGGACCCAGGCCCTTTGTGATCACGTACATAGGGCCGCCCTGCACTTCGCCTTTGGAATCACGGCCTTTGTACATAACGGCCAGCGTCCCTTCGAAAAACTTGGTGGCCATACCCAGCAGCGCGCTGACCCACATCCAGAATATGGTGCCGGCACCGCCTATGGATATGGCTATGGCCACTCCGGCGATGTTGCCCATACCCACCGTGGCAGCGATGGCTGTGGAGAGGGCCTCAAAAGAGCTGATCTGGCCGGCAGAAGAGGCATCCTTGACCCGGAGGGCCTGGATGGCCTTGCCGTAGTGCCGGATAGGGGCAAAACCCGAATAGCACAGAAAGAACAGACCTCCGCCAACCAGCAGGGTAAAAAAGGGATAGCCGCAGACAGCATCGCTGACTGCGATGACGAAATGGGCGACTTTATCTAAGAAAGGCATACCTTGTCATCGCATTTCGTTATAACGTAACCCCCTTCCTAAATCCCTCCCCCCGGGGGAGGGACTTACTATCGCCCTTCGGGCTCAAAACACTCATCTTGTTCATCAACACTATTTGAGGCCACGGCCTTTAAGGAACGGATCTGCAGAGGGCTTGGAACCCCGGAAATCGGTATACAAGTCCATCGCATCCTCCTCGTTTACCTTGGAGAGTATATTGTAGCGGTAGTTAGAAGCGACCTTCTGGTTGAAAATATCTCCTGTCTCCTTAAAGGCCTCAAAAGCATCATACTCATACACATTTGCCCAGAGATAGCTGTAGTAGCCGGCATCGTAGCCGTGGGAGAAGATATGCAGGAAGTAGGGCGCACGGTAGCGGGGCAGTATCTCGCTCATCAGGCCGCGGTCCTTGAGGCCCTGCTCTGTGTAGGCAAGAACGTCAAAGCGCTCCGGCATATCTTTCATAGAGTATGCATCCATATCCAGGTACATAGCCGCAACCAGCTCGGTCTCGGCAAAGCCTACTCCGTATTTGCCGCACTGCAGCATCTTGTCCACAAGCTCCATAGGGATAACCTCGCCGGTCTGGTAGTGCTTTGCATATACGTTGAGCACTTCGGGCTCGAAAGCCCAGTGTTCGTTGAGCTGAGAAGGGAGCTCCACAAAGTCGCGCACAAAGTTGCACAGACCCATATAGCGAACGTCGCTCAGCAGGCCGGCAATTGCGTGGCCGAACTCGTGGAAGAAGGTCTCGGTCTCGTCTACGGTGAGCAGCGAAGGCTTACCCTGGGAAGGACGGCTGAAATTGCCCACGATGGACATAATTGCGGGTTTGACACTTCCGTCGGGTTCCACTTCCCTCTCGCGGTAACTGGTGCACCACGCTCCGCCGTTCTTGGCGCCGGGACGGGCAAACATATCCATATAGAGCAGGCCGCGGGTGGTGCCGTCGGCATCCTTGCACTCAAAGCATTCTGCCTCGGGATGCGGCAGGGGAATCTCCTGTACCCTTGTGAAGCTCACACCGAAGAGTTTGTTTGCCACATAGAAGATACCGTCGCGCACATTGTCGTACTGCAGATATTCCATTATCTTGCCTTCGTCATAGGAATATTTCTGTGCGCGGGCCTTGGTGGCGTAGTAGCGCCAGTCGGCGGGAATTATGGTCTCTATTCCGTCTTCCTTTGCAATGGCTTTGATGTCGACCAGCTCTGCGCGGGCGGCGGCCAGAGAAGGCTGCCAAACCTCGTCCAGAAGCTTGTAAACGGCCTCGGGTGTCTTGGCCATACGGGCATCAAGGACATATGCGGCATAGGTATCAAAACCCATCAGGCGGGCCTTCTGCATCTTGAGGCCGATGATCTCTTTGATGATGTCCTTGTTGTCGAACTCGTTGTTGTTGTTGCAGCGGTTGCTGTAGGCATCCAGCACCTTGACGCGGAGCTCGCGGTTGTCGGCAGATGCCAGGAAAGGCATCACGCTGGGATTGTCCAAACCCACCAGCCACTTGCCCGGCTGGCCGGCATCGGCTGCGCGGCGGGCGGCATCGGCAATAAAGTCGGGGCTGAGGCCTGCCAGATCCTCTTCGTTGTCTATTGTGAGAGTCCAGGAACCGGTCTCGGAGAGCAGGTTCTGGGAGAAGAGCAGCTGCAGCGAGTCAATCTTGGAATTGATGGCCTTCAGAGTCTCTTTATCCTGGGCAGAAAGGTTGCTGCCGGCGCGCTCGAACTGCTTGTAAGTCTCGCTCACCAGCCTCATCTGGTCGGGTTCCAGGCCCAGGCTTTCGCGCTTGTCATACACCGCCTTGATACGCTCGAAGAGCTTCTCCGACTGCATAATGTCGCTGTAGTGGTTGCTAAGCAGCGGCGACATCTCTGTAGATATCTTGCGGATCTCTTCTGTAGAGGCAATCGCCTCGCCGTTGCCGAACACCAGGTTGATGCGCTCCAGCGCCCTGCCGCTGCGGTCAAAAGCCAGAATGGTATTGTTGAAATCGGGCTCCTCTTTGCAGGAGACGATGGCTGCAATTTCTTTATTGTGGATATCTATGGCCTTTTTCAATGCCGGCAGGTAATCCTCGTTTTTAATCTCTTCGAAAGGGGGAACGCCAAACGGGGTTTTCCACTCCTTAAGCAGAGGATTCTTCTCTGCGCAGCTTGCAACTGTAATAGCCATAAGCACTATTGTAAGAATTCGTTTCATATAATGTGTTTTGTTGTCATTCAACTAAAAAAGAGGGTCTCCGATGTGCGGCACCCCCTTTTTCAAAGGCTTTGAGAGCCTATCCCAGATAAGTCTGCAGCAATTTGCTGCGGGCGCTGTTGCGCAATTTGCGGATAGCCTTTTCCTTGATCTGGCGAACACGCTCGCGTGTGAGGTTGAACTTCTCGCCAATCTCTTCCAGCGTCATCTCCTGACAGCCGATGCCGAAGAAATTCTTCACGATGTCGCGCTCACGCTCTGTGAGAGTGGAGAGCGCACGTTCAATCTCCTTGTTCAAAGATTCGTTTACCAGGCCGGAGTCGGCATTGGGACTGTCGTTGTTGGGAAGGACATCCAGCAGGCTGTTGTCCTCACCCTCCACAAACGGGGCATCCACCGACACGTGACGGCCGCTGACACGCAGGGTGTCACTGATCTTTTCACGCGGTATGTCAAGAATCTCGGCCAGTTCCTCGGGTGAAGGCATACGCTCGTTTTCCTGCTCGAATTTACTGAGAGCCTTGTTGATCTTGTTAAGCGATCCCACCTGGTTAAGCGGAAGACGCACGATTCTTGACTGTTCTGCCAAAGCTTGCAAAATGGACTGGCGGATCCACCATACAGCATAAGAAATGAACTTGAAGCCCCTGGTCTCATCGAACTTTTCCGCAGCCTTGATAAGGCCCAGATTACCTTCGTTGATAAGGTCGGGAAGGCTCAAACCCTGATTCTGATACTGCTTGGCGACAGAAACCACAAAACGGAGATTGGCGCGCGTCAGTTTTTCAAGGGCCTCCTGGTCGCCTTTCTTGATGCGCTGCGCAAGCTCCACCTCTTCCTCTACCGAGATTAGTTCTTCTCTGCCGATTTCCTGCAAATACTTGTCAAGAGATGCACTCTCTCGATTAGTAATTGACTTTGTAATCTTTAGCTGTCTCATCTATATTTAAAAATGAGTATAAGGGTTGCAAAGATAGTATCTTTTTTAGAGATTCAAAATCATTTCTTTAACAGCCCCTTCGCGCTCTATTGTAAGCACTATTTTTTCTCCCGGACGATACTTGTTCATCTGGAACTGAAGGTCTGATGCTGAGGTGATTTGGGAGAAGTTTATCTCTTTGAGAACATCCCCCGCCTTAAGGCCTCCTTCCTCTGCCACGCTGTGCTCTTTGACCTCGGCCACAACCACGCCCTGGTCGCTCTCGCGGATGGAGATGCCCAGCATTGCACGCTGCACGCTGCCGTAGTTGATAAAGTCGTCGGTAACCTTCTTCACAATGTTCACCGGCACTGCAAACGAATAGCCGGCATAGGAACCTGTCAGGGAAATGATGGAGGTGTTGATACCCACCAGTTCGCAGGCGGTATTCACCAGCGCGCCGCCGCTGTTGCCGGGGTTCACGGCCGCATCGGTCTGGATGAACGACTCCACACGGTACTGGCCGTCATAGTTGGGGAAAGAGCGGCCCTTGGCACTCACGATGCCGGCGGTGATGGTGCTTCGAAGGTCATAGGGGCTGCCTATGGCAAGCACCCACTCGCCAAGGCGAAGATCGTCTGAATTGCCCATAGCCAGCGGCTCGCAGTCGGTTTTGTCTATCTTTATCAGAGCCAGGTCAGTAGCGGGGTCCGTGCCCACCAGAGTGGCAGTGTATACGCTGTTGTCATAGAGCGTCACCTCAAACTCGTTGCCGCCCGAGACCACGTGGTTGTTGGTCACGATATAGCCGTCCTGTGAAATAATCACACCGCTGCCTATTCCGACCTGGTCCTTGGGAGTGGTGGCAAAGCCGAACAGGTAGTCAAGGATAGATGACGGGGCCTGAATCTGGGCCTTTTTGGTGACTTTGACATAGACCACAGAGCGGACTGCCATTTCGGCAGCATCGCAGAAGGATGCGCTGCCCGCAACGGCGTCGCTTATAACCGCCGGGGTGCTGCGGGTATTGACCTTTTCCCGGATGCGCTCCACCTCGTCCTGCTCCGCTTTTTCTTTCTGTGCCTTTTTTGTTGTGTAAAGATCGTATGCCAGATAGCATACAAGGGCAGTTATCAGAATGCCCCATATCCACTTGAGAAAACTTTTCATACTGATTGATTTACTGATGCTGCTTTTCGCGTCAAATAATATGCCACATATTTTGAGAAAAGATAGGGAATTTTTTCTATATTTGTGGAAATTAAGTGAAATATACCGCAGTATGAAATTTATAGCATCCAGCACACAGCTTCTCATCGGGCTCAACTCCGTTTCCAAAGTCATCTCGAGCAAACCCGCCCTGGCAATTCTTGACAACTATCTCTTTGACCTTAAAGGCAATACGCTTTCTGTGACCGCATCCAACGGGGAGACCACCCTGCGCACGGACATCACCATAGAAAAGGTCTTTGAAGACGGCCAGATCACCGTGCCCGCCAGGCTTTTCACCGATTCGCTGCGTTCGCTGCCCGACCAGCCGCTGACATTCGCCACCGACCATAACTCATCGCTAATCATCACCTGGGCCAGCGGTGCCTCCAAGATTCCGTTCCATCCGGCAGAGGACTATCCCGCAATGCCCGCCATCGGCGAGGAGTTCAACACCGTGGCCATCAGCGCAGAGGCCCTGATGAACGGTATCAGCGACACCATCTACGCCACTGCAGAAGAGGAGCTGAGACCCGTGATGAACGGTATCTTCTTTGACATTGACACCGACTCCCTCTCTATGGTCGCTTCGGATGCCCACAAGCTGGTGCGCTATTCCCTCAGCGGCATCAAGAGTGCGGCTCCCTGCTCTTTCATCCTGCACAAAAAACCCGCCGCCATCCTCAAGAGCATCCTGGCCAAGGTAGAGGACGACGTGGTCATTAAATTTGACAAGCGCAATGCCTTCTTTGCTTTTGGCGACACTCTGCTGGTATGCCGCCTGATAGATGGCAACTACCCCGCATACAAATCCATACTGCCCAAGAACAATCCCAACAAGATGATTATCAACCGCACCGAGCTGCTTGGTGCAGTGCGCCGCGTGGCCGTTTATTCCAACCAGGCCACCAGCCACGTGCTGCTCAAGATCTCCGGCAGCGAGCTGATGATTTCTGCAGAGGACACCGGTTTCTCTATCAGTGCATACGAGCGCCTCTCCTGCGAATACGACGGCACTCCCCTGGAAATCGGCTTCAAGGCCCCGTTCCTGGCAGACATCCTGAACAATTTCTGCTTCGAGAATGTATGCGTGCAGATGGCAGACAACTGCCGTCCCGCCCTGATAGTGTCGGCCGACGGCAACAACGCCTCCGAAGACCTCAGCGCACTGCTTATGCCTGTAATGGTATAAAGAAACAGTAAACAAAATGCAACTCAAGCTTAAACGCCCGCTGCTCTTTTTTGACATTGAGAGCACGGGGCTCAATGTGGCCACAGACCGCATTGTAGAGATTTCTATGGTCAAGGTTATGCCCGACGGCTCCCGCGACGTCAAGACCCGCCGCGTAAATCCCACCATACCTATTCCGGAGGCGGCGCGTGCGGTGCACGGCATCAGCGACGAAGACGTCAAAGACTGCCCCACCTTTGCCCAGCTGGCCAAAAGTATGATGGCCTGGATGGAGGGGTGCGACATTGCCGGGTACAACTCTCTGAACTTTGACATCCCTATGCTCACAGAAGAGTTTATGCGCGTAGGGCTGGACCCCAAGTTCCGGGAGCGGAACCTGGTGGACGTCCAGGTGATATTCTACAAGAAAGAGCCCCGCACCCTCTCCGGCGCATATAAATTCTACTGCGGAAAGAATCTGGAGGATGCCCACGCTGCCGAAGCCGACACAATGGCGACCCTGGAAGTGCTGGAAGCCCAACTGGACCACTACCCCGACCTGGAAAACGACGTGGCGGCACTGGCCGATTTCACCAAGCGGCAAAAGATGCTGGACTATGCCGGCCGCATAGTGCTGGACGAGCACGACGTCCCCATTTTCAACTTTGGCAAGCACAAGGGCCGCAGCGTGCGGGAAGTGCTGGAACAGGAGCCCAGCTACTACACCTGGATGCAGAACGGGGACTTTACGCAGGACACCAAGAATGTCCTCACCAAGATTTATCTGGAAGGTAAAAACACCAAATGAAAATAGTGGCATACAAGCGCGGCGGAGAGTATTGCTGCAGGCCCGACACGACCCTGAACCACAATAACTCCGACTATTACTGCCCCGACGGCGTCACTGCCCTGAAGGCGGTTCCCTGCGTGTATACCCACATTGACAAGGCCGGCAAATGCGTGGCGGAGCGGTTTGCCCGCCGCTATTTCAAGTCGGCCGCCTTTGGCTGCCTGCTCTCAGACGCTACGGCCGGTGTTGTGCCGGATGTGGCAACTTCTATGGACTTCACTTCTATTATGGATATGTCCTTCGCCGACTGCGAGTCGCCCGAAGCTAGCGACTTCACTCTCTGCGTCAACGGCGCCAAGGTCTATTCCGCCGGCGGAAACCGTTTCACAGAAGAGCTCGCGGCAGCGATAGTGGACATTACCCGCCGCACTTCGCTAAGGATAGGCGACATTGTGGCCGTGGAGCTATGCGAGGCAGTCACGGTGGCAAGCGGCGACACCCTTGAGATGTCGTCTTCTTCACGAAACATTCCCATAAAGATTATTTAGCGGCAGCCAGCGCTTTTTCGGCGGCGCTTTTGCCCGCCAGGGCTCCGGTAGAGAAGGCTATCTGCAGATTATAGCCTCCGGTATCCGCGTCCATATCCAGCACCTCTCCGGCAAAGTACAACCCCTCTGTATTACGGCTGAGCATTGTCTTGGAGACTATTTCGTCCAGGCTGACACCGCCGGCAGTGACCACGGCCCTGCGGTATCCCACATAATCCACTATCCTGAGCCGCCAGTCTTTGATTTTGGTTGCCAGATTGTCCAGAGTGAGTTCGTTTCCTGCGACAAACGGCTCTATGAGCGACTGCGGCATAAACTTTCTCAGGAAGGACTCTTTCTTTCTGTTGAAATTCGCCGCCGTGACCCCGGCCTGCTGCGCCTCGCGCACCACTCTCTCTGCAAAAAGACTTGGCGAGACGGCCGGTTTCAGGTCTATGGAAACCATAACCTTATCTCCGTTGAGCAATGCCCATACAGCCTTGCGGGAAATCTTGAAGCCGAGCGGCCCCTCCAGACCTCCGTCGGTAAACTGCAGGTCGCCGAATTCGCAGGCCACCACATCCCGGCCGACATTCAGAGTGACCATCACATTCAGCAGTTCAATCCCCACCAGGCGGGTGTCGTAATGCTCCGGCACCAGAGCCGTCAGTGACGGGAAAGTCTTCTTAATGGTATGGCCAAAGTCTTTGGCTATCTCGTAGCCGGCGCCGGTAGAGCCCGTAGTTGGATATGACAGGCCACCGGTGGCGACTATTACCGAGCGGGAATAGGCCTTGCCGCTGGTAAACTTGCCGCCTGCGTCGCGAAGGAAAGTGACTTCGAAGTGACCATTCTCCAATTTGGCCACGTGGTTCACCTCGCAGCTGAATACAGTCTTGACCCCGACCTGCTGCAGCTTGGCTGCAAGTGCGTCCACTACAGTCGCCGCCGACATTGTCTGCGGGAAAACCCTGTCGTCTCTGGTGAGCACTGTCTCCACCCCTATCGACTCAAAGAAAGCGATGGTGTCCAGATTGGAGAAATTGTGAAAGGCGGCCTTCAAAAATGCCGGCTTGGGATGTAGGTGAGATGAAAACTCAGACCACTTTTTGGCATTGGTGATATTGCAGCGGCCCTTGCCGGTGATCATAATCTTCCGGCCCAATTTGGCGTTCTTTTCCAGCAGGGCCACAGAGGCACCCGCCTCCGCCGCCTTTATGGCCGCAATGCAACCCGCAGCTCCTGCGCCTATGACCAATACATCTACCATACGCTTCGGACTCTAATTATATATAACTCCGCTGCCGGTGAGTTCCCCGTCCTCTGTATACCAGGCGGCAAACTGGCCGGCTGTGACGCCCCTCTGAGGCACTTCAAAACGGATATACATTCTCTCTTTGGTGCATATCAGCCTGGCCTTCTGCAAGGGCTGGCGGTAGCGGACCCGCACCAGCATATCCCTCTCCTGCCCCGGCTCCATTGCCAGGTCCGGACGGATCCAGTGGACATCCCCGGGCAAAATGCCCAGTGCTGGGCGATACAATCCGGGATGGGACTGACCTTCTCCCAGATATATGACATTTTCTTTGGGGTCTTTGGCTATCACGAACAGCGGCTCTTTATGGCCGCCTATGTTCAGGCCATGCCGCTGCCCTATGGTGTAGAACTGGGCACCTATGTGCCGCCCTACCACTTTGCCATCCGATTTGCTGTAAACTATAGGCTTTGCCATTTCCTCCAGGGTTGCGGGCTGCGGCAGTCCATCGTAAAAATCCCTGAAAATCTCCACTGCATCGCCTTCGCGGGCCTTGAGTTGCTGCTGCAGGAATACAGGCAAGTCCACCTTACCCACAAAGCAGATACCCTGGGAATCCTTTTTCTCTGCGCTGGGAAGACCCGCCTCGCGGGCTATTTCCCTGACCTGGGGCTTTGTGAGATGCCCTATGGGGAAGAGCGCCTTGCTGAGCTGCTCCTGGCTTAGCTGGCACAGGAAATAGCTCTGGTCTTTGTTTCCGTCACTGCCCGCCAGCAGCCGGTACACAGTTCTGCCGTCGGCGTCGGTAAATTCATCTTTGCGGCAGTAATGGCCGGTGGCCACCATATCGGCGCCCAGGCTTTGGGCGTGGTTCCAGAAGGCGTCAAACTTGATTTCGCTGTTGCAAAGCACATCGGGATTGGGGGTGCGGCCCGCTTCATATTCGCGGAACATATAGTCCACCACCCTCTGACGATATTCGCTGCTCAGATCCACAAAATGGAACGGAATGCCTATCTTCTTGGCCACCATCCGCGCCACGGATAGCTCTTCTTCCCACTCGCAGTCGCCGTGCAGGGTGCCGGTGGAGTCGTTCCAGTTCTGCATAAAGATGGCGAACACATCGTAGCCCTGCTGCTTTAGCAGCAACGCGGCCACGCTGGAGTCCACTCCGCCCGAAAGGCCCACCGCAATTTTAATATTTTTTGACGGCAACATATTTTTATCTATTTTTGCACTCGGGTAAGTCATATACGACCAGCTCCCTTTGAACTCCCCCAGGGCCGGAAGGCAGCAAGGGTAGAAGGTTGTAGCGGTGCGATATATTCAGCTTACCCATTTTTTATTATCTGCACCTCAGGGTGCAATTCCACTCCAAATTTCTCCTTTACCTTTTTTATCACTTCGGCAGCCAGCGAGAGCACTTCACCTGCCGTGGCGCCGCCGTTATTCACCAGCACCAGAGCCTGTTTGTCATATACACCGGCCCCGCCAAGGCGATAGCCCTTAAGGCCGCAGCGGTCAATCATCCATCCGGCAGAAAGCTTAACCATATCCCCTGCGGCGGGATAGTGCGGCATATCGGGATATTCGGCGGCCAGCTCTTCATATTTGGAGCGCGGCACCACCGGATTCATAAAGAAACTGCCGGCGCTGCCCGTCTTTTCCGGAGCGGGAAGCTTGGCATCGCGGGTGGCGATGACCTTTTCCCGGACCGCCTCCAGCGAAAGGCTCTCCTGCGGGATATCCTTAAGCGTCCCGTAGCTGAGATTAAACCCAGGTTTGAGGCTTAGCCGGAATACCACAGAAAGGATAAAGAACCGGCGCCCCTGTTCGGTCTTGAAAAAGCTGCTGCGGTAGCCGTAGCCGCACTCTTCGCGGCTGAAAACCCGCTCCCGGAGGGTCTCTGTGTCCAGCGTTTCCACGCTCTCAATAATATCCTTGGCCTCGGCACCGTAGGCGCCTATGTTCTGCACTGCAGCCGCCCCCACCTCACCGGGAATCAGCGAGAGGTTTTCCGCTCCGTAATATCCGCGGGATACGCACCACTGCACAAAGAAGTCCCACACCACGCCGCCGCCGGCCCTTACCGTAACGCAATCACTGTCCCGGCCAATGACCTCAACGGCATTCATAGCGTTGTGGAACACAGTCCCCTCGTAGCGTTCGGTGGCAAACAGCAGGTTGCTGCCGCCGCCCACGTGCAGCCAGGGCCGCGGGGCATCGGCAATATCCAGCAGCAACTCGTCCAGCGAGCAATACTCCACATAGTTTGCCGCCACCGCCTTCAGACCGAAGGTGTTATAAATCTCTTTATCCCTGTAAACCATCGTCTAATGGGTCATAGGTTCTTCTTTACGATGGATATCGGCGCCAAGCGCGGCCAGACGCCTCTCTATATGCTCGTAGCCGCGGTCTATCTGGTCGATATTGTGAATCACGCTCTGCCCTTCGGCACCCAGCGCCGCAATAAGCAGGGCGATGCCGGCGCGGATATCGGGCGAGGTCATCACGCGCCCCTTGAGGTTGCGCTCGTGATTGTGGCCCACCACCACCGCACGGTGAGGGTCGCAGAGTATTATCTGAGCCCCCATATCTATTAGCTTGTCCACAAAGAACAGGCGGCTCTCGAACATTTTCTGATGGATCAGCACGCTGCCGTGGCACTGGGTGGCCACCACCAGCAGCACGCTAAGCAGGTCGGGCGTGAGGCCGGGCCAGGGAGCGTCGGCAATCTTCATTATGGAGCCGTCCAGATAGGACTCAATGCGGTATTCGTCCTGTGCAGGAATATAGATATCGTCTCCGCGCTGCTGCAGGTTGATGCCCAGCCTGCGGAAACTGTCGGGGATAATGCCCAGATTGTTGTAGGACGTATTCTTTATGGTCAGTTCGCTCTGGGTCATAGCCGCCATACCTATGAAGCTGCCCACCTCTATCATATCGGGCAGGATGGTGTGGCTGCAGCCGTGCAACTCCTCCACCCCGTCTATGGTGAGCAGATTGGAGGCGATGCCGCTGATTTTGGCGCCCATTGCGCACAGCATCTTGCAGAGCTGCTGCACATACGGCTCGCAGGCGGCATTGTATATCACGGTCCGGCCCTTGGCCAGCACCGCCGCCATCACAATATTGGCGGTTCCTGTCACAGAGGCCTCGCCCAGCAGCATTTCGCAGCCCTTGAGGCCTGAGGTAGAGAGCACATATTTTTTCTTGTCGGTGTCAAAATAAAATTCGGCGCCCAGCTTCACAAGACCTTCAAGATGGGTGTCTATGTGCCTGCGGCCAATCTTGTCGCCGCCCGGCTTGGCCACTATCGCCTTGCCGAACCGGGTCAGCATAGGGCCCACCAGCATCACCGAGCCGCGAAGGGCGCTGTTGCGGGTGGCAAAGTCGTCGCTCTCAAAGAAATCGAGGTTGACATCGGCAGCCCTGAAAGACCACTTGCCGGCGCCAAGCTTCTTGACTTCTACCCCCATATCCCGCAGCAGGCCTATAAGGTTGTTCACGTCCATAATGTCCGGGACATTCTCCATCACCACCTCTTCTTTTGTGAGCAATGTGGCACAAAGCACCTGCAAAGCCTCGTTCTTGGCCCCCTGCGGAGTGATTGTCCCGTGCAGCCGGTTGCCGCCGTTTATAATAAATGATGACATATTGCGATCAAAGTTGTAAGTCTGTTATAATTTCGCTAATTTAGTCATATATTTTGAAACAATTTGCATCCGTGAAAACAAAAAAATTAATTAAGGATTTCCTGCTGATGACCATTGCTATGGGCATTGCCGCAATTGCAGTACACTACTTTATGCAGCCCAGCGGACTCATCGTGGGATCCATCTCCGGTCTTTCCATTGTCATTTACCGCATCACCGGCATCCCGGTGTCTGCCCTGACCTTCAGCATCAACCTGATACTGCTGGTGCTGGCCTACTTCCTGATAGGAAAGGAATTTGGCATAAAGACCGTATACACGGCGCTGATTCTGTCTCCCTGGCTGCGCCTGTTCGAGGTTATTGACAAAAAATACGGCATCGACCCCGCCACCCTTTTCCATTTTCCCAACGGCACCGACTATTGGTTCTATCTTCTGGGCTTCGTTGTCATTTTGAGCGCCACCCAGGCCATACTTTTCAACATCAACGCCTCCACGGGCGGCCTGGACATTATTGCCAAGATTGTAAACAAATATCTCCATATTGACCTGGGCACCAGCGTCACCGTGGCGGGCGCAATCATCTGCTGCTCCGCCTTTTTCATTCCGGGCAACTCGCTGTACCTGATTTTCCTGGGCTTCATAGGCACCTGGATCAACGGCATAGTTGTGGACTATTTCACCGCCGGCCTCAATGCCAAGAAACGCGTCTGCATCATTTCGCCCGAATACGAGAAGATTCGCGACTTCACGGTGAACACCCTCAAGCGCGGCTGCACCCTTTACCCCGTCAAGGGCGGCTATTCACAAGACGACAAAGTGGAACTGCAGGCAATCCTGACCAACGAAGAGTTTGCCAAACTTATGGAGAAAATCAAAGACGACAATATCCACGCCTTTATCACCGCCGGCCGTGTGTCAGAGGTGTACGGCCTGTGGCTGAGGCATTCCAGGAAACACAGCGAGCTGGATTACAACCGCCCGATGAACATTTAAGGGGATTATTTCCCCTGCCAGAGCTGGAGCTTACCCTCCAGCTTTTCTTTTTCTTCTTTCAACTTGGCGCGGGTGTCGGCATCGGTTGCAGGGTCTGCAATCAACTTGTCATAGATGGATATGGCGCGTCTGGCAGCCACCGCAGCGGAATATGCGCTGCCGGTATTGTTGCAGAGATTTGCCTTATTATTAAGCATATTGGCATATTCGCGGGACTCCTCACCATATCTGTTTGACATATACGCCAATATCTCTTCGCAGAGATTCAGGGCCTTGTCGTTGTGCTCGTAATTGACATACGCCAGAAACAGGTCGTTCAGCAGATTTTCGTAGTGACTGGGAACAGGGCCTCCGTACATCAGGCCCATCTGGACCTTGGCCATCTCGTTTTCAAGCTCTTTGATACAGATTTCTCCATACTCTTCACGTGAAGACTGTGTGGCTTTGTATGGCAGATATACCTTGGTAATGAAACCGTAGTTTATAAAATCCAGACGGAGGTACTTGGCAATGTCCTCACGATGGCTGTCATACATTCCAAAGGCTACTGTGCCGTGACGGAGCAAAATTTCATTTAGCATATATGTCCAGAGCGTGCCCACGCTGTCGGGCAGCGCTTCATAGGGGTGTCCCTGCTGCTTTGCACCCAACTCCGCAATGTTCTTCAGGCTGTCCAACTCGTGGCAGCGGATATAAAGCCCTATCCAGTCAACATCGTTGTTCGGGACAATATCTTCTTTCAGGTCGGACTGATAATACTCTTTTTTCTGATTGTTGCGGCAGCCTGCAATGCACAGCGCCAGCATAATAACGACAACTACTCTTTTCATTATTCTGTCAGTTTTTCATACCAATTGTCAAACATTCTCTCCAGAGCGCCCGGCCGCTCTATCTCAGTGCGGAAGGCCTCCAGACGGCGGGCGTTCTCCCCTTCGGGGATCCATATCTTGATATAACCGCCGCGGGCATACTTCTGATCGATATGTTCTTTAAAGCGGTTGAACTGCCCTTGCCGGTCATATTCTGGATAGTGGCTAAGACCGTACTCTATGGTGCGGCGCACTATAGTGTCGGCGTCAATCTCGCGGTCGGCCTCTGCCACAATGCGGCCGTAGACACTTCGCGGAGCAGACTTGGCCGAGGCACGGTGATCTTCCACCGCCTGTGCCATAGTCTCTATCTGCTCTTCGCTGAACCACTGCCTAAGGTTCCCGTCTTCGCGCATCATACGCGCCGAACTCAGGTGATGCAGCTCGCGGCCCTCGCAGATACCCAGGTCGTGATAGGCGGCGATGGCATAGACCATATCCTCGTCTACATCAAAACCCTTGGCCAAATCGGCACTGCGGCGTATCACCGCCCCGATATGGTCCAGCCTGTGGGCCGAATCATAGTTTTCGTACCGCGGCAGAATCTCTTGCTCTATGTATTCACGAAGCGACATATCGTGCAAATGTACTCAATTGGAAGCAAAAAAGAAAGGGCGACCTTTCGGGGCCGCCCATTCCGTTATTTGTCGAAGAAATATCTTTTACTTGACTTCCTCGAAGTCTACGTCCTCGGCATTGCCGTTGGCGTCGGAAGAGCCGCCATTGGAAGTGTCAGCGCCGGGGTTTGCACCGCCGCCGAAACCTGCGTCACCGGGGTTGAAGCCTGCGCCGGGGTTAGCCTGGCCTGCCTGTGCTGCGCGAGCCATATCCTCGCTGGCCGCGTGCCAAGCCTCTTCAAGAGCCTTGGATGCTGCATCCAGTTTGTCGGTGGATACGCTGCGGCCTGCATCGACCTCATCCTTGGCAATCTTGTGGGCGTCCTTGAGCTGCTGCAGTGCGCTGTCAATTGCGCCGCGCTTGTCGGCAGGAATCTTGTCGCCGTAGTCCTTGAGGTTCTTCTCGCTCTGGAATACCATAGCGTCGGCTGCGTTGATCTTGTCTATGAGTTCCTTCTTTGCCTTGTCGGCGGCCTCGTTGGCCTTTGCCTCGTCCCTCATACGCTTGATTTCGGCATCGGACAGGCCGGAAGAAGCCTCAATGCGGATCTTCTGCTCTTTGCCGGTAGCTTTATCTTTGGCAGTAACGTTCAGGATACCGTTGGCATCGATATCGAAAGTAACTTCAATCTGAGGTATGCCGCGCGGTGCGGGAGCGATACCGTCGAGGTTGAAGACTCCGATCTGCTTGTTGTCGCGGGCCATCGGACGCTCGCCCTGCAGCACGTTGATCTGTACAGAAGGCTGATTGTCGCTGGCGGTAGAGAACACCTCGCTCTTGCGGGTCGGGATGGTGGTGTTGGCGTCGATAAGCTTGGTCATCACGCCGCCCAGGGTCTCGATACCAAGACTCAGAGGAGTAACGTCAAGCAGCAGGACATCCTTTACATCGCCGGCAAGCACGCCGCCCTGGATGGAAGCACCCACAGCCACAACTTCGTCGGGGTTGACACCCTTGTTGGGAACCTTGCCGAAGAACTTCTCTACGATTGCCTGGATGGCGGGGATACGGGTAGAACCGCCCACCAGCAGGACTTCGTCTATCTGGCTTGCCTGCAGGCCTGCATCTGCCAAAGCCTTGCGGCACGGCTCGATGGTGGCATTGATAAGACCGTCGCACAACTGCTCGAATTTAGCACGGCTCAGGTTGGTAACCAGGTGTTTGGGCACACCGTCCACGGGGATGATATAAGGCAGGTTAATCTCTGCGGTGGTCTGGCTTGAAAGCTCTATCTTGGCCTTCTCGGCAGCCTCTTTAAGACGCTGGAGTGCCATAGGGTCCTTGCGCAGGTCCACGCCGGGGTTATCCTTCATAAATTCCTCTGCCAGCCAGTCGATGATCTTGTGGTCGAAGTCATCACCGCCCAGGTGGGTATCACCGTTGGTGGATTTAACTTCAAACACACCGTCGCCAAGCTCCAGGATGGAGATATCGAAAGTACCGCCGCCGAGGTCGAAGACAGCCACCTTCATATCTTTGTTCTTCTTGTCCAGACCGTATGCCAGAGCGGCAGCGGTGGGCTCGTTTATGATACGCTTAACGGTAAGACCTGCAATCTCGCCGGCCTCTTTGGTGGCCTGACGCTGACTGTCGCTGAAGTATGCGGGCACTGTGATGACAGCCTCTGTAACGGTCTGTCCCAGATAGTCCTCTGCAGTCTTTTTCATCTTCTGCAGAATCATTGCAGAAATCTCCTGGGGTGAATAGAGACGGCCGTCAATCTTCACGCGCGGAGTATCGTTGTCGCCACGCTCCACTGCAAACGGAACGCGGTTGATTTCTGACTGAACCCTAGAGTAGGTCTCACCCATAAATCTCTTGATGGAGTAGATGGTGCGCTGGGGGTTGGTGATGGCCTGACGTTTTGCAGGGTCACCTACCTTGCGCTCTCCGTTGTCGGTAAAAGCGACAATGGAGGGAGTGGTGCGCTTGCCTTCACTGTTTATAATGACGGTAGGCTCGTTGCCTTCCATTACGGCAACGCACGAGTTGGTAGTACCAAGGTCAATTCCTATAATTTTTCCCATAGTTGTAATATTTTAAATTTTCTATTGTCAGTTTTTGAATTCGGCAGTAGAAAATACGAAGATTATGCCAGCGGGAAAAAACTGACACAATGGCAGAAAATGTGGCCCGGAACTACTCCTGGATGAATGGCGGCCAGTCTACCGGCGCCACGACTGTCACCGGCTCCTTGCGCGTGGGATGGGTAAATACGATACTGCGGGCGTGGAGGTTGATGCCGCCGTCGCGGTTGCTGCGCGGGGCGCCGTACTTCAAATCGCCTTTGATGGGGCATCCGATGCCGGAGAGCTGGCAGCGGATCTGGTGATGGCGGCCGGTCAGGAGCTCCACCTCAACCAGCGTGTAGCGTTCAAACTGCTTCAGGACCTTGTAGCGCAACCGCGCCTCTTTTGCCGCCGGATTACCGTTGTTGCAGATATAAGACTTGTTCTGCTTTTCGTTGCGGAGCAGCATATCCTTAAGCACGCCCTCGGCCGGCTGCGGCTTTTCGCAGGTCAGAGCCCAGTAGGTCTTGTGGATGTCGCCGGTGCGGAAGGCCTCGTTCAGGCGTTCCAGCGCCTTGCTGGTCTTGGCAAACATTGCAATGCCGCTCACGGGACGGTCCAGACGGTGCGGAACGCCCATAAACACCCGGCCGGGCTTGCCGTCGCGCTGCGCGATGAAGGCCTTGAGAGTGTCGCACAGCGGCTCGTCGCCCGTTTTGTCGCCCTGCACAATCTCCCCCACCCGCTTGTTTATCACCAGCAGGTGGTTATCCTCGTAAAGTATGCGGGAGGCCAGATCTTCGAAGGCCTCAGCAGGAAGCTGCTCGTATATCATATCATCAAATTCTTGTCGGCCGTGCCCTTACGGATCTGGGTAGAAGAGATATTTACCAGCTGGGCATCTTCAAGATACTTGACACCCAGCTTTTTGCATTTGCGCTTGACATAGAATCCCTTGCGCGGATACACCCAAATCTCGAAATCCTTCACTATGGTTTCCCACTCGCGCCAGCCCTCTATACCGGCTATATTGTCGGCACCCATCGCAATCACGAAGTCGGTGTCGGGCTCTGCCTGCCGGAGATGCCGGAGGGTATTTATAGTATAATTGGGTTTGGGCAGATTGAACTCCACGTCGCTGACCAGCACCTCCGGGCAGTGTTTCGCCACCTTCTGCCGCACGGCCGCCAGACGCTCTTCTGCCGTCTGGGCGCCGCCCGGCTTGAACGGGCTCACCGGAGAAACCACCATCCGCACCTCGGCAAAGCCTTTCCGGCGGAGATAATTCAGTATGGCCAGATGGCCGGCGTGCATCGGGTTGAAGGTGCCAAAGTATAGCGCCACCCGGCGGCGACCTCTTCAGTACTGGTCCAGAAGGCCATCGGCCTCTTTGAGGCAAACGTCCAGCTTGTCATTTACCAGCACATAGTCGAACTTGGGTGCATACTGCATTTCTTCAGCAGCCTTGGCCACCCGCTCTTCTATGGCCTCCGGAGTGTCGGTGCCGCGCTTTATCAGGCGGTCGCGAAGGACCTCCACGCTAGGCGCCTGGATGAACACAGAAAGTGCGTCGTCTCCAAATATCTTCTTGAGATTTACGCCACCCTTGACATCCACGTCAAAGGCTATGATGTGCCCCTTGGACCAGATGCGCTCCAACTCGCTCTTCAGAGTGCCATAATAACGGCCCACGTAGACCTGCTCGTATTCCACGAATTCGTCGTTGGCAATGCGGCGCTCAAACTCTTCGTTGGTGAGGAAATAATACTCCACGCCGTCTTTCTCGCTTCCGCGCGGCGGACGCGATGTGGCTGATATAGAGAGCTCGAGTATTGGACATTTGGCAAGCAGGTGATTCACCACTGTGCTCTTGCCGCTGCCCGAGGGGGCAGAAAAAATTATTACTTTCCGTTGCATAAGGCAAAATTAACTTTTTTGTATAAATTTGCGTGCCTCAAAAAGACAATTATCTAAGTTAAACAAAATAATTCAAACTATGGTTTCTTACAAAGAATTGGGTCTTGTGAACACCCGTGAGATGTTTGCCAAGGCTATCGACGGCGGATATGCTATCCCCGCTTTCAATTTTAACAATATGGAGCAGCTGCAGGCCATCATTATGGCAGCCGCAGAGACCAAGAGCCCCGTTATCCTCCAGGTGAGCAAGGGTGCGCGCGCATACGCAAACCAGACTCTGCTCCGCTATATGGCTCAGGGTGCTGTGGAATATGCAAAGGAACTCGGTTGGGAAAAGCCCCAGATCTGCCTTCACCTCGATCACGGTGACAGCTTTGAGACTTGCAAGAGCTGCGTAGATTTCGGTTTCTCTTCTGTAATGATAGACGGTTCTTCTCTCCCTTACGACGAGAACGTGGCTCTCACCAAGAAGGTGGTTGAATACGCTCATCAGTTCGACGTAACCGTAGAGGCCGAGCTCGGCGTTCTGGCAGGTGTAGAAGATGAGGTTTCTGCAGAGGAATCCCACTATACCAAGCCCGAAGAGGTTATCGACTTTGTAAGCAAGACCGGTTGCGACTCTCTCGCAATCTCTATCGGTACCAGCCACGGTGCATACAAGTTCAAACCCGAGCAGTGCACCGTAGATCCCGCTACCGGCCGTCTGGTTCCCCCGCCGCTGGCATTTGACGTGCTCGCAGAGGTAGAGAAGAAACTCCCCGGCTTCCCCATCGTGCTCCACGGTTCTTCTTCAGTTCCCCAGGACGAGGTTGACACCATCAACGCACACGGCGGCAAGCTTCAGGCAGCTGTCGGCATCCCCGAGGAGCAGCTCCGCAAAGCAGCCAAGAGCGCAGTTTGCAAGATCAATATCGACTCCGACTCCCGTCTGGCTATGACCGCAGCAATTCGCCGCGTATTCGACGAGAAGCCCGCTGAGTTTGACCCTCGCAAATATCTTGGTCCCGCCCGCGACAATATGAAGAAGCTTTACATCCACAAGATTGTGAATGTGCTTGGCAGCGACGGCAAGGCTGAGTAAGCGAAACGCTCAATAGCTAAAAAAGACCTCTCATTTCGGGAGGTCTTTTTTGTTGCCCTTTGCGTTTAGCCAAAGGTGTAAATAGCAGCACTTCGCTGTGCTACGAAAAAGCTTCGCTCCGGGCCAGGGAGAACATAGAACCCCTGTTCCCTACGCAAAGCTTTTTCTTCGCATGGCGCGAAGTGCTGTTATTCTTTAGGACGAACCTTGATGTAGAAACACATAGGAGAATAGGCGGGATAGCCGTCGGCCGATGCGGAACCGTAGGCCAGAGGCGACCAGAAAAACGCGATAGCCTCTTCGCCATACCTCATCCGGCCCACAGCCATTGCAAAACCGTTTATGACGCCGCTCACATAACTCCTCTGACCGCTGTCACTCAAATTATAACCGTTCTTCTGATATGTGACGGAAAGCGGCTCGTAAGTCTTGCTCAACTGATACAGACCGTATACCTTGGCGGAATCCTGAATATTGGTGTCAAAGCAAAAGCCGTCCAGCAGCTTGCCGATATAATCTACCTTGACGCTGGCACCGGGAACTATAGAGTCCCTGTCAGAAGGATTCTCTTTGAGCTTGACCATATAGAAACCCTTTTCCAGGGAATCCACGCCAGAATAATTCTTATTGGAATAAGCCTCCAGATTGTCTATCTGATATTTGTAGATATCGTCTATCACCTTCACAACCTTCAGGTCATATATATAATTCTCGCTGAGGGCCGGCTTGGTGCCGTCGTTGCCGCGGGACTTATAATACTTTTTCAGATCCTTGGGATAGTCGTATGTGGTGGCCTCGGGAGGAAGTATAAACTTGACGGAGCCGCCTTCGTTCAGAGATTTCACAAGCTTCTCCATAGGAGTATAAAGCTTGTAGTTGCCCATCTGAATCAATTCGGGGGAGTAATACTTGGTATTGCTGTAAGTGCCCATTATCCTGGCGGCCTCTTCTGTGGTGTACTTGGTATAGTTGCCGTCCAAATCGCGGGTGACATAGTCCACAAGGCAATATGAGGTATCGCCTATCTTCACGCCCTTGCCCACTTCCTTCTCCAGTATATACAAGCCGTTCTCGTCAGCTTCCAGCTCCTTGCCAAGATTGATTCTCATCCAGGCGTCACGCACCCTTTTCTGCGACACCAGCGAGTCTTCGGTCTCGTACTTGGCGCAGCAAACTGCCAGAGAGGCTATGGCCACAGCCGCAAGGACTATTTTAAAACACTTATGCATTATTCACGGATTATTTCGTTCATATATACTTCAAAGACCAGCGCCTGGTCCTTCCCTATGCCGGCCACGGGTTTGTCATAGCCGTACTTGCAGGAAAAGACTATATACGACTTCTCGCCAGGGCACATACCGGTGATGCCGTATTTCAGACCCTTTATCATTTGGCAGTCTCCCAGACGCCCCTGGAAAGAGCCGCGGGAAAAGGGATTGCCTATGCTGGAAGAGAATGTATAGCCAATATAGTCGAAGTCCACCAGATCTCCCTTGGAGGCAAAGATGGTGCTGTCCCCCGCCTCAAGCACTATGCGGTTGACACCCTCGTTGGGCACGACGGTAGATTCGGCATATTTGGATTTGATGAAACTGTCTATCTTCTCTTCCTGCGAAATGGCAGTATTGGCCAGAGGGTCCTCGCAGCCAAACAGAAGCGCCAGCATCGGCAATATGTACAGCAGCCTTCTCACTACTTGAAAAACTCTTTTACTTTACTCTCAAAATACTCCGGCACCTGATCGATGGGCATATACAGCCGGCCGCCGGAGGCATTCTTATGTCCCCCTCCATTGCAATATTTGTGCGAGAAATCGTTTACATCCACATTTCCTTTGCTACGGAGGGAAACTTTTACGAATCCGGGCTCTTCTGTGAAGAACGCCGTCATACGTATCTCCTTTATGGAGAGGGGCAAATTTACAAAACCTTCGCTGTCGCCGCGCACAAAATCATATTTTTTCTTGTCGGCGATGCTCAGGGTGAAATAGGCCACGCCCTGCGGCAGGCAGCGCATATTGTCCTGGAGAAGATGGCCCATAAGACGCATCCGCTGCTCTGAGTACGACCTGAAGACCTCATTGTAGATGGCGTCCCGGTCCACACCGCGGGCCTGCAGCTGCGAAACCGCCAGATAAGTGGACGGATACACCGAGTTCGCAAAATTGTTGGTGTCGGTCAATATGCCGGTTAAAAGCGCCTCGGCGCACTCCTTGGGCAGGTTGTTCACATCGCCGCACACGCCCGGCTGCGCCAGCAGCACGTGGTACAGCAGTTCGCAGGCAGACGAGACCTCCGTATCGGAAATCACAACGTCAAAACTGTCGGTCTGGGGATTCAGGTGATGGTCTATCAGCGCACAGTGAGGGGCGTTTTCCCTGAGCCGGGCCGCCTCCGCCGCCGCGGAAACTTCGCCGGTGCGGTTCATCCCGTTCATATCCAGGAACAGCATCAGATCGGCCTCTTCTATGCATCTGAGGCACTTTTCGCCATCTTCCACATAATAGGAAATGGAGCCGGCCGGAATTATGAAATTGAAATATTCGGGCAGGCGGCTGTGGATTATTATGTGCGGATGCTTGCCAAGGGCGGTGAGGTAGTGATACATACCCACCGCGCTGCCGATAGAGTCGCCGTCGGGATTTTCGTGCCCGAAGATGACAATATTCGAACTCTTCAGAATCAGATCGTTAAGTTTTTCCTCTGCTTTGGTGGTCCGCATCGCCTATTTTGGTCAATATTAACTGCAAATTTAAAAATATCTTGCAAGCACTAAATATATTTTTTATTTTTGAGAGTTATTTTGACTCTAAGACAGAAATAATACAAAACCAAATATGAAAAAGATTCTCACTTACATCGTTTTCCCGATCATCATCATCTTGCTGGCATTCCTCATTATCAGGAGCATCCAGCAGCCTGTCAAATTCAACAAAGAGAAGACTCTCAGAGAGGCTGCAGCCATTGTCAAGCTCAAAGACATCCGCACCCTGCAGGTTGCCTACAAGAATGTGAACGGCAAATTTGCTCCCTGCATTGACTCGCTTATCGATTTCTACAACAACGGCAAAATGACTGTGATCCGTTCCATCGGTTCTATGGACGACTCCGTAGCCGTTGCACAGGGTAAGGTTAAGCGCGAGGCCATCGAGATTCCTGTAAGGGACACCCTGCTCAAGAACAGGCCCGATTTCAAGGCAAGTGAGCTCAAGCTCATCCCATTCTCTGACGGTGACGAAATCATTATGCACGAGACCATCAAAGAGGTTTCTGGCGTGGATGTTCCCCTGTTCGAGGCTCAGATCCCCTACGCTTCACTGCTCAAGGGTATGGACCGTCAGCTTCTCGTAAATCTCGTTTACGAGCGTCTGGAAACCGACCGTTTCCCCGGCCTTCAGGTGGGCAGCATAGAGAATCCTAACAACAACGCCGGCAACTGGGAGTAATCCCCGTGGGGCTTTGCAAAACTGCCTGCTTCGCGGCGGGCAGTTTTTGTTTATAGTAGTATGAGAATTATTTCTGGAACACTCAGGGGCAAGAGCATAAATCCCCCCGCAAACTACCAGGCACGGCCCACCACCGACTTTGCCAAGGAAGGTCTTTTCAACGTGCTGGCCGGCTCCACCGACTTTGAGAGCATCGCCTTTCTGGACCTTTTTTCCGGCACCGGCAGCATCAGCTATGAGATGGCCTCACGCGGCTGCACCGACATCGTGGCGGTGGAGATGAATCCCGCCAACGCTGCCTTTATCAGCAAGACCGCGGCCGCCCTGGGGATTTCCGGTATGCAGGTGGTGCGGCACAACGTGTTCGATTTCCTGGGGCTGTGCACCAAACAGTTCGACCTGGTGTTCGCCGACCCGCCCTACGCACTGGAGGGGCTGGCCACCCTGCCGGCCAAGGTTTTGGGCGCCGGTTTCCTGGCAGACGACGGCCTTTTCATACTGGAACATCCGGCCGACTACAACTTCTCTGAAGAACCTGGATTTGTCAAAGAGAAAAAATACGGCAACGTCCACTTCAGTTTTTTCAAAAAAATCTTTGCATAATTAAATATTAACTCTATATTTGCAATCCCGTTTCGGAACTATAAGTTTTGTGTCGGGAATTGGTGCGGTAGTTCAGCTGGTTAGAATACCGGCCTGTCACGCCGGGGGTCGCGAGTTCGAGTCTCGTCCGCACCGCTGAAAAGCCCTCTACAGGTATCTGTAGGGGGTTTTGCTTTTCAAGATGTGCCTACA
>JAEETP010000149.1 GCA_016290415.1 Bacteroidales bacterium
TACCTACAAGCAAAGGCCTGTTATGATTGCGATTGTAGATTATGATGCCGGGAATATCCGTTCGGTGGTGAATGCGCTCTCGCGCGTGGGTGCGCAAGACGTGCTGCTCACTTCCGACGCCGACCAGCTGCGCGCTGCCGACAAGGTGATTCTGCCGGGCGTGGGGGAGGCCTCCACCGCAATGAAGGCGCTGCAGAGCTGCGGCCTGGCGGAGGTCATTCCGACCCTGACGCAACCCGTGCTGGGCATTTGTGTAGGGGCCCAGCTGATGTGCGCCGGCAGCGAAGAGGGCGACGTCCGCTGTATGGGCATCTTCCCCGCCGAGGTGCGCCGCTTCATTGAGACAGCCACCGAGAAGGTCCCGCATATGGGCTGGAACAGCCTGGGCGGCCTTAAAACTCAGCTTTTCGCTGGCCTTGAAGAGAGCCCGTACGTCTACTTTGTCCACTCGTACTATCCCGAAATCTGCGCCGACACCATTGCCACAGCTACCCACGGCGTCACTTTCAGCGCCGCACTGTCCAGAGACAACTTTTTTGCCTGCCAGTTCCACCCGGAAAAGAGCGGCCCGGTGGGCGAAACCATCCTTAAAAACTTCCTGAACCTATGATAGAACTCATACCTGCTATAGATATCATAGAAGGCCGCTGCGTGCGCCTCTCCAAGGGAGATTACGACCGGCAGAAGGTCTATGACGCCCAGCCGCTGGATATGGCCCGCGCCTATGAAGATGCCGGCGTAAAGCGCCTGCACCTGGTGGACCTGGACGGCGCCAAGGCAGGCGGTCCGCAGAATCTGGCCACCCTGGAGCAGATTGCAACCCGCACCGGCCTGGAAATAGAGTTTGGCGGCGGCATCAAGAGCGACGATGCCCTGCGCGCAGCCTTTGACCGTGGGGCGACCTACGCCATTGCCGGCAGCATCGCCGCCCGGCAGCCCGAGATCTTCAGCGAATGGCTGCTGGCCTATGGCCCCGAAAAGATGATACTTGGAGCCGATCTTCGCGACGGGAAGGTCTCGGTGAGCGGCTGGCAGGAAGATATGGACCTGACGATAGACGATCTGATAGCCCGTTTTCCCGCAGTGACGCAGATTATCTGCACCGACATATCCCGCGACGGAATGCTGCAGGGGCCGGCCTTTGACCTATACACCTCTCTGCAGGGCCGCTATCCGGCCATCGATTTCACCGTGTCGGGCGGTATCAGCTCTATGGCAGACATAGAACGCCTTAACGAAGAAGGCCTTCGCCGCGTGATTATCGGCAAGGCGATATACGAAAACCGCATCTCTTTAAAGGATATCGAGCGATGGTTGCAAAGCGCATAATACCCTGCCTGGACGTCAAGGACGGCCGCACCGTAAAGGGGGTTCACTTTGTGGGCCTTCGCGATGTGGGCGATGCCGTGGACCTTGGGGCGCGCTATGCGGCAGAAGGGGCCGACGAACTTGTCTATCTTGACATCAGCGCCTCTGTGGAGGGCCGCAAGACCTTCTGCGACCTGGTGAGCCGCGTGGCAGAGAAAATCAACATCCCGTTCACCGTGGGCGGCGGCATCTCCACACTGGACGATGCGGCGCGCCTGCTGGATGCCGGTGCCGACAAAATCAGCGTAAACACCGCCGCCATATACAACCCCGGCCTGATAGACGCCATAGCCGGCAAGTACGGCAGCCAATTCGTTGTGATAGCGATAGATGCGCGAGTGGTGGACGGTCGCTGGATGGCCACCACCCACGGCGGGCGCACCGCCACCGACCGCGAGCTGTTCAGCTGGGCGCTCGAAGCCCAAAACCGCGGGGCGGGGGAGCTGCTGTTCACCTCTATGGACCACGACGGTACCCGCGACGGCTATCCGTGCGAGACCTACGCCGCCTTGGCCGATGCGCTTTCAATTCCTATAATCGCCTCTGGTGGAGCGGGTTGCATACAGCACATCGCCGATGTGCTCACTGCCGGGAAAGCCGACGCCGCCCTGGCCGCTTCCATTTTCCACAGCGGAGAGATACCCATCCCCGTCCTAAAACAAGAATTAAGAAAACAAAATATACCTGTAAGATTATGAAATTCAGTGATTTCGAATTAGAGAAGTGCGCCGACGGCCTGCTGCCCGTCATAATTCAGGATGCCGACACCCTCAAGGTGCTTATGCTGGGCTATATGAACGAAGAGGCCTTTAACAAGACGTTGGACACGCAGCTTGTGACCTTCTTTTCCCGCACCCGCCAGACGCTTTGGACCAAGGGTGAAACCAGCGGCAACTTTTTGCACGTAGTGGATATGTTTGCCGACTGCGATGCAGACACCCTGCTGATCAAGGCTCACCCCGACGGCCCGACCTGCCACCGCGGCACCACCGCCTGCTTTGACACCCGCGAGAACGAGGGCTTTTTAGGTACACTGCAAGCCTGCATCCAGCAGCGCCACCGCGATATGCCCGAGGGTAGCTACAC
>JAEETP010000010.1 GCA_016290415.1 Bacteroidales bacterium
GACCGCCTCCAGCCAGTTAAACAACGCGATGGACAGCTACAGCGTGGCCATTGATATGGATGGCACAAACCCCTTCCTGTACCTGAACCGCGGCGTGCTGCAGGCCGAGATGACCGATTTTATTGCAAGTATGGAAAACAGCGTGCGGACGCTCACGATAGACAATTCGGGCAACACCAGCAAGACTGTGGTCAAGGACCGCTCCAACACCAGATACGACTACAGCGCCGCAATAGACGATATGCTTGCCTGCGCCCGCCTGGCACCCGACTTCCCCTACGTCTATTACAATCTGGGCAATCTGTACTGCCTGTCAGACGACCTGCCCGCCGCCGTGGCCAATTACACCAAGGCACTGGACCGCTTCCCCTACATAGGCGAAGCCTACTACAACCGCGGCCTGGTGCTCATCTACCTGAAAGACAAGGAAAAGGGATGCATTGATATCAGCAAGGCTGGAGAGCTGGGCATTCTGGATGCCTACGGCGTCATAAAGAAATACTGCTCTGAAGAGCCCCAGAACTAACTACCACTCGTCTTCGTCCGACTCTATTGTGAGGTAGCGGTTGCTGCCCAGCGCCTCTATGGCGTCGTCTATATCCATCTGCACGGCAGAATTGCCTTCGTTGGAATAGAGCATCTGCAGCAACTCCAGATACATAACCAGTATGGAATGATCCTTTTTCACGGCCGCCTCCCCTATCTCAACATTCACGCCCATAGCCGCAGCCTGGTTTTTTACCATCTTGCTGATATTGTTCTCTATGAATATCTCCCCTTCGTGGAAGACATTGATATTGAAAAGAATCTTGTCGTTCTCTACATAGACCGGCACAAAGCCGCCGGTGAAGCAGAGCGGATGAACCGGAAGGCCTGCCACCTGGGCCACGATGAAATAGAGCAGAGACAGGGCAAACGGGTTGCCCTTCTTGCCCCGCAGGACGTTCATCAGCAGGGATGTCTCCAGCGACATATCGAAGGGCGCCGTGGCAGAAAAGCCATAGCGTTTGTAAAAGACGTGGTTCAGGAGGGTCACGTTTTCCAGCGCGGTCTTTGCCTCGGATGTTTCTTCCAGCACAGACATAGCCACCGGCAGCAAGGCCTCCAGGTAATCTTCCCTCTTCAGGCTGGGATCGGTAAGGGCGCAAAGCAGATAGCCCGACTCCAGCAGCGGGCACTCGGCGCCGGAGACGCACTGCTCTGCAATATCCTTCAGTGAAGAAATCACCATCTTCTTGTTGTAGCGCACCAGCATATTCTCCAGCAGCCGCTTGCGGTCCGGGACCATTTCTGCAGCGGCTTCTGCCTGGAGCATCGCTATGGCCTGCGACCCGTTTTCTTTGAAATACCGGTCCACGGCGGCCATCACCGCCGGGTCACTGTCGCCAAAGAGATTGACTATGTATTGGAACTCTTCCACAGTTCAAAATTAATTTTTTTAGTACATTTGTCAAAACCCTTGCGCCTATGATCCTCACCTGGCCACGAATGCAAAACGTACTGCTGGGCATCAGCGCTTTTCTGATGCTGTCGCTGCTCTGGTCGCGTATGTGCTATACAGTAGATGAATACGGAGTGGAATACTCCATCAAATTCACAGAGCACATACAGTTTCTGATTCTCACAGTCATCTCCATTGCCCTTTGCATAGCTGCAATCTTCTATCGGAAGCAGTATATTCTGCAAATCAGGGTGTGCATCATCACTATGTTCGTGCTTCTGGGATATCAAATCTGGCTGATAGTGGCATTTTTTCAGTTGAAGAGCGTATATACATTTACGGTGTCCACTCTGTTCCCGCTGGTATGCATCATATTGCTGATTCTGGCCATACGATATAACTGGCGCGACGCTTCGGATGTCATTGCAAGGGATTTCCATCGAAAGGTGGCAAAAAAATTAAAGAAGTAAGGTATGTGCGCATCTATTTTACTCATACTGGCAGGTAACTTTGTCCAAAAAGGAATAGACTCAGTGTTACAGCCATTAATCAAATTCATTGTCGCGGCCATTCTGATTGCCGTGGCCATAGCCGTATTGATCACCGTCTTGATTGAGCGCAGCAAGCGGCACAAGATTCAGAAGGAGGCCGATGCCTCCATCAACGACCTGGGCACCAAACTTCAACTGAGCCAGGCGGCGCTGGAGAGCACCAGGGCCAGCGCAGAGGGGCAGCTCAAGACCAAAGACGAACTGCTGGCTCAGATGACCCGCAACTACGAGAAGAACCTGGACGATTTGCGCGCCAGCCACAAAGAGGCGCTCAAGGCGCAGGCAGAGAGCCTGAAGGCAGAGCTCACCGCCCAGACGGAGAAGCTGCTCAAGCAGCGCGAAGAGGAGCTGGACAAACGCGCCAGGGAAAATTTCGAATCCATCACCAAGACGCTGGGCAAGGATATCACCGAGATGAAATCTGCCTTCGAGGCCAACAAGAAGACACAGACCGAGACCAGCACCAGCCTCAAAAATCAGTTTGAGGCGGCGGTGAAGCAGCTGGAGCAGCAGACCCGTTCGGTGGGCGAAAAAGCCGACCATCTGGCAGAGGCTATGCGCGGCCAGAAAAAGTTTCAGGGAATCTGGGGCGAAACCCTGCTGCTGAATATACTCACCGGAGAAGGTATGGTAGAGGGGCGCGACTTTGACAAGGAGGTCACCCTGCGCGACCGGCTGGGACTGGTGATAGAGAATGAGGTCTCGTCCAAGCGGATGCGGCCCGACTTCATTCTCCACTTCCCCGACAACCAGGACGTAGCGGTGGATTCCAAGGTATCTCTGGCAGCATATTCGGACTATCTGGAGGCTAAGAACGACGACGAGCGGCAGGATGCCCGCCGCCGCAACGTGGAGGCCATCCGCAACCAGTACAAGAACCTCAGCGCAAAGGACTACAACAGCTATATCCTGCCGGGCCACAGAATGGTGGACTTCGTGATTATGTTCGTCCCCAGCTACCCCGCCCTGCAGATGGCCTACGAAGACGACCCCAAGATTTGGCGCGACGCCTATTCAAAAAAGGTGCTGGTGACCAGCGAAGAGACCATCCTCCCCTTCTTGCGTATGATAGAGCTGGGCTGGCGCAATGTAGAGCAGGTAAACAACCAGCAGAAGATCATTGACGCCGCCAGCCGTATGATAGACCGTGTGGCAGATTTCACCAAGTACTACGCCACGGTGGGCAAAAAGCTTGAAGAGGCCCAGAAGGCCTACAACGACGGCAAGGCCAAGCTGGGCGAGACCGGCAACAGCATACTTGTCTCTGCACATCAGGTCAAGAAACTGGGCGTTCCTTCCAAAAAACAGCTGCCCGAGCCGGGAGACGACCTGGCAGAAACTGTATCTTTTGAGGAATAATATCTTTATTCAGCGGCGATAAATAAAGTCCCTGAAGATGTCAGCCAGCTGGCTGCGCACGTGCTTCTCTTCCAAAGGACTCACCTCCCTGGGACCGGACCAGTTGAAGAACACCACCCGGTTGGTCTCGGAATCGAGCACGGCCGCGTATATCGCCGAGGTGTGCGCCACCGGGATTGCATAGGGCACTATCAGACCGAGTGTCGCAACGGCTATGAATACGCTTAGTAGGGTGCTCCCCACAGCGTCCTTGACATATCTGGAACGGTCCCGGGTCATGCCTTCGGCATACATCAGCAGTCCATATCTGTAACCTTCGGCCTCGAGCAGTTCGTCGAGCGCTGAGGGGATCGGAGCCTCACCCACTTTCTGCTCGCTGGCGGCGTCCAGATAGCGCATAAACCCCACAGTCTCTTCCATCTGCAGCGAGTCTAGGGGGAATATCTCCTTGACGGGCATCCCCAGGCGTACCGTCACATCTGAAAGCAACTCTTCCGATGCCATCGAAAGCGAGTCGCTGTAGAACTCCTTGTCGTTCGCATCAATATAAAACTGGGTGGAGACAGGCCCCAGAAGAACCATCTCGCCGGCAGCGGCGGGGGTGAATCCGGAGTAGAACCGCGCTGTCGCGCAGGAGGTCAGTGTGGCCACAGCGGCCACGGTGGCCAAAAAAAGTCTAAGCTTGCGTTTCATCGCCATAAAAGACTACAGATAGAATCGCAGTCCGAGGGAGAGATTCATGTGGCGCAGCGATTCGAACTGGTCCTTATCGAGCTCCACCTTCTGGGGCACCGCGGCGCTGTCGGTCGTAAGTGTATAACTGGTCAGCGTGCCGTTTACCAGGCCGAGGGATGCACCAAGGAAGATATTGTTCATCAACTTCAGGTCATAGCCAAATTCGACGCATACCCCAAGAGTGCCGCTTTTTATGGTTCCGGCCTCTATCATGCGGCCGTTGTCGGTGTAGTCAAGATAGCCGGCTCCGGCTCCCAGAAAGAACACACCGGTGCCCGATTTGTTTACCAACCTTGAATACACCATAGGGCCGATGTATCTGATATCTATCACGTCGGTATACATTCCGTTGACATATTCACCGTCTATCTCGGCTGTAACGGCATCCTTTCTCTGGCTGTGCATGTCGCTGTATTTCACACCAACGCCATAACTCGAGAAGTAATATGTCACGTCGGCGCCATAGGTATAGCCCATCATCAGAGCCTTGTTATGGGCGTCCACGACCTCGTTGCCGGTCTTTTCAAGTTTGGCCAGCCTGTAGCCGAAGCCGCCCTGGACAGCCACTCGCCAATTGGAGATCTGCTGCTGGCTGCCGGCAGCATCACCCGTATATCCCGAATACTGGCCATAAGCCGCTGTAGCAGCCAGCATCATCATAGCCGCACACACAAAAAGAGCAAATGATTTCTTCATGTCTTTACGCTGATTATGTTCGTTTGTGCAAATATACTAATATTCAATATTTTTTCTTTAACATCTTTGCTATTGCGCAACGATTTGACACACATAGGCCATTATCTTTGCATCAAACAAAAGGATAATGACTATGAAAACAAACACCCCCACCCCTACTCTTCAAGATGTTATGCAGTTCCTTATGAGCGATGCAACTCCCGAGATCAACGGTCTTATCCGCACTCTGGATCTTGAGTTGGTATCTTTTTCTACCGCCGCCTAAAGGGAACAATTTTTGAGAAGGAACAATTGTTAACCTTAGAATTATGAGAGCAAAGATTCTGTTGATATTGTTCCTGCTTTTGGCCGGCACGGCAGCATACGGGCAGAAAATCACCGATTCCAATTACTCGACCATCGCCTACATCAAGAGCGACGGCACGGTGCAGAATGCCAATTATTCAACCGTTGGCCACATTTATCTGGACGGCACAGTAAAGAATGCGAACTACCAGACAATAGGCTATATCAAGAGCGACGGCACCGTACAGAACTCAAACTACTCTACCATAGGCCACATCAAGAGCGACGGCACGGTGCAGAATGCCAATTATTCAACCATTGGCCACGTGAAGGACGGCAGAATCCAGGACGCAAACTACAGGACCATCGCACACTACGACGGCATCAAGGCCAAATGGGTCGCATTCCTGGTATTCTTCTGGTAAAAAGTCCGGTTAATCTTCTTCTCCGGCAGCTTTCAGACGCTCTGCGTTCTCTGCAATCACCAGCTGGTCTATGAGTTCCTGGATTTCACCGTCCATAAAGACGGGCAGGTTATACATAGTGTAGCCTATGCGGTGGTCGGTGACGCGGCTCTGGGGATAGTTGTATGTGCGGATCTTGGCGCTGCGGTCGCCGGTGGAAACCAGGGTCTTGCGCTTGGCCGCAATCTCGCTCATATATTTCTGATACTCGAAGTTGTACAGACGGGTACGGAGCTCTTCGAGGGCCTTCTCAAAGTTCTTGATCTGGGATTTCTGGTCCTGGCACTGCACCACCAGTCCGGTGGGGATGTGGGTCAGGCGAACGGCAGAATAGGTGGTGTTGACGCACTGGCCGCCGGGGCCCGATGCGCAGTATGTATCCTTGCGGACATCGTTCATATTCAGGTCCACGTCAAACTCGTCGGCTTCGGGCAGCACTGCCACAGATGCGGCTGAAGTATGCACTCGGCCCTGGGTCTCGGTCTGGGGCACGCGCTGCACGCGGTGCACGCCGCTCTCGTATTTCAGGGTGCCGTATACCTTATCTCCGGAAATCTTGCATACAACCTCTTTGAAGCCGCCCATAGCGCCTTCGCTGCTGCTGTTGACCTCCATTTTCCAGCCCTTCTTCTCGCAATATTTGGCGTACATACGGAAAAGGTCGCCGGCAAAAATGGCCGCCTCATCGCCGCCTGTTCCGCCGCGGATTTCCAGAATGGCGTTCTTGTCGTCTTCGGGGTCAGCGGGAATCAGAAGCAGTTTGATATCCTCTTCCATCTTGGGGAGCCTCTCCTCTATCTCGGCCGCCTCTGCCTTTGCCATCTCGCGCAAGTCGGGATCCTTCTCGTTCAGAAGAATATCCTTGGCTATGTCCAGACTGTCCACCTGACGGCGGTATTCAGCCCCCGCAGCCATAATGGGCTCCAGTTCCTTATATTCCTTATTGACCTGAACAAAGCGCTTCATATCGGCAATCAGTTCGGGATCTGCCAGCTGCTGCTGCAGCGAAGCGTACTTCGCCTTGAGGTCTTCCAGTTTCTCCAGTAATTTATTTTCTGCCATATCAGTCTAAAAAGTGCGCAAAGTTAGTGATTTTTCCTGAGGAAATCAATTGCCGCCTGGGCGCACACGCAGCCGAACACGGCGGGCATATAGGAGATGGTGCCAACCTGCGATTTTTTATTGCGGCCGGCGTCCTCTACTATGGCCTCTCTTTCCGGTAATTCCTCACTGAAAACCACCTTGAAGCCCTTCTCTATGCCACGCTTGCGCAGTTTCTTGCGCACTATGTAGGCCAGCGGGCAATTGTAGGATTTGCTCAGGTCTACCAAACGCACCTTGGTGGCGTCGTATTTGGCACCGGCACCCATTGAACTAACGTGCGGGATGCCGCTCTTTACGCAGTATTCTATCAGGGCCAGCTTGGGGGCCAGCGTGTCGATGGCATCCACCAGAAAGTCAATCTTGTAGCCGCCCAGCATCTGCGGGACATTCTCTTCTGTAAGATAGCCGGCAATGATGTCGATTTGGATTTCCGGGTTTATGTCGCGCAGCCGCTCGCTGATGACCTCGACCTTCACACGCCCCATATTGGAATCCAGGGCCAGCATCTGGCGGTTTTTGTCGGAAGGCGACACCACGTCGCAGTCAAGCAGAATCAAATGGCCGACACCGGCGCGGGTTATCATCTCCGCAGCATATGCACCTACGCCGCCGACTCCCACCACAGCCACGGTGCTGCGGGAAAGCCGCTCCAGAGCTTCATCGCCCATCAGAAGCGCGGTGCGTACCTGCCAGTCAGAGACCATCTACTCGCTCTTTTTGGCCTCTTCCCAGAGGGCATCCATCTCGGGCAGGGTCAGATCTTTGATGTCGCGGCCGCTTTTACGCGCCTTCATCTCCACGTAAGTGAAGCGTTTGCGAAACTTGTTGCAGGTGGTCTCCAGGGCGGTGTCGGGATTCAGCTTGTAGAGCCGCGATGCGTTCACAATAGAGAACAGGAAGTCGCCCAGTTCTGCCTGGGCGGCACTGCGGCCCTCTTCCGAGTCGGGCATATTGGCGAGCTCGGCCTTGAACTCGCCCAGCTCTTCGGCCACCTTGTCCCATACATCCTCTTTCTTCTCCCAGTCGAAGCCCACGGCGCGGGCCTTGTCCTGCATACGGTAGGCCTTGATAAGCGGCGGCAGTGCATTCGGCACACCGCTCAAAACTGTCTTGTTGCCGTCCTTCTCTGTCTGCTTCAGCTGCTCCCAGTTTTTCACCACCTGGTCGGCATTCTTGGCCTTGGAGGAATCTTTGGCCAGCTCGCTGCCGTCCTCCTTGGGAGGATAGACGTGCGGATGGCGGAATATCAGTTTGTCGCACAACTGGTTGCACACGTCTGCAATGTCAAACTGCCCCTGCTCGCTGCCAATCTTGGCATAAAACACTATATGCAGCAGCACATCGCCAAGCTCTTTGGAGATATTGTGCATATCGTGGTTCAGGATGGCGTCGGAGAGTTCGTAGACCTCTTCTATGGTGTTGGGGCGCAGGGAATCTATGGTTTGCTTGCGGTCCCAGGGGCACTTTTCGCGCAAAGTGTCCATCACATCCAGCAGACGGTTAAAAGCCGCCAGTTGATTTTCGCGGTTATTGGCCATAATTTGATTCAACTTTTGTATCTTCGTGCCACAAAAATAAACATAATCAAACAAAATAGATGAACAAGACTATCAAGTTTATCAGCGCGGACGAAGCCGTAAAAGTTGTAAAGAGCGGCGATCACGTCCACTTCAGTTCTGTGGCAAGCGCTCCCCAGGTGCTCATCCAGGCCCTCTGCCGCCGTGCAGACGCAGGTGAGATCAAGAATGTGTTTATCCACCACCTCCACACCGAGGGTCCCGCTCCCTACACCGACGAGAAATACTCCGGAATCTTTTTCCATCAGGCATTCTTCGTAGGTGCCAATGTGCGCAAGGGTGTTCAGGCCGGCTATGCAGACTACATTCCGGTGCATCTGAGCGAGACTCAGAAGCTGTACCGCTGCGGCGCCCTGCCTTGCGACGTGGCCATGATTCAGGTGTGCCCTCCCGACAAGCACGGTTTCGTGTCACTGGGTACTTCGGTCGATGCCACCCTGGCAGCCATCGAGTGCGCCAAGACCGTCATCGCCGTGGTCAACAAGCACGTTCCCCGCTCTTGGGGCCAGGCCATCATCCCGCTGAGCAAGATAGATATGTTCGTAGAGGACAACACTCCGCTGGAGCCCGCCACCTTTACCCAGCCCAACGAGATCGAGACCGCTATCGGCAAGAACTGCGCAGAGCTTATCGAAGACGGCGCCTGCCTGCAGATGGGCATCGGTGCCATCCCCAACGCAGTGCTGGCACAGCTGGGAAATCATAAGGACCTGGGTATCCACACCGAAATGTTTGCCGACGGCGTGCTGCCGCTGGTAGAAAAAGGCGTGATCACCGGTGCCTGCAAGGCTACCGACCCCGGCAAGATGGTTTCTACCTTCCTTATGGGAAGCCAGGAGGTTTATGACTTCATAGACGACAACCCTATGGTGGCTATGATGGACGTGGGCTACACCAACGACCCGTTCGTTATCGCTAAGAACCCCAAGATGACCGCAATCAACTCTGCTCTGCAGGTTGACCTTACCGGCCAGGTTTGCGCAGACAGCCTAGGCACCAAGTTCTACAGCGGCGTGGGCGGCCAGATAGACTTCACCTACGGTGCATCCCTGAGCCAGGGCGGCAAGGCCATCATCGCTATGCCTTCCGTTACCAACAAGGGCATCAGCAAAATCGCTCCTACCCTCACCCTGGGTGCAGGCGTTGTGACCACCCGCGCACACATCCACTATCTGGTGACCGAATACGGCGCCGTGGATCTTTATGGCAAGTCGCTCCAGGAGCGCGCCAAAGCCATCATCAGCGTGGCTCATCCCGACCACCGCGAAGAGCTGGACCGCGCCGCCTTCGAGCGCTTTGGCCCTCACTACTCTCTGGTGAAATAATACGATATCCGTAACGCAAAACCTCCCCGCTGCCACGAATTGCGGGGAGGTTTTTTATGGGGAAAATATGTGTTTTGACAGTCTTTATATCGAAATGCATATCCGGCTATGACTAACAAGACATTTGTTTTCTTTATTCTGCTGTTCATAACAGCGACCGCATCCCTTTCTTGCAGCGAGAGCGCAGAGCATATTTCAAAAAGGGTCTTCCCCGTTGCGGCGCAGCAAATCATAGATATGGACGCCAGGGTCGCACAAGGTATGTCACCCCGCACTTTTGAGAAAGGAAAGGTGATGGACGCAGGCATCAGGGCGTGGACCAGCGGCTTCTTTCCCGGCACAGCCTGGTATGCTTATGAATATACCAGAGACGAAAAACTGCTGGAGATTGCCCGCAGGCGCACTCTGGAGCTATCCTCGTTGCCGGAGTACAATGTCGGCCACGACATCGGCTTTATGATTGGCTGCAGCTTTGGCAATGGGTGGAGAATAACCCGAGACAGTTGCTTCCTGCCTGCAATAAAGGCCGGTGCCGAAAATCTTGCGGCAAGGTTCAACCCGCAGGTGGGCTGCACCCTGAGCTGGGGCGAGTTCAGGGAGTCAAAATTCACGGTCATTATAGACAATATGATGAATCTGGAACTTCTGACTACTGCAGCAAAGCTTTTTGGTGCAGACTCGTTGAAAGATATTGCTGTGTGCCACGCGAATACCACAATGAAAAATCATTTCAGGAATGACTACACCACCTGGCACGTGGTGGCCTATGACCCTCAGGGCGGCGATGTGGACTTCAAGTGCACCCGCCAGGGCTACAGCGACGACTCAGCCTGGGCCCGGGGGCAAGCCTGGGCGCTTTACGGCTACACAATGATGTATAGGGAGTCTGGGCAGACAGCGTTTCTGACCCGGGCAGAAAACATCGCAGAGATGCTGCTGAAACGCCTGCCCAAAGACGGCGTCCCATACTGGGACTTTGACGACCCAGGCATACCAGACACATATCGCGATGCCTCCGCAGGGGCTATTATGGCCTCTGCCTTTGCAGAACTTTCGGGTCTGACTGCAGACAGCAAACTGGCCCGCAGATGCCACAGGATGGCACTGCACCAGGTACGCACCCTTGCTTCTGAAGAATACTTTGCCACAGAGGGCAACGGCAACTTTCTGCTGCGTCACAGCGTGGGCAACCTTCCGGATGGCGGCGAGGTGGATGTACCCCTCACCTATGCAGACTACTATTTTCTGGAAGCGCTGATACGCCTTGTGCGATAATGACTTATGCCGGATTGGGAAGCAGGAAGGCCATCTGGCGCCGCAGGTGGGTCACGGCCTTCTGGATGCGGTGGTCGATAATCTTGACGCTCACATTGGCTTCTGCGGCTATTTCTTTATAGGTCTTGCCTTCGAATCGGCTTTGCAAAAAGGCTTCGCGCACTTCTTCGGGCAGTTTACTCATTGCCTTTTCAAACATTGACATAAGCTCGTCAAACGGGCAGGACGGTGGCAGGAAATAAAAATCCATGGAGCGGCCTATGTTGTCCAGCACCTTGCCGGCAGTCTTGCTGCGGGCCAGCAGCGTGAGCGCACGGTTGCGCACTGCCTTGTATAGATATGCACGAAGCGAAGTGCTGATCTCCAGGCGGCGACGGTTTTCCCACAGATGCGCCATCAGGTCCTGCACGATGTTTTCTGCATCCTGGTCTCCGACATAGTGGGCAGCGTGCACGCACAATGGGGCATAGTACAAGCGGAACAGGGTCTCGAATGCGTCCCTGCTGCCCTTGCGGAGCCTTTTGAGCAATAATGCTTCCCGGTCGGATGTTTCCATAAATAATCAGTCTATACAAAAATGACAATTTTCGGGGAATTTTTCCCCATTAAATGTCTAAATAATAAAACAAAAATAGGATTCGATGACTCGCGATTACGACACGATGCTTGTCCGATGGTACAACGGAGAACTATCTGCAGACGAGATAGACACCCTGGCCGCCTGGCTGCGTGAGGCCGAGGAAAACAGGCTGCACGCCCAGGAGATTTACAACATCTGCTTTGCCGCCGACACTGCCGGGGCCCCAAAGCGCTTCGACGCAGATGCTGCCCTGAAAAAGACGCAGTCCAGGATTGCCGCAGCCTGGAACAAAAAAACACTGATGCTTACGCGCAACGTGGCTGCAGCCCTGCTTATCCCGGTAGTACTGGCCGCCGGAATGCTCTTGCACAGGCTGTCCGGCCAGAGGGAAAGCGAACCGGCAATGGTGCAACTGCGCACCGTCACAGGTATGCTTTCTTTCATCACTCTGCCTGACGGAAGCACCGTGCAGCTGAATGCAGGCAGCACACTCTCCTACCCGGGCAGTTTTGGCAAAGGGAAGCGGGAAGTAGAGCTGGACGGCGAAGCTTTCTTCGACATTGCGCACGACAAGCAGCACCCGTTTATCGTGCACACCCACGAGATGGACATACAAGTGACCGGCACCCGCTTCAATGTGGATGCCTACAATATGCCGGGCCGCAAAGTGCGCGCCTGGCTCGAAGAGGGCGGGATCAATCTGCATTGGACGGATGCTTCCGGGCAGAGCAAGACGGCGGCGGTGCTGCCGGGTCAGTGCGCCACCCTTGCGCCCGGGACAAGAGCCGTGGAAATCGCTCAGGCAGACATCAACGGGGCCCTGGCCTGGAAAGAAGGAGGATTCGCATTCTGCGACACTCCGCTGGAAGAGGCCCTGAGGCAGATAGGAAACCGGTTCTGCGTGAGCTTCACTGTCAAGAACAAGGCCATTGCGGGCAAATGCTATACCGGCAATCTGGGCAGCGAGAGCCTGCAGACCATCCTGCAGGACTTTGAACTTGCCGACGGATTACACTTCAAGGCTCTGGACAAAACCGACGGCAGCGGCCGCAAAATAATGGAGGTCTATTGATATGAAGAATGCTGCAACCATACTCTCCGTGCTAATGTTCCTGCTGGCCGCGACCTTTCAGGCTGGGGCCCAGCAGCGCACTGTGACAATCCACGCCGACAAGCGTCCTTTGTCGGAAGTGATGGAGACTATCAAACGAGAAACCGGCTATCACTTTTTCTACTCCAGCGGAACTCTTGACGAAAGCGCCAAGGTCAGCTTGCACGCCGATGGAGAGGATATTCAAAAGGTGGTTGACCGGCTCTTCAAACCGCTGTCGATCAGCTGCAAGATCAACGCAGGCAGCATCATACTCACCAAAGACAAGCCGCAGCAAGGGCGACAAGATGGTCCGCGGCAGAGCACCCAGGGCTTTACCGGAACCATTGTCGATGCCACCGGAGCGCCGGTCATTGGCGCCGCCATAATGAACCTGATGCGCAAGAGCGAGGTGGCCGTGACCGGGCTCGACGGGAAATTCTCCCTGCCACAGAGCGAAGGCGGTGAATACGAGGTGGTCTGCCTGGGCTTCAAGACTCTACGCATCCCTGCCTCAAAGGCCATTGCCGGCAGTGTTTTTACCCTGCAGGACGACCTGCAGAGCCTGGAAGAAGCCGTGGTTGTGGGCTATGGCACACAGATGCGCGGCAAACTGACCACCTCCGTGAGCACTCTCAAGGGCGAAGAGGCTCTCACCACCACCCACACTTCGCTGGCCCAGAGGGTTCAGGGCAAGATACCCGGCCTGCAGATACGTCAGACCAGCGGCGCCCCGGGTTCTTACGCTTCCAGCATCAATGTGCGCGGCTTCGGTACTCCGCTGGTAATAATAGACGGTACGGCCGTATCTTCTACCACAGAATTCCAAAAGCTTGACCCTGAAGATATCGAGAGCATTTCTGTGCTCAAAGACGGTTCTGCAGCCATCTACGGCATGAATGCCAGCAACGGCGTGATACTTGTCACCACCAAACGCGGCGAAGCCGGCAAGATGCGCCTGAGCTACAACGGCTCCGTTACCCTGAGCCACCCCTCCGAGATGCCGACCATGATGAACGCCTATCAGTATGCCAGCATCCTCAACGACCAGGCGGCCAACGGCGGCCAGCCTCTCCCCTACACGGCCGAGCAGTTGGAAAACTATCGCACGGGAGCTCCCGGCTATGAGAGCGTGGACTGGTACTCGACCATGATGAAGGACTTCACCGTCAACCAGTATCACAATCTCTCTGCCAGCGGCGGAAACGACGTCATCAAGTTCTACGCCTCGCTGGGCTACAACAACGAGCCGGGCATACTGAAGTTGAATACCATCAACTACGAGAAGTATTCCTTCCGCGCCAATACCTCTGCCAAAGTCAGCAGGGACATATCCGCCGAGGTGGATTTCAGCGGCATAATAGAGCACAACGACGGGCCCTCCACTCCCCTGACCAACCTGATGCGCGGCGCTATCGGCGAGGCCCCTATCCACCAGCCATACGCCAACGGAAACCCGGACTATTATGCCTATGTCTATGACGGCCAGGTCATCAACCCGCTCGCGGCCTCTGACACTGACTATTCCGGCTACGTGAAGCACCGCATCCGCAGCTACAAGGCCAAGGGCTCTCTCATCTGGAACTGCCCCTGGGTGAAAAACCTGCAGCTGAAGGGCACGGCCGCATATGACAACTACACCACAGTGTCAAAGAATATGGGCCTGAGCTACAACCTCTACAATTATGACAGCGAGAACGACATTTACACTCACACCTGGAATAGCGGCACATCAGAGCTGAACGAAGCCTGGATAAACAATTATGCCCTGCGCTTCCAGGCCCAGCTGAGCTGGCACGACACATTTGCCGAGCACCATCACGCCGGAGCCACGCTCGTGTGGGAACAGGGCAACAGTTTTGACAAGAATGCCGGCCTGAGCCGAAAGTATTCGTTCTACACAATGGACATCATACAATACGGCGACACCGACGGCCAGGCGACCGGCGGAAGCGAATCCGAGACTATGTTCAAGTCCCTGCTGGGCCGCCTGACCTACGACTACAAGGGCAAGTATATGTTTGAGTTTGCCGCGCGCTACGACGGGTCCTATCGTTACCACCCTTCTCACCGCTGGGCGTTTTTTCCGGTATATTCAGTCGGATGGCGCGCCAGCGAAGAGCCATTCTTTCATAACGCACTGCCCTTTGTATCAAACTGCAAGCTAAGGTTTTCCTACGGCGAACTTGGGCAGGATGCCGGCAATGCTTTCCAGTATATAGGCGGGTTCACACTTAATTCGGGCGGCTTTGTATTCTCCGACACCGGCAGCTGGACCTTCGGCAGCCAAGCCCCCGGCGTGACCAACCCCAACCTGACCTGGTACAAGTCGCGGATGTTCAACTTTGGCCTGGATCTGGGCTTTCTGGACAATGCCCTGAGCCTGACGGCCGAGTATTACCTGCGCAACCGCCGCGGCCTGCTGGCCACCCGGACCAATACCCTTCCGAACACTTTCGGAGCCGAGCTCCCGCAGGAAAACCTGGATATAGACCGCGTGCAGGGCTTAGAACTCTCCACCACGTTTGACAAGAAAATCACCTCCGACTGGCGGCTCACCGCCTCTGCCAATGTCAACTTTGCCCGCTCGATGTGGGTATATCGGGAGCACGCGCCTTATACCAGCAGCTACAACCGCTACCGCAACGGGAGTGAGGGCCGTGCCTCCGACATAGTCTGGATGTACCAATATGCCGGACAGTTCCAGAGCGAAGAAGAGATACAGGAATGGGCTGTCCAGGACGGCCAGTACGGCAATGCCGGAGAGCTCCCCGGCGACTTCAAGTATGTGGACGTGAACGAAGACGGCATTATCAACGAATACGATATGACCCCGCAGACCACCAACGGCACGCCCAAGATTTATTACGGTGCCTCGCTGGCCTCCCGATGGAGAAACTTTGACCTCTCGCTGCACTTCCAGGGCGCCGCACTCTACACCGTGCGCTATACATACTATTATGCCCAGCCTCTCTGGGGCGATGCCAACACCCCCGCATATTTCTTTGACCGCTGGCATCTGGCAGACAACAGCGACCCCGGAAGCGACTGGGTACCAGGCACCTGGCCGGCGATACGCGACCGAAGCAACAACGGCGGTGCGATGTACAATGTGAGCGACCGCTGGCGGCGCGACGCCTCATTTGTGCGCCTCAAATCGGTTGAACTGGGCTATACCCTCCCCAAACGGCTGGTGTCGCGCACGGGCCTGAGCAACGCCCGTGTGAGCCTGAACGGATACAACCTGCTCACAATATGCGACCCTTTTGTGAAAGCCTTTGACCCGGAGCGCTCAGAGGGCAGCGACAGCGCCGGCTGGGTATATCCCCTGAACCGCAGCTACACCATCAACCTGAACTTAACATTCTGACAGATATGAGATGCTACCATTATATAATCATCGCACTGCTGACCGCCTCCGCATCCCTGACCTCCTGCAAGAACGCCTGGGACCTGGAGCCGACAGACAGGATAAGTTCTTCCAGGATACTCTCAAGTGAAGAGGGTGTTCGCTCCTGGATGGCAAATCTCTACTGGCAGGCCCCGTTCGAGGAGTTCGGGTTTTCGGGCACGGCCTTCCACAAGGGCACTGCCAATACGGTCGGCTTCTATCAGGACCAGTTCACCGACAATGCCATCAATTCGCAAGGCAACAACATAGACGTGTCTCACTGGTGGGACTACGGCTTTTTGCGAGATGTGAACTACCTGCTTCAGCAGGTCCGGAACATGACCGAGCTCTCTGACGAACAGCGCATCCAGATAGAAGCAGAAGCCCACTTCCTGCGTGCCTTCGGCTACTTTGCCCTGGCCAAGCGCTACGGCGGGGTGCCCATTATCAGGGAATTCCAGGAATATACTCCCGACCCTGAGCAGCTCAAGGTGCCCCGCAGCACAGAAAAAGAGACCTGGGACTTTATTATGGAAGAGTTTGACCTGGCCGCAAACGGCCTGCCGCAGATACGCACCGGCGCCGACGCCCGCCGTGCCACCCGCTATCTGGCCCTGGCGATGAAGGCGCGCGCCGCCCTGTTTGCAGCCTCGATAGCCAAATACGGCGCCAAGGACGGGCTGGAAGGCGAAGCCGTGGAGCTGGGGCTTATACATATGAGTCCTTCCGATGCCAACGGCTATTACCTGCAATGCATCAACGCCTGCAAAGAGATAATAGACAGCGGCCTGTTCGGCCTGTACGAGCCGGCGCCGGATACGCCGCAAGACGCGCAGAAAAACCTTATTACACTTTTCAGCGACCCTTCTGCCGCCCCTTCTGAGAATATGTTCATCTATTCCTACGGCGATGCGGAGGTTGTTGCCTGCCACAGCTATGAGTTCTGGTGCAACAGCAACCAGACACGCCTGAGCGCTCCGCATTCAGGCCGTATGAACCCTGTCCTTGACCTTGTGGACGTCTACGAATACTACGCCTATCCCGGCCGCGACGGGACTATCATAACCCGTACCGACGGCAATGTGACCGACTACGACGGCTTCAAGCCCAGCCACGACTATCTGCACTTTGACACGCCGAACCAGATTTTCGAGGGCAAGGATGCACGGCTGTGGGCCACCTGCATACTGCCCGGGACTGTTTTCCGCGACAAGACTATCACCATCCAGGCTGGCTATGTGGCCCGCAACGGCTCTGCCACCTACGAAGGTAGCAGCAACACTTCCATAACAGTGGGAGACAAGACCTACTATCAGTATGGAGCAGCCTCCAGCGACGATTATTCAGGCTTTGACCAGAGCCAGCACTTTGTGATGACACGCACCGGCTTCAGCTACAAGAAGTTTCTCTCTACAAAGGCCCTCAAAGAGAACGAACTGGGCAAAAACACCAACTCCTACCCGATTATGCGATATGCCGAGGTATTGCTGAGCTACGCCGAAGCCGTGTTCGAGAGCGGCGAAGGCGATCCCGCCCTGGCCCGGCGCTGCCTCAACGCCACCAGGCGCAGGGCCGGCCATACCACCGACATAGAGCTTACCAGCGACAACATCCAGCGCGAGCGCAGAGTCGAACTCGCTTTCGAAAACGACCGATTCTGGACCCTGATACGACGCAGGGAATTCCAGAAGGTCTTTGCCTCTGGCAGCCGCAAGGCCCTGGACCCGCTGCTCGATCTGCGGGTAAGCCCGCCCAAATACATTTTTGTGCGCAAGGTCGTGCTTAAAGAAGTCCCTCACACCTGGGAGAACAAGAACTACTACCTCGCCATCCCAGGAACCGCCAGCAACGGCTGCATACAGAACCCCCAATGGTAAAAGCTATGAGACACTCTTTTGTAAATATCTTTGCGTCAGCGGCGCTTATGCTGCCGGCCGTGGCATCCTGCTCCCTGTTCCAGCTTGACACCTACCAGGAGCCCGACGCCACCCTCTATGGGACAATAATAGACGCATCAACCGGCGAAGCTCTGCCCGGCGACATCGTCAACGGGACCACCTTAAAACTTATTGAGCACGGCTACACCGACCCTACTCCAACATATCTCGTGGTCAAGAACGACGGCAGCTACCGCAACACCAGGCTTTACGAAGGCACTTACACCATACAGCCGGACAAGCGCAACTTCCTGCCCGTAGACGCACAGGAAATCAAGATTGCCGGCCAGACACGGCTGGATTTTTATGTGACGCCTTACATCCGCTTCCGCAATGTCTCCATCACCAAAGAGGCCAACACCGTGCTGGCCACCTTCAACCTGGAGCCCACCACGCTCGATGCGGTGGCAGAGATAGCCCTGTTTGCCAGCGACCAGGCCAGCGTCGGCAGCACTGTCAACTCCGTCTCAAAAATCAAAACCGTAGGCAGCGGCGTGCTCCCCACAAGGGAATTCAAGATTGGCATAGACGTGGCGGACAACAGCAGCTATTTTCAAGAGAACAAGGAGTATTATTTCAGGCTGGGAGCCCGTTCTTCTTATTCCGGCGCCCTTTACAATTATGCCCCGACAGTAAAAATCAATATTGGAGAGTTCGTCGATGACATTTCCCGCCCCGGCGTCTTCTTTGACGAATGCGAATCCACCGAAGGCTGGAAGAGCCAGGGAACACTCAGTGTGGACTATTTGGACAAGACACAGGGAAACGGCTGCCTGAGCACCACTGTTCCCAAAAACGCACTGCTGTTCTTTGAACGTGCGCTGGAAACCCCCGTCGACACCAAGGTCAGCCAGGAAGACGGCGTGCTGGCCTTTGACCTGTATGTGGCCGATCTGGATGCCTTCGGCTGGGGGCTTGGCGACGCCCAGATAGAGATTTCAAGCGGCGGCAAGGCCGACGTAGGCGAGCTACACTGGACCTTCCTGGCCGATGACCTTAACCTCAGGCCCGGCTGGAACAACATCAGGCTTTCACTGGCCGGTGCCCGCAAAACAGGCGGAGCCATCAATCTCCAGGCGGTCAATTATTTCCGGCTCTATCACACGCGGCTCAACAGCGACGCTACACTAAAAATTGACAATATACGTTTCTATGAGGACTTTTAGCATAATCATTATTTCATCACTGCTGCTTATGGCTAACCAGTGCAGCAAGATCAAGATGACGCCCGACCCAGAGCCGGAGCAGGATGTTGAAACCAGCGTTATACCGCTGGCAGAAAACACCATATACACATACGCCCTATCCAACTCCCTCACTCCTGGCTGTTACGATGAGTGCGTGGCGGCCTCCACCCTGCAGGGCATTCTCAACCGCCAGGGGCCAGTGATGTACCTCCACGGAGCCAACACCAACAAGACAAGCCGGTGGATAGAGATGTTTTCCAAGCCGGGAGGCTGGCTGGAAGGCAAGCAGCAGGTCAAGCTCGAGAGCTTCGGGGAGCTGTTGCGTCTTGGCAAAAACGTGCTCAAGGGAGTCGTCATCTATGACCCGGACGTGCCGGCAACCATCAATGTCGCCACCACAATGGCAGGAGTCGAGGATGGCATAGTGTTCTCTCCCGAGCAGGCAGAAAAATACGCCGCCGAGTATGGCCTGGCCATCCTGCACGACTTCCGCGGCCAATTTGACGGCAGCCTGAGCGGCAGCGCCAAAAACGACGCCTACCGCTGGGCCATAGACAATTATCTGGACAAGGGACTCTGCAGCACCACACAGTCTTTCCTTTACGAGGATTCCCGCTACAACCGCCCCGTGGGCAACCTGGAATACACCTACTGCCGCGATTTTGCGGTCAAAGAACGTGGCTTTGTATTTGACCTGTCCCCCTGGGAAGACGAAGCGCCACGCGACGATGCGTCACAGCCGCTGGGCACGGACAAGGCCACCTACATACGTATTCTGGAGTCTTACCTGAGGCAGACGGCAGGGCAGCATATGACCTGCCTGAACGGCTTTTTCAGCAAGAAAAAATACTCCGAAATAGATGGGCTGGGCGGCGCGCACGGCCAGGTTGCCACAGAGTGGGAATCAGTCTGGATAGCATCTCCTTACAATGTTTATATGGACACCGGCCCAGGCGAGGTTTACAATATGTCATTCCACAGCAATGCGCCTTTCAAACCGATGAAGCAGGGACGGCCACAGCTGGGCGAACCCCAGGACGGCAAGACCTACCTGCTGTTCCAGCTGGCCGACTACGACGGCGCCGGTCCGCTGTGGGAGTATATGTTCAACGGCATCTGGAACGACGACAACCGGGGCTCCATCCCTGTGGTCTGGGGCATTAACCCCAATCTGATAGACAAGTTGCCCGACATAATGCAGTATATATGGTCTACCAAGACCGACGCCGACTGGTTCGGCGCCGATGCCAGCTGCGCCGGCTATATCAATCCGAACCGCATACAGCCGCAATATCTCCCGCTATTTGTGGAACACAACAAGAAATACTACGACCTGTGCGACATTAGCCTCTCCCCAATGGTGCTGGACCAGAACCAGCCGTCCGAGGCTGTTAAAAACGCCTTTATGGAGTTCTCGCCCGACGGCCTGGCAACTATCGTGATGAACTATCACGGAGGCGGCTCAGCGCCCGTCAACCACGTCTGGAATGGCACTATGCCGGTCTTCAACCTCAACAATTCCGTCTGCGGGATGGGCAGTCAGCCGGAAGAGCTTGCTGCTGGAGTTTCCAAGGTGATATCCAAAACCTCTGACCCGACCCCCCGATACTACATGTTCCGCGTGATATGGGTCGGCCCCGGCAAAATCATCAACGCCGTGAACCAGCTCCGTACCCTTCGTCCCGACCTGGACATCGAGGTGCTGGACCCTTATAATTTCTTCCATTACTTCAAGACGACCTACAATCAACACTGAAAATGATAATCAAATCTATGTTGCCCGCATTTCTTTGTGCGCTGCTTTTTGCGGTGGCTGTCACAGGCTGCAAACAGCCTGACGGTCGGCGACATCTATGCCGGTAAGCGAAGTGCTGATGGGCAAGGAGCGCAACGAATCCGCGATGTGCCCGGGCGCATACGAGAAATAGATACTTTAGCGCCTCTCCGCATGTTGCGAAGAATAAGTTTGCGTAGGGAACAGGGGTTCTATGTTCTCCCTGGCCCGGAGCAAAGCTTATTCGAAGCAGCGGAGAGTTTTTGTGTATCAGTTCAAATTTAAGCAGACACTATACGTCCAGCAGATGTTCGTAGCCCGGGCGGTACTGGTAGTGCATCAACTTAGTGGCCTCTTCGTCGTGCATAAACTTTTGCACGATGGGATTCCACTGTACGGGACGGTTCAGCTCCATAGCGATATTGCCCAGGTTGCAGACAGTGCACGAAGAGTGACCCACCTCTATGGGGACATTGGGGTCGATGCGGCTCAGCACCGAATTGATGAAGTTGCGGTGATGACCTCCGCGGGCCTCGTAGGGGATGTCCTCCTCGCCCAGAGACTCCTTCATATTGAATTTGGGGTCGGAAGCCTCGTAACTGCCGCGGGAGACCTTGATCCAGCCATCCTCGCCGTAAATCATAACGCCTTGGCTGTGACGCTCGTTGTACGGCTCTTCTGACACAATCACGCCGTTGTCGTATTTGTAAGTTAGGTGGTCATAGTAGCTGTATCCGGGAGGGATTACCTCAACGGGACCGCTGCCGTCTTTGCCCAGCATCCACTGTGCAATGTCAAACATATGTGCACCCCAGTCGGTCATAAGGCCGCCGCCGCTGGGTTTGTACCAGCGCCAGGCGCCCCAGAGCTGCTCGTCCTGCTCGGGTGTAATTACTGGATCCAGATCGGAGTGATAGTAAACCGACTCGGGCAGAGGGCCAAGCCACTTGTCCCAGTTCAGGCCTGCGGGAACCTCCATATGAGGCAGTTTGCAGGGCATAGGCGCACCGGTCACGGTGTTGACATCGTTGCGGCCGACATACACTTTCACTTTCTGAATCTTACCCAGCATACCCTCGCGGGCCATATTGGCGGCTGTGATGAATTCCATACTGGAACGCTGCTGGCTTCCCACCTGGAGTATCCTGCAGTGCTTGCGCACGGCTTTCTGCAACTGCTGGCCCTCATAAATGGTGAGAGTGGCCGGCTTCTCGAGATATACATCCTTGCCGGCCTTGCAGGCTGCGATGGCAATAATGGCATGCTGATGGTCGGGCACCGCAATCACCACGGCATCGATATCGGGCCGCGAGAGCAGGTCCTGATAGTCTTCATAAACATCTACCTTGGCCTTTGCGCCATATTTCTCCTTTACCCGGCGGACAAAGCGGTCGCGCTTGACATCATAGACATCACATCCGGCAAGTACCCGGACATCGTCCATATTAATAAAGCTGCTCAGCAGATACATTCCCTGCTGCCCCAGGCCTATGAAGCCCATCTGCACCTTGGCATTCTTGGATGTTTTCTTGCTTTTGGCCGGCTCTGCGCCGTATGCGCCCAGTGGCAGTGCTGCAGCTGCTGCCCCAAGCGCCGAAAAACGGATAAAGTCTCTTCTTTGCATAACAGATATGATATTAGGTTTTGTGCTTATGATACGGCTTCGCGGTAGAACGTTTCCCGCTGCTCCTGCGAAATAAGGTAGCGGAGCATACGGTAACTCTCCTGAAGGCCGTCGTCAAGATTGCATACGAACAAATCGTTGACGTCGGCCAGATAAAGCCGGTTATATTTTATTGACTGATATTTCTGAAGGCCGATGGTGTAGTGCATAATCTTTATGGCGTCACGCTCTTCCAGATCATCTTTGCTGAAGACATACAGCCCCAGTTTGTTCCACTGGCCGTAAAAGCCGCTCCCAACCTTGTCTACCTTGCTCTGGATGATGCGCTTCATAGGCAGCGCCATCTTCCAGTACAGCAGCTCTTTGGCACCGATATAGCGCCCGGCGCCCAGTCCGAACGAATATCCGTACTGCAGGATCTGGTCTATTTCAAGATCGCTGCGGCCCTGTGTGATGCCGGCCATATCCTTGAGCAGTTCCTGCTCTGCGGCGCGGCTCTCTTCCATAGCCCGGGTGACCTCGATACCGATGCTCTTGCCGTCTTCGCTCTGCAAATCGGGCCGGTCCAGATTCACGAGGCAGTCAAACTCGTGCCCCAGCAGAGTAGCCAGGGAAATCTGAGCATACCGCTCAAAAAAGCAGGTATCGTATTTGCGCGTGAACATTTCAACTGCAAGTTAGCAATTCATTCGCAATCTCCACGCCTGCGGGAAGAGATTATTGGCGCGATTGCCCAGGTTTTTTACGAAACCGAGAGGCAGGCCCTCGCAGGTGACAGTAAGGAAGCCCTTGGGCGCGTCGGGAAGATGCAACGCCTCGCAGCGCAGATACTGCAGCGCCTGATCTTTGGCAAGTTCTATTGAGGGAAAGGCTTCGTTGCAATAAGCCTGGCTCAGGGCAAGGTCGGCCTGGGGAATCAGGTCGCGGCCTTTGACAGTGGCCACCGCCACGCCGCTACGCAGCACTTTCAAACGCTCTTCGAACTGACGGATATCTTGCACGAGTGCTTGAGGATAGGCCTTAATCAGAGTTCCGGCAGAAGTCTCTACACTGAAGCTGTCGAAGCCATCCATAAGCCAGTTGCAAGAGACCTTGCGAAGGGGCTTAGCGGGTTTGAATGATGCGGGCTTCGCAGATGACGTTTTGAGCAGCACCGCCACGTACTGCCCTTCGCCGCGGGTTATCCCCGGCGCAAACTGCAACCCACAGCGGGTTGCTATAAACTCGCCAGACTCCGCTTCGCTACAAACAAGCTTCGCTACGGGCCAGTCGGCTCGCCGCGCCTGTTCCCTTCGCGAACTTGTTTTACGCGATGGCGCTTCGTCCTGTTGCGAAAATGCTCGAAGCGTAGCGCCGGGCGTTATAACCTCAGCGCCTAACTCACTGCAAATCCACTCCACATTGTCATCGTTCTCACTTGAATTGAAGGTGCAAGTAGAGTAGATGAGCCAGCCGCCTTCGCGCAGCGAGGGCCACACGTCGGCAACTATGCGGCGCTGCCTCGCAGCACACAAATTCACATTCTCTGGCGACCATTCTTCAATGGCAGCAGGGTCCTTGCGGAACATTCCTTCGCCCGAGCAGGGCACATCTGCAAGAATTATATCAAAGCTTGCGGCAAGCCGTGCAAAATCCTTAGGGTCATTATTTGTAACAACCGTGTTAGAGCATCCCCATTTAACCATATTCTCTGCCAGGACAGAAGCTCTGGAGCCAATAACCTCGTTGGAAACCAGCAAATCTGTGGGCCTGAGAGCCGACGCCACGGCGGTGGATTTCCCGCCCGGCGCAGCACATAAATCCAGCACTTTAAGTGATGCATCAGATTGCCGGATCAGCACTTCTGCCAGACTCCCGACAAACATCGCCGACGGGTCCTGCACATAATATGCGCCGGCGTGAATCAGCGGATCCAGGGAGAACACCGGACGCTCATTCAAATAGAAAGCACCTGCACACCAGGGAACATCCTCCCCTGCCGCAGCGAATCTGCAGCGCAGGTCATCGGCAGAAATTTTAAAAGGATTGGCACGGACGGCGGTGACGCTTTCGCCGGCACGTATCGCTTCCACAATAGCATCCGCCTTGTCGCCAAGGGCGGCACGGGTGCTCTCTACAAACGCCTGTGGAAGATTTACCGCCACTAAACGAAAGATTCGGGATTCAGGTCCACCGGGCGGCCGCTGGCAGCAGCGGCGACAGTGTCGGTGAGTTTATCCACAAGGCCCTGCAGCTTGCTGCCAAGCATCATCTTGAGCATAAAGCCCAGCTGCGCGTTAAGCTCAATGTGGAAATTGGTCTTGCAGTCCGCCTCGGGATGCGAAGGGTCATCCACCGTATCGAAAAACGCCTTGATGTTGAAATCGATGGGCGTGCCTTCTGCCTGGGTGAAGGAGACGCTGGAAAAAGGGACCCGCTCGGCCACCTTCATACCGAAATTCATCCCCTGGAAAGAGGCAGAAATGGTGTCGGCGGTGGCGGTGACCATACTCTTCTTGTCCTCGGGCAGATTGGCCACAAGGGCACTGAGGTCGCCAAGGGCGCTGTAAAGCACCGCCGGCTGACGGTCTATCAGCACGGTCTTGCCCGTTATGTTGGTGTCGGCCATATTATTTCTGGCAGTTTTCCTTGCCCCACTCTTCGGGACGGTATCTCCACTCGCGAAGCACTTCCAGACAATCTTCTGAGATGAGCTTCTTCTCTACCGCTGTCTCGATAAGGGTATCGTAGTTAGAGAGGGTGTAGAGTTCAAGGCCGGAGTGGATTTCGAACTCGCGGCGGGCGGAGGTGAAATTGTATGAGAAAATTGCCACCATACCGTCCACAATGCCGCCAGCTGCACTCACAGCATCGGCGCTGGCCAGGGAACTCTTGCCGGTGGAAATAAGGTCTTCCACAACTATGACCCTGTCGCCACGGTTGAATACGCCCTCTATCTGATTGTGCATACCGTGGTCCTTGGGGGCAGGCCGGATATAGATGAACGGCTTGCCCAGACGGTCGGCCACAAGGGCGCCCATAGCGATGGCTCCTGTGGCAACGCCGGCAATCACGTCTACGTTCTTGAAATGATCTTCAATGGTCTGCACGATAAAGTCGCAAACCTTGCTTCTGATTTCGGGATAGGAGAGAATCTTGCGGTTGTCGCAGTAGATGGGGGCCTTCAATCCTGAAGCCCAGGTAAAAGGCTCTTCGGGCCTGAGCTGCACCGCGCCTATCTCCAGCAAGTATTCAGCAACTTGCTTTTCATAACTTGTCATAACTTTCTTTCTTAAAATCTCTCAAATTTAGTGATTTTAGTTAAATTTGTATACTTATGTACAAAGTATATTTTGCAGACAGGAGCATCGCCGTGGTGCCGCTGCAGTGGCAGGAAAACCCCTGCAGCGAGGATGTGTATTACAAAGTCCAGCCGGGCGACGACCTCTCTCAGTTGCCTTACTGGTTTGAGAAGGCAGATGACATAACCTCCCTGGTTGTGGAGGCTGACGATCCGGCAGAGGCTTTTGCGCAGATGATTTCTGCCTTGAAGGTAGAGGTGGCCGCCGGCGGTCTGGTGCGCAATTCGCGCGGCAGGGCACTGCTTTTCTGGCGCCGCGGGGCGTGGGATATGCCCAAGGGCCATCAGGAGAAGGGCGAAAGCCTGGAGCAGTGCGCCATCCGCGAGACCGAAGAGGAGACCGGCCTGAAAAACCTCTCACTCGGCAGCCCTATTTGCACCACATATCACACCTACCACAACAAGGGCATCTTTGTGCTTAAGGAGTCCCATTGGTACAGGATGACCGTCCCCGCCGGGGAAAAGGTCACGGTCCAGACAGAAGAGGATATAGTGAAGGCGCGCTGGTGCGGGCCGTGGAGCCTGAAGCGGCTCCTGAAGAAGGCCTACCCTTCTATCCGCGACGTTTTTGCAGCAGAACAATAATTATCACATCATATGAAAGAGATTGTTAAACACTTTGCCATAAAGGGCAACATCATTGACATCAAACCGCTGGGCAACGGCCTGATAAACGACACCCTGCTGGTGAAAACCGACGGAGACGACAACTACGTGCTCCAGAAAATCAACAACGCCATTTTCAAGGATGTGGACCTGCTGCAGCACAACATTGACTGCGCCACCGCTCACATCCGCCGCAAACTGGCCGGCGACCCCGACATCGACCGCAAGGTGCTCACCTTCCTCCCCTGCAAGGAGACTGGCAAGACCTACTGGTTTGACGGCCAGGCCTACTGGCGCGTGTCCATATTCATCAAGGACGCCTACACCTACGAGACTGTAGACCCCAAATATTCCTACTTTGCAGGCAAGGCGTTCGGCAATTTTGAGGCTATGCTGGCCGACATCCCAGACACTTTGGGCGAGACCATCCCCGACTTCCACAATATGGAGCTGCGCGCCCGCCAGCTGCACGAGGCCGTGGAGGCCGACGCCGCCGGCCGTATGGCAGAGCCTGAGGTAAAGGAAATCCTGGCCAAGATGCTCCCGTTCGAAGAGGAGATGTGCAAGGCAGAGCGGATGTACCGCGAGGGCATCCTGCCCAAACGCATCTGCCACTGCGACACCAAGGTGAACAATATGATGTTTGATGCCAACGGCAACATCCTGTGCGTGATTGACCTGGACACTCTGATGCCCAGCTTCGTATTCTCCGACTTCGGCGATTTCCTGCGCACCGCAGCCAACACCGTGGCCGAGGACGACCCCGCCTGGGAAAAGGTCGATTTCAAGATGGACATCTTCGAGGCTTTCGCCAAGGGCTATCTGGAGGGCGCGACCTTCCTGACCCCGGTGGAAAAGGAGAACCTCCCCTTCGCAGCCTGCCTGTTCCCTTATATGCAGGCGGTGCGCTTCTTCACCGACTACATCAACGGCGACACTTACTACAAAATCAAGTATGCCGACCACAATCTGGTGCGCACCCGCAACCAGTGGGCATTATTTGAGGCTGCACGCGCAAAAGTGCCCCAGATGAAAGCGTTCATAGACAAATAATTTATAAATTTGCAAGATAAACTTTCAAGCTATACTTAAACCATTCATTCTTATATGATCTACACCAAAGAAGTGCAGCAGATGTGCTGCGTTGCTAAAGGCGCCAACCACGCCAACGCACCTATCCCCGAAGAGGGCAAATGGGTGCACGTAAAGGAGATTAAAGACGTTTCCGGCCTCACTCACGGTATCGGCTGGTGCGCACCCCAGCAGGGTTGCTGCAAGCTGACCCTCAATGTTAAGGACGGTATCATAGAGGAGGCCCTGGTAGAGACTCTCGGCTGCTCCGGTATGACCCACTCCGCCGCTATGGCATCTGAAATCCTCCCCGGCAAGACTTTGCTGGAGGCCCTGAACACCGACCTCGTGTGCGATGCAATCAACACCGCAATGCGCGAGCTCTTCCTTCAGATTGTCTATGGCCGCACCCAGTCCGCTTTCAGCGAGGGCGGTCTTGCTATTGGCGGTTCCCTCGAGGACCTCGGCAAGAACCTCCGCAGCCAGGTCGGCACAATGTACGGCACCAAGGCAAAAGGTTCCCGCTATCTGGAGATGACCGAGGGCTATTGCACCCGTATGGCGCTCGACTCCAACAACGAAGTTATCGGCTATGAGTTTGTCAACCTCGGCAAACTGATGGACGCCCTCAAGGCAGGCGCATCCGGCCCCGAAGCCATAGAGAAGGCTAAAGGCACCTACGGCCGTTTCAATGAGGCAGTGAAATATATCGACCCCCGTAAAGAGTAAGGAATTATGGCACTTTTCGAAAGCTACGAGCGTCGTATTGATCAGATCAATGCAGCTCTCAACAAATACGGCATCAAGGACATCGACGAGGCTAAGGCCATCTGCGATGCAAAGGGCATCGACCCCTACAAGATGTGTGAAGACACCCAGAAAATATGCTTCGAGAATGCGAAGTGGGCATACGTCGTTGGCGCAGCCATCGCTTTCAAGAAGGGCGTGAAAGATGCAGCCGAGGCTGCCGAGGCTATCGGCGAAGGCCTTCAGGCATTCTGCATCCCCGGCAGTGTGGCAGACGACCGCAAGGTGGGTCTGGGCCACGGCAACCTGGCAGCGCGTCTGCTTAGCGAAGAGACCGAATGCTTCGCATTCCTGGCCGGCCACGAGTCATACGCAGCCGCAGAAGGCGCAATCAAGATTGCCGAAATGGCAAACAAGGTGCGCAAGAAACCCCTCCGCGTGATTCTGAACGGCCTTGGCAAGGACGCAGCCAAGATCATCTCCCGCATCAACGGCTTCACCTATGTACAGACTCAGTTTGACTATGGCACAGGCGAGCTCAATATTGTGAACGAGACCCGTTACAGCGACGGTGTCCGCGGCGGCGTGCGCTGCTATGGCGCAGACGACGTTCGCGAGGGCGTGGCTATCCTCTGGAAAGAGAACGTGGACATCTCCATCACCGGTAACTCCACCAACCCTACCCGCTTCCAGCACCCCGTTGCTGGCACCTACAAGAAAGAGCGCGTGCTTGCCGGCAAGAAGTACTTCTCCGTGGCATCCGGCGGCGGTACAGGCCGTACCCTTCACCCGGACAATATGGCTGCAGGCCCCGCTTCCTACGGTATGACCGACACCCTGGGCCGTATGCACAGCGACGCCCAGTTTGCAGGCTCCTCTTCCGTTCCCGCACACGTAGAGATGATGGGCTTCCTGGGTATGGGCAACAACCCTATGGTTGGCGCCACCGTTGCAGTAGCCGTAGCTGTCGCTCAGGCACTGTAAACCGTCTTTGTGCACTTATGAAAGAAGCAGCCTTAACGGGCTGCTTCTTTCATTTTCTCTGCCACAATCATTGCGGCATTCCGGATTATTTCGGGACAGGGGCGCTTGGCGTAGTAGTCGGCGGTGCGCTCAGACGGTAAAGGGGATTCTTTGCAGGGTTGTTTAATACCAAGCAGTTCGCCGCATACGATGCTGCCGCCGTTGCGCGCTTTGAACACTTCTGCCATCTCCTGAACCAGTGCATAGTTGGCTTTGCGGCGAGCCAGATCGGGCGTATCGGCGGGAAGAATGAATCCCGCCATAACGGTGCAGCCGGAGAAACTGCCGCACACCTGACGCATCCGGGCAAAGCCTCCGCCAAAACCTGATCCTATGGTTTTAAGCAAATCCTGGGATGCCAGATTATTGGCCTCGAGTATATCAGAAAAGGCCAGCAGCACTGCCTGGCAGCAGTTGTAGCCCTCCATAAAAAAATTGCGGGCACGGTTTCCGCGCTCCGCAATATCAAAGTTTTCGGGTAAACTCATCAGTCGCGAAGGTCTGTGACGATTACATCTTCGGGGAGAGTGGTCTCGTCTATCTTGAAAAACGGAGCCTCGTAGCGGGCGCCGGGGTTCTTGATGTTGCTGACCTTGACCTTGAAGGTGATATCATCTGCCACATAAGTCGCATTCACATTGCCCTGCTGATCCTTCTTGACATCGGTCGCCTTCATAAACGGCAGCGCCTCGTCCTGGTCAATCACAAGCTCTTCTGATGTGTTGTTGTACATCCACATAGAAGTGCCGTCGCAGCAGATCAGCATATCGCCGCACTCGATGCGATAGCAGTCGCCCTGCAGGTATGCCTTGCCCTCTTCGTTGGTAATCACAACGCCTTCGGCATCCATCCCCTTGAGGGTGAAATCCATAGACACCGTCCCCTGCTTTTTGAGTTCGCCCCAGAGGGTAACGGCCTCGTTCTGGGCAAATGCGCTGACAGCAAATAAGCACGCGAAAAGTATAGCAACAGTCTTTTTCATAATTGTAAGCTTTTACGTAGCAATAATGGCAAAATGAGTGCCAAAGGCTACTGATGGTCAAGAGATTCCAGAATGCGGTCCAGAGTATCGAAGTCAGAAACCAGCACGTCGCGGCTCTTGCTGCCGTTTGCGGGGCCCACGATGCCTGCTGCCTCCAGCTGGTCCACCAGACGTCCCGCACGGTTGTAACCCAGATTCAGTTTGCGCTGAAGCATAGATGTGGAACCCTGCTGGGTCTGCACCAGAATCTTGGCCGCCTCTTCGAACAGGGCGTCGCGCTTGGTCAGGTTCACGCTGCCGGCAGCCGACTCCTCGCTCTCGTCGTGATATTCAGGCAGCCAGAAAGGATGGCTATAGCCGCGCTGGTTGCCTATGAACTTGGTGATGCGCTCGATCTCAGCGGTTTCGATAAGGGCGCACTGTACACGCACCATATCGCTGCCGGGATAGAGCACCAGCATATCGCCGCGGCCAATCAGCCGTTGGGCGCCGGAAGAATCTATGATGGTCTTGCTGTCCACACCCGAATTGACCTTGAAGGCGATGCGGGAGTTGAAGTTGGCCTTGATGGTACCGGTAATGACGTCGGTGGTAGGACGCTGAGTGGCAATCACCAGGTGGATACCCACGGCACGGGCCTTTTGCGCCAGACGGGCAATAGGCTCTTCTATCTCGCGGCCGGCGGTCATCAGCAGGTCGGCAAACTCGTCTATAACCACCACTATATAAGGCAGATACTTGTGCCCCTTGAGCGGGTTGAGCTTGCGGTTCAGGAACTTCTCGTTGTATTCGGTGATCTTGCGCACACCGCCGTCACGCAGCAGATCGTAGCGCTCGTCCATCTCAGTGCAGAGAGAGCGGAGAGTGTGCACCACCTTGGTGGTGTCGGTGATGATGACTTCGTCGGCATCGGGCAGAACCGCCAGGTAATGCTTCTCCAAAGCGGCGTAGAAATCCAGCTCCACCTTCTTGGGGTCCACCATCACGAACTTCATCTCCGAAGGATGCTTTGCATAGAGCAGCGAAGCTATGATGGCATTCAGGCCCACAGACTTACCCATACCGGTGGCACCGGCCACCAAAAGGTGAGGCATTTTGGCCAGATCCAGGAAGAAAGGTTCGTTGGTAACGGTGATGCCAAGCGCCACAGGAAGCTCCATCTTGGCGCTCTTCTCGCGGTACTGAGGCGAATTGAGAATCATTTTCAGGGGCACCACGCTGGGCTTTTCGTTGGCCACCTCGATACCGATGGCATCTTCCAGCACCAGCACGCGGACACCCTTGGCCGCCAGGGACATAGCGATATCCTCTTCCAGCTTCTTGACCTGGGCGATGCGGGTACCCTCCGCCAGCCTTATTTTATAAAGAGTGACGGTGGGGCCTTTCTTGGCCGAAATGCTGTCCACGCGAATCTTGTAGGTGCCAAGAGTGTGGACAATGCGGTTTTTGTTGCGCTCCATCTCGTCCAGGGAAATCTCGTACCATTTGTCCCTGTAGTCATCCAGCAGGGAAACTGACGGGAATTCGTATTTGGAGAGGTCAAGACGAGGATTGTACAGGTGGTCCATATCGTCTTCGCCGATATTCTCTTCGGGATTGAAGCCGCCCTGCTCTACCGTGATTTTAACGTCGCTGGCGATGCCGGCGGCGGGTTTTTCTTCCACGCCGAGGTCGATGACCTCTTCCGGCTCTTCAGGCACGGCCGGCTCGTATGCCGGAACAGTATCCTCTACAGATATGGAGACTGACGGCTCGTCTTCGGGCTCGCCAAGCACAAAAGTATCTTCGAAACGGCTGTCCTCTTCCACGGCCTCCTCTTTGGGCTTGCGGTGGAAGGTGCGGTAAATGAGATTGTCTATGGCAAGCGCCACTTTGCGGGAGCAGAGCACCAGCCACAGGATTAGCAGCAGGCCGATTATGAGCCCTGCGCCCAACCTGCCCACGGTGGAACCCAGCCACTTGTTGGCAAAATAGCCGTAAGAACCGCCGGCGCCTGTAGAAAGCACGAACTTATCCCAGAATCCGGAGATGAATGCGGCTGCCAGAGAAAGCACTATGCACCCCATAAGGCACAGCAGGAAAGTCCTGAGCAGCTTGACCTTGCGGATGCGGAAGCAGGCCACGGTGAGCGCCACCAGGAATACCGGAATGCAGTATGCACCAAGGCCGAAAAGCTTGCCCACCAGGAAGTCGGATATCAGATAGCCCATCTTGCCGCAGATATTCTGCGTCTGGACCGTCTCGCGCCACATCTGCGGATCGGTCTTGAGGCTGTAGTCTGCCTTCCAGGAAAAAGCGTATGAAATGAGCGAAGCAGTGACTATGACTGTCACCGCAACGCACAGCAGGCCCAGGAGGACCCGGATGGCCACCTTGGTCTCAGGGCTCAATAGCGGCCCTCTGGCTTTTTTCTTTTTCTTCTTTTTAGTGGCCATTATTCGAGCGGCGTTTTTTATTCTTCTTCTTGCCGAACGGCTGGCCCTGACGTGCATCCAGGGCACGCGGACGGTTGAACTCGCCGTGAACGGCGCCCAACTCTATTCCCTCCGGAATCTCCAGCTTGCCGGCCGCAAGGCGTGCCATATCGTTTAGGATGGTCTCGTCTGCAACGGTGTCTTTGTTCCAGATGAGATACTGCTGACGCATATAGCGCGCCAGGTTTCGGATCATCTCGGTTTTTACGGTCTCATCTTCTATACCGGCCACCAGGTCTATCATATTCTCTATGTTGCGGCCGTAGCAGGTGGCCTTGATGGGAGTCTTGTCCACCGGGATGGGGTCGGGCTTGGCAGCCTTCTGCGCCGGGGAGGGCATCTCGTAGGGTGCGTCTATATCCAGGTCGTAGCCGGCAATGGCATATACGTGGTCCCAGAGCTTGCGCTTGTAGTCGGGATAGTCTTTGAGCGAAGGATTCAGCAGCGCCATCACGTTTACCACAGCCTGAATCTGCTCCGAGCGCTTTTGCTTGTCTTCAATGCCCTTGACGCGCTCTATCATCTTCTGCACGTGCCTCCCGTATTCGGGAAGTATCAGTTTCTCTCTATATGTGTTGTAGTCCATACGGTCTTTTCTCTCTCAAAAATAGGCTTGTTAACTTTACAAAGATAACCTACTTTTGTAGAAGAAAAAATAATTTAAATGAGGAATATTTGGATTACAGGAGCCGGCGGGCAGCTGGGAACAGAACTGCAAATCAAGCTGAAAAGGCGCAAGGGCGTGTATGCCACCGACCTTGAGGTGGACATCTGCAACAGCGAGGCCGTGAGCCGCTTTATGGCGGACAACCGCATCGGCATCGTGATCAACTGCGCCGCCTACACCAACGTAGAGGCGGCAGAAGACAATCCCGACCTCTGCCGCAAGGTGAATGTCCTTGGGGCCAAAAACCTTGCCCAGGCAGCCCTGGAGGCCGATGCCGCACTGATTCAGATTTCCACAGACTATGTGTTTGACGGGCTCAAGACCACCCCTTACACAGAGCAGGACTCCCCCGCCCCCCTGAGCGTCTACGGCGCCAGTAAAAAAGAGGCTGAAGATGCCATCCGCGATATCGGCTGCCGCGGGGTCATTATCCGCACGGCCTGGCTATACTCCCCGTTCGGCAAGAACTTTATGAAGACGATGGCTTCTCTGGGCGCCGCCCGAGAAGAAGTCAGGGTTGTCTGCGACCAGATTGGCAGCCCCACCGCCGCCGACTCCCTATCCGACGCCATTATAAAGATAAGCCACAACATAGGCGACCGCCGCGGAGAGATATTCCACTTCAGCGGCGAAGGGCCGTGCAGCTGGAGCGACTTTGCCGCGGCGATTATGCACTGCGCCGGCAACCGCTGTCGCGTGGTGGATATAAAATCGGACGAGTATCCGCAAAAAGCCACCCGTCCGAAGTATTCTTACCTTTCAAAAGCCCTTATAAAGCAAGAGTTCGGCATTGAAGCCGAACCCTGGCAATCCGCCCTTGAGCGGAATATGAAGCGCTACAAGAGGATGTTATAGAGTCCTCTTGATCTCTACGATGGTGTAGGCTTCGATAATGTCGCCCACCTTGATATCGTTGTAGTTCTCTATGTTCATACCGCAGTCGAAACCGGCGGCAACCTCCTTGACATCGTCTTTGAAACGCTTCAGGGAACCGAGCACGCCAGAGTAAACCACAATGCCGTCGCGGATCACGCGCACCTTGGCGGTGCGGGTCAGCTTGCCCTCCTTGACCATACAGCCGGCGATGGTGCCGACCTTGGAAATCTTGAAGGTCTCGCGAACCTCGGCGGTGGCGGTGACTTCTTCTTTCTCTTCGGGAGCAAGCATACCTTCGATACCGTCCTTGACCTCGTTGATGGCGTCGTAGATGACTGAGTAGAGGCGGATTTCGATGCCCTCTTTCTCTGCCTGACGGCGGGCATCAACAGAAGGACGCACCTGGAAGCCGATGATGATGGCGTTGGAAGCCGCAGCCAGCAATACATCGCTCTCGGAGATGGCACCCACTGCCTTGTGGATGACGTTGACCTTGACCTCCTCGGTGGAAAGTTTGATGAGAGAGTCGGACAGCGCCTCGATGGAACCGTCCACGTCGGCCTTGACAATAATGTTGAGTTCCTTGAAGTTGCCAATGGCGATGCGGCGGCCAATCTCCTCGAGGGTGACGTGCTGCTGAGCACGGATGCCCTGCATACGGAGCAGCTGCTCGCGCTTGTTGGCGATATCCTTGGCCTCTTTTTCGTCTTCCAGAACGTTGATGGTGTCACCCGCGGTGGGAGCGCCGTTCAGACCCAGCACAGAGACAGGGGTCGAAGGGCCGGCTTCGGTGATCTTCTGGCCACGCTCGTTGAACATAGCCTTTACACGGCCGGTGTAGCAGCCCGCCAGCACAACGTCGCCCACGTGAAGGGTTCCGGCCTGCACCAGCACGGTGGCCAAATAGCCGCGGCCCTTGTCCAGGGAGGACTCAACCACGCTGCCGACAGCGCGCTTGTTGGGGTTGGCCTTGAGGTCCAGCATATCAGCCTCGAGCAGCACCTTATCCAAAAGCTTGTCTACGTTTATACCCTTCTTTGCAGAGATCTCCTGGCACTGGTACTTGCCGCCCCAGTCCTCTACAAGGATATTCATATTGGCCAGCTGCTCGCGGATTTTCTCTCCGCTGGCGCCGGGCTTATCTATCTTGTTGATTGCAAACACCATAGGCACGCCGGCCGCCTGCGCGTGGTTGATGGCCTCAATGGTCTGGGGCATCACGGCGTCGTCGGCTGCGATAATGATGATGGCAATGTCGGTCATCTTGGCACCGCGGGCACGCATAGCGGTGAAGGCTTCGTGACCCGGAGTATCCAGGAAGGTGATGCGGCGGCCGTTTTCCAGCTTCACGCTGTAGGCACCGATGTGCTGGGTGATACCGCCCGCCTCGCCGGCAATCACGTTGGTGTTGCGGATGTTGTCCAGCAGCGAAGTTTTACCGTGGTCCACGTGACCCATCACAGTGATGATAGGAGGTCTGGGAACCAGATCCTCCGGACGGTCTTCTTCCTGCTCCAGGGCTTCCTGCTCGCCGGCGGTGGTGAACTCTATCTTATAGCCGAACTCCTCTGCCACCAGGGTCAGCACGTCGGCCTCGAGTCTCTGGTTGATGGATACCATCTGGCCCAGGTTCATACAAGCCTCAATGACCTTGGTCACGGGGGTGTTGTTCATCATTATGGCAAGTTCGTTTACAGTAACGAACTCGGTGACCTTAAGCACGTTGCTGGTGAGCATCTCCTGCTGCATTGCCTCTTCTTGCTTGGCCTCGAACATCTCCCTCTTCTCACGGCGGTGCTTGCTGCCCTTGGTCTTGCTGCGGCTTTCGGTGAGCCTTGCGTAGGTCTCCTTGATCTGGCGCTGAACCTCGTCGGCCTCTATCTCGGGACGTACAAACTTGCTGGGGGCGGAATCTTTGCCCTTCTTGCCGCGGCGGCCCTTTTCCTGATCCTTGCCGCCGTAGTTTGCGCTCTGGCTGATATCCACCTTTGCGCTCTGCTTGTGGATTCTCTCGCGCTTTTTGTTCTTGTCGCGCTGTTTGTCGCGGGACACCGGCTTGGTCTCTTCCAGGTCAATCTTGCCTATGATGGAGGGGCCTTTGAGCTTCTCTACCTTGGTTTCGATGTGCTCGATGACAGGTTTATCCACAACGGATTCGGGCTCTGCCGCAGGCTGCGCCGGAGTCTCTACCGGCTCGGGTTTAACCTCTGCAGGCTTGGGCTCGGCAGGTTTTTCCTTGGGTTTTGCGGGCTTTTTCTGAGCGTCAAGGTCAATCTTGTCCAACACCTTGATAGAGGGCTTTTCGCTCTGGGGAGCGGGTTCCTCTTTCCCAGGTGCAGGCTCTGCGGGTTTCTCTGCCGGAGCAGCCGCAGGCTTGGGGGCAAACGGTTTGCCGGCCAGGACATTAGTCTTGATAATAACCTCCTCGGGCTCTTCTGCCGGAGCCTTGGTTTTCTCGCTCTCGGTGATTTCCTTTACGGTGATGGCCACCTTGCGGGACTGCTCTTTAAGGAGGTGTTCTTTTGCAAACTCTTTCTCTACCAAGGCATAAGCCTCTTCAGAAAGCTGTGCGCCCGGGTTCGCATCAATCTCGATTCCCTTTTTCTTAAGGAACTCGACCAATGTGCCCAGAGCAATGTTAAACTCTTTGACTACCTTGCTTGCTCTAATTTTTGCCATATAAGATTATTCAAATTCTGAACGCAATATTCTCTGAACTTCTTCTACAGTTTCGTCTTCCAGGTCGGCACGCTTGCTGATTTCCTCTACGGGAAGTGCAAGCACGCTCTTTGCGGTGTCAAGGCCGATAGCCTTGAGAGCATCAATGATCCAGCCGTCAATCTCGTCGCTGAAATCGTCCAGCAATACATCCTCTTCTTCCTCTGCGGCCTCAGCCTCGTCCACCTCGCGGTAAGCCTCTATCTGATAGTCAATGAGCATACCAGCCAGCTTGATGTTGCAGCCGCCCTTGCCAATTGCCACCGAAACTTCGCTGGGTTTGAGATAAACGTTTACGGTCTTGTTGGCCTCGTCAAACTCCATAGATGAGATGCGTGCGGGAGAGAGCGCCCTCTGGATGAGGAGCTGCTTGTTGTTGGTCCAGTTGATCACGTCTATGTTCTCGTTGTGGAGCTCCTTTACGATGCCGTGGATACGGGAACCCTTGACACCCACGCAGGCGCCCACGGGGTCGATGCGGTCGTCATAAGACTCCACAGCCACCTTGGCGCGCTCGCCGGGGATGCGGACCACCTTCTTGATGGTGATAAGGCCGTCAAAGATCTCGGGCACCTCCTGCTCGAAGAGCTTCTCCAGGAAGAGGTTGGAGGTACGGGAAAGGGTGATGACGGGTTTGTTGTTGCGCATCTCCACGTCGGTGATGATGGCCTTCACGGTGTCATCCTTGCGGAAGAAATCAGAAGGGATCTGCTCGGTCTTGGGAAGCACCAGCTCGTTCTTGTCCTCGTCGTGGATAATGGTCTCTTTCTTCCAGGACTGGTGCACCTGGCCAACGATAATCTCGCCGATACGCTCTTTGTAGCGGTTGTAGAGGTTGGCATTTTCCAGATCCATAATGCGGCCGGCCAGATTCTGGCGGATGTTGAGTATGCCGCGGCGGCCAAACTGGCTGAGTTCCACCTTCTCCACGAAGTCCTCGCCCACATCGTAACTGTCGTCTATCTTGCGGACATCTTCCAGAGAAATCTGAGTGGCGGGGTCCTCTACCTCTTCCACAACCTCGCGGGTGCGCCAGATCTCAAAGTCGCCCTTGTCGATATTGATCACGATGTCAAAGTTGGAGCCCTCTCCGTACATCTTTTCGAGCTGTGCACGGAACGCCTCCTCAAGGACGCTCATCATCGTGGGCCTGTCTATGTTCTTTCCCTCTTTGAATTCAGCAAAAGTGCTGACAAGATTTATCCCTTCCATTTGAAAATTTAAAATTTGATTATCGGTTTTGCTGTTTTTATTTCACTGTAAAGAAGATGCTCGGTAACAGTCTCCCTGGCCTTGGCGCCCTTGCCCTCGGCCTTGCGCAGGAAGGATATCTCCACCCCTTCTTCGTCTGCCGAAAGCAGCGTGGCGTTTACCCTCTCGCCGCTTTTGCGGGTCAGCTGGATTTCGCTGCCAACCTCCTTTTTCCACTGGCGCAGCACCTTGAAGGGCGATGTGAGCCCGGCGGAGCCGATGGTAAGAGAGTAGTCCTCTTCGTCGCGGTTTACGGCCTGCTGGATAAATTCAGTCATACCCACGCAGTCGTCAAGGGTGACATCGCGGTCGTCGGCATCTATGGTGACGTCCACATCGTTGTCCTTGCTGATTTCTACGCTTACCACAAAGAGGCCGTTCTGGGCGGCATACTGCTCTGCTGCAAGTTTAAGTTGATCTGCCTGTTTCATCTTCCGGTAAAAAAATGAGGGACTTGCCCAGCCCCTCGAATTCGCGTGCAAATATAGGTCTTATCGCTTTATTGTGCAAATTTTATTACCTTAGCCACGCATTTTTTAAAAGATTGATGTAAATGAAGTTATCTGCCAGGGAAATCGCAGACCACCTTAAGGGCGACATCAAGGGAAACCCCGACGTACTGGTCTCTTCTCCCGCCAGAATAGAATATGGAAAGCCGGGCAACATCTGCTTTCTGGCCAACCTTAAATACGAGAAATACCTCTATACCACCGGCGCCGACATTGTGCTGGTAAACCGCTCTTTTGAGCCCAAACAGCCGGTCAAGGCGACCTTGATTGCCGTGGACGATGCCTATCAGGCGGTGGCCGACCTGCTGGAGTATTTCTCTTCGCTGAAGAAATCCCGCCGCCGCGGCAACCGCCTGTCGCGCTTTTTCAGCTTCACCCGCCGCATCCGCGGCAAAGTGGCCCGCGGCACCTGGGTCGGCGATTTCGTGACCATAGAGCGCGGCGCCAAGGTGGGCCGTGACTGCCAGATTTACGACCAGGTTTACATAGGCTGCAACGTCACCATCGGCGACAATGTCACCCTCTACCCCGGCGTCAAGATTTACCACGACTGCGTGATTGGCAACAATTGCATACTGCACGCCGGCAGCGTGATAGGGGCCGACGGCTTTGGCTTTGCCCCTCGCGAAGACGGCTCCTACAAGAAGATACAGCAGACCGGCAACGTGGTGCTGGAAGATGACGTGGAGATAGGGGCCAACACCTGCATTGACCGCGCCACAATGGGATCGACCATAATCCACAAAGGTGTCAAACTGGACGACCTGGTGATGATTGCCCACAACGTGGAGATAGGCGCCAACACCGTGATGGCGGCTATGTGCGGAGTGGCCGGCAGCACCCACATTGGCGAGCATTGCGTATTCGGAGGGCAGTGCGGAATCGGCGGGCACATCCATATCGCCGACCACACCACCCTGGCGGCAAAGACCGGCCTTATGAAAGACTGGAAGACTCCCCGCCAGAGCCTTATGGGCTATCCGGCAATGACTTATATGCAGTATATGCGTGCTTATTCGGCATTTAAGAAAAGCGGTGATGCAGCACACGATTAAACAGTCATACACGTTCTGCGGCAAAGGCCTCCACACCGGAGTGATTGCCAATATGACTCTGCACCCCGCGGAGGCGGGCAGCGGCATCCGCTTTGTCCGCACCGACATAAGCACCGACGCCATTGTCCCCGCCCTGGCCACAAACGTGGGCCCGACCAACCGCAGCACCACAATCTGCAGCGGAGATGCATCGGTAAGCACGCTGGAGCACCTTATGAGCGCCTGCGCCGGGCTGGGGATAGATAACCTTCTGGTGGAGATCGATGCCCCGGAAGTGCCTATCCTGGACGGCAGTGCAAAGCCCTATGTCGAGGCTATTATGGCAGACGGCCTGCTGGCGCAGGATGCCCCGCGCAAGTGTCTCCGCCTGCGCGAGCCTTTCCACTATGAAGATGAGAGCGGCGCCATCATCGACATCCTGCCTGCCGAGTCCCTGAAGATAGATCTTACAGTAGATTTCAACTCAAAGGTGCTGGGAGTTCAACGTTTCGTCTATTCGCCTCCGCCTGAAAGTTCCGCTCCCTGTCCCCATAACACTGGGGCTCTGCCCCAACCCCTGCCGCTCCGCGCTGGCTATTCTTTTGGCTCACCCTCACGCGCTCCGCTATCGCCTGATGGCGATTCCTATTCTTCGATTGACGATAACGGCGGATGCAAAAGCTATACAGACTATGCCACGCAGATAGCGCCGTGCCGCACTTTCTGCTTTTTCCACGAACTGGAGTTCCTGGCTTCCAAAGGGCTCATAAAGGGCGGCGACACAGAAAACGCGATAGTGGTTGTGGAGCATCCAGTGGACCCGGCCACCCTGAAGCGGATGCAGTCTCTTTTTGGCGTAGGCGATCTTGAAGTGCACGAGGGCTACCTCAACAATCTGCAGCTCTACTTCCCCGACGAGATTGTGCGCCACAAGATGCTGGACATACTGGGTGACTTCGCGCTGCTGGGAGCGCCCCTGCTGGGCACAATTATTGCGAGAAAAACAGGACACCGCATAAATACCGCGGTATGCAAATCACTACTCGAATCAGACTTGCTTTATTAAAATGGATTCCAACAACCTGTCATATATCCACCCCGGCGCCAAGATTGGCAAAAACGTGGTGATAGAACCCTTTTGTTATATTGCCGAACACGTGGAGATTGGTGACGGCTGCCATATAGGCCCCAACGCCACTATATACGATTACGTCCGTATGGGCAGCGACTGCGCGGTGTTTCCCGGAGCCGTTGTGGGCGCCATTCCGCAGGATTTGAAATATGACGGGGAAGAGAGCTGGGTAGAGATTGGCAGCCGCACCACCATCCGTGAATGCGCCACCATAAACCGCGGCACCGCCGCCAGCGGCAAGCGCTTGACCAAGGTGGGAAATGACTGCCTGATTATGTCCTACGCCCACATCGCCCACGACTGCCGCATCGGCGACCATTGCATTGTGGTAAGCCACGTTGGCCTGGCCGGAGAAACCGAGCTGGACGACTGGGCAATAGTGGGCGGCGGCACAATGGTGCACCAGTTCTGCCGCATCGGCGCCCACGCTATGCTGGGCGGGGCCAGCGCCACCAACAAGGACATCCCTCCCTACATCCTTTCTGCCGGCAATCACGCCATCTACGAGGGCATCAATGCCATAGGCCTCAGGCGCCGCGGCTTCTCAAATGCCGAGATAGAAGAGATCAAGAGCGTGTACAAGATTATCTATGAAGAGAACAACAATGTCTCCGACGCCCTGCGCATTGTGGACGAGTTGTATCCCGACGGCAAGCACGCCAAAATCATCACCGACTTTATCCGCGCCTCAAAGCGTGGAATCTGCCGCCGTGGGGGAGCAGAATAGCACCATACTTCTAAGCACTGCCTATTTGCCGCCGGTGGCATATTTTGCCGCCGTGGCGCATTCGCAGTCGGCAGCGGTGGAGGCTTGCGAGACCTTCCAGAAACAGAGTTACCGCAACCGGTGCAACATCTATTCGCCCGACGGGGCCCAGCAGCTGCTGGTGCCGGTGCTTCACGCCGGCAGCCGGTTTATCCGCGACATCCGCATAGACTACAGCAAAAACTGGCAGCACCACCACCGCCGTGCCATTGCCACCGCCTACGGCCCTACCCCGTTTTTCAAGTATTACTGGGACGATATCGACGCCATCCTGGGCCGTAAGTACGAATTCCTGTTCGATATGAATATGGAGCTTACAGAGAAGTTGCTGCAATTGCTTGAGATTCGCACGCCCATAGTTATAACGGCAGAATACGAAAGCGCCCCGACGGGCCTTTGCGACCTGCGGAGCGCTATTCATCCCAAAAGGGAGTGGCCGGATTGGAAGCCTAAAGAGTATTATCAGAGTTTCTGCGACCGCCACGGCTGGTTGCCCAACCTGTCGGTAATCGATCTGCTTTTCTCTGAAGGCCCGGAAGCGGCCAATTACCTTTAATTGTTGCTGATGGGCGGCATATCCTTCTTGGCGTCGGGAACATCCAGATAGTCGCGTTTGCCAAACCTGAGCAGGGAAGCCACAAACGAGCTGGGCCACTGGCGTACCATACGGTTCATCTTGGTTACGCTGTCGTTATAGACCATACGGCTGGTGCGCACCAGATTTTCATAGTCGTTGATGGAATCCATAGTCTGCCTGAACATACCGTCGGCCTTGAGTTCGGGATAAGCCTCTCCCACTGCAAGCAGGCGGCCGAGCACAGAGTTCAAAGCGCCGTCCTGAGCATTGATCTCAGCTGCTGTGGTGGCCTTGGTGCGCTGACCTATGACATCCATCAGAGTGTCGTGCTCGTGCTTGGAGTATTTCTCTGTCATTGCAACCAGGCTGCTGATGGCATCCCAGCGGCTGTTCTGCTGAACAGCAATCTGGTTCAGGGAGTTGTTGGCCATCTCGTCCAGATTCACCAGTTCGCGCTGTGTCTTGTAAATGTAATAGCCCACTAAAACAACAAGGGCAAGGATAATCAAAAGTACTATCATCTCTTTGAATTTGAATTATTGCCTAAATATATATGTTTTTCATTAAATTTGCTCAAACGTAGAGCTAAAATGTCTATAAAAAGTATTGCAAGAGGGGTTTGTCTGGCGGCAACTGTGCTGCTTTCCTGCTTTATGCTGCAGGCCGACGACTTGCGGCGGGAATATATACGCAAGTGGAGCGAAACCGCTGTGGAACAGATGATTGCCAGCGGCGTCCCCGCCAGCATCACTCTGGCCCAGGCTTGTCTTGAGTCGGCAAACGGCACCTCTACCCTGGCCCGGCAGGCAAACAACCATTTCGGCATCAAGTGCCGCGGCTGGAGCGGCCCGATTTTCCGTCACGACGACGACCTCAAGGACGAATGCTTCCGCAGCTACGACAATGCCGGGGAGTCGTTCAGCGACCACTCCGACTTTTTGCGCTACAACGACCGCTACGCGTCGCTATTTGACCTGGATCCCACCGACTACAAGGGATGGGCCCGCGGGTTGAAGAAGGCCGGCTATGCCACCGACCCTGCCTATGCAGAAAAGCTCATCAAGATTATAGAGGATTACAGGCTCTACGAATATGACGTGATCAAGCCGCGCAAGGGCGGCACTTCCGTCTCTCTGCCGCCGTCTCCGGTAACCCTGGAGAAAGTCACCAAGGTGGATGCTCCCCTGCACTTTCGCCCGCGCAGCCTGGGCAGCGTGACCATAGATTATACTTTCTATGAAAAGCACGGCCTTGTCTACATATTGGCCAACGGCACCGAGGACTATGCCTCCCTGGCCCGTCAGTTCAACCTGTTCCGGCGCGAGCTGCTCCGGTTCAACGACGAGAAAAGGGACCACATAATCCCCGCCGGAGAAATGATTTATCTGCAGCCCAAGCGCAACCAGAGCACAGCAGATCTGGCGAAACACGTGGTGGAAGAGGGCGAGACTATGCGCGGCCTCTCGCAGCGCTTTGGCGTCAAACTCAAGAACCTATATAAATTCAACAATATGAAGCCCGGCCGCGAACCCGCCCCCGGCACCATCATCAATCTCCGCAAGGTCAAGAAATGAGCAAAAAGAAGAATAAAACCAAAAAGACGATAGGCTGGCTGCTGTTTATAGCAGCCGTGGCGGCCGTGTGCGCCATCTGCTTTTACATCAGCACTTTTATGATGCCCAACACCACCGCCGGCAAAGAGGCCATAAATGTCTATCACACCACAGATTATCCCGGCTTCATCTCAGCTTTGGAGCAGAGCGGAGCCGTGAAGAATATGAAGTCTTTCCGCAGGGCCGCCCGACTTATGAAGCTGGACCAGAGTTTCAAGCCCGGCCACTACGAGCTGCAGGGAGGCCTCAATAACAAGCAGATAGAGAGGGTTTTCTCTCACGGATGGCAGACTCCTGTCAAACTGATGGTCAAGCCGCATCTGCGCGACCTGGGCAAGGTGGCGGCATCCCTGGCCAGCCAGCTGGAGGCCGATTCCACAGCCATTATGGAGGCCCTGAACGACCGCGAGATGATGGCCGCCAAGGGCTTTAACCGCTACACATATCTGGCGATGTTCATCCCCGACACCTACGAGGTTTACTGGACCATCACCCCGCTGCAGCTGCTGGACCGCCTGAAAAAGGAATACGACGCTTTCTGGAACGACAGCCGCCGGGGCAAGGCGCGCGCCGCCGGGCTTACGCCCGAACAGGCGGTGACGCTGGCCTCCATCGTGATTGAGGAGACCAAGTACGAGCCGGAGATGCCGACCGTGGCAGGTGTTTATATCAACCGCCTGAAGAAGGGGATGCTGCTGCAGGCCGACCCCACGGTGAAATATGCGGTGAACGACCCCACCCTGCGCAGGATTCTGAACGTGCATCTGCAGGTGGATTCACCTTATAATACTTATAAGCATCCTGGGTTGCCGCCGGGGCCCATCACCACCCCGCCCAAAAACGCGATAGACGCCGTGCTTGGCTATCAGCACCACAACTATCTATATTTCTGTGCCGACGCCAGCTTCAACGGTCGGCACCGCTTTGCCACCAACCTCAGCGAGCATATGAACAATGCCCGCAGCTTCCACGCTGCGATGAACGCCCAGCAAAAAGCAAAACAGTAGTATTATGAAACGCCAAACCCTTATTCTTGTCGCCTTTATCTGCGCCCTATTTTCACTCTCAAGCTGCGAGGTTGACACTTCGTCTTCTGCCTGGCTCAACGGCACCGGCTGGGAGGCCGACCTTAAAGGGTACGTCCTGGACGGAGAGTCTATCTCAGGCTCCCTCAGGCTCTACTTCAAAAACGGAGGTTACGAGTTCGTTGGGGGTTATGGACACTTCAATGAATCTTGGGGGACCTACGACCATGGTTTCCGAACCGAATTCAAGTCCGCTCCTGAATACGACTTTCCCCGGTTGGTATTCAATATGACGAATAGCGCAGAAGAAACTGCCGTCTACAATACTGGCACTCTCTCAGACGACCTTAAAGTCATTCACTTTGACAGTTTTAAGATATTCAGCAACGACGTAGACGAATTCAAGAATATCGACTTTGTGAGAAAGAAATAGTCATCAATCAGCCTGACGAAGGGCTGGA
>JAEETP010000055.1 GCA_016290415.1 Bacteroidales bacterium
CATACCCCAGACCGACAGCTGGACCACCGGCTGCGTCGCCGTCAAATTTTACTCCCGCAGCAACAGCTCTTCTGCCACCAGAACGGCATATATCACCCAGGGTTACAAACCATACGTGTCAGTGTCAGGCGAGAGCGGCACCATTGACCAGGCCGGCGGCAGCGCCCAGATTGTAGTCACTGCCAATGCCGATTGGAAAGCATCCTGCGACACCCCCGGCGTGACCTTCTCCCCTGCCGAAGGCGGTGTGGGCAACCACACGGTGCTGGTCAATTTCCCCGCCAACACCACCGGCTCATCAAGAAGAATCACCGTCAACTTTTCAATTGACGGTGACTCAGATCACTTCTATTTCGTCCAGTACTAGTTGTGCACCACGATGTCGTCAAGACTGTTGACGATGAACTGGATTGAGCCCTGATACATAGTCAGCACGCCCGTCATGTCCACTGTGGCTTCGCCGTCAAGCACCGCCTGAGGGATTTCGGCATCGCCAAACTTGGAATAGCCACTGGTGCGCAGCTGGATCTCGGTATTGCCCATCATAAAGTACTGGCTCACCGAATAAGCTGCGGAATGGGCGCGGATATCGGCTTTGCTCATTGCAAAGCCTGGGTCTTTGGGCTCGCCCACGGTGCCGTAGTTATAGTCGTTGGCATTGCCGATGTTGCAAGAATCCCACACTCCGGAATCGAAATACTCCTCGAACTTCTTCTTGCTCATCGCCCAGGTGGTAACGCCCCAGGTCTGGTCGGCGATGAAGATTCGGTTGGCGGAGAGTTTCTTGTCCTTGTTGGAATCTATGTAAATCAGGCAGAACACCTGATTGGCGTATTTGAGTCCCTTGAGAGTCACCAGCTTGCCGATGTACTGATTGGTCTTCTGCGTGTCATAGGACTTGGGCAGTTGCGCCTCAGTTATAACCTCGGGCACGACTTTATCGCCCCTGGGGCCGGTAAATATGTGGGAATCGATAAGATATGTCGATTCCAGATAGGCCGTTTCGTATGTTCCGGTCGGATCTTCGTATCCAATCTGTATCATACCCTGGCCACCGTAGTTGCCGCTCTTATAGCCGTACATACCAAGCGTAAGTCCCAGGCAGCGCACATACAGCGTCTGCCCCTCCTGGTAGTAGTTGTAGAGGCCATTCTTTCCTAACTTGAGTTCAATACCGCCGGTTTCGTCCTGAATATAGAGACTCTTGTAAAAGTTGCCCGGCTTGTCGGTGGTTGTCACCCTTCCGGCAATAATGAGATTCCGGTCGATATTCCACGGACGTTCAGTCTTGTATAGGGCGCACAGGTCGGCGATGGTGATGTTCGGTTCCATTTTCGCCTCTGCGAAGGCTGCGGGAGCCTCGTATTCATATGTGAATACCGGCTGGAATTCCTCTACCAGGGAGGTGCAGGAAACCAGCGCGAGTGCCAGCGCAAATATTGATAATATCTTTTTCATATCGTTAGAATCTGAAATAAAGGTTCAACATATAATTGACGCCGGGCATATAGAAATACTTGGAGTCAAATGCGTAGTAGCGATCCTTGCCGGTGCTGGAAATCAGACGGCTCTGCTCGTAACCGCCGGTTTTGACATTGCGGTTGTTCAGGATATTCTTGATCTCCATAGAGAAGCCGAAATTGTATTTACGCTGGATGTACCACGACTTGCCGAGGCTTGCATTCAGCAGGAAGGCGGGGTCGAATTCCTCCTGTGTGGCCATATATTCAATCTCCTCGGGAGTGGCGTGGCCATCGGCGCCGCCCACTGCCATATCGGTGCGGTACAGGGGATTCATATCCAGATAGGAGTGGGCGAAATACTGTCCGTTAAGCTCAAAGAACCAGTAAGAGCGGGTGCGGTAGTTGAGGGCCAGTGCGCTTGCCAGCGACGGTGTCGAGGGCACATGATGTTTCTGATAGCCTTCCTTTACCGGCTCGCCATCCAAGTCGTATTCAATCACTTGCTCCCCATTAAAAGTCACCCTGCGATACCTGGGACTCTCCTTCCAATAAGGAACCTCAACGTTTTCAAATATAACCTCGCTGCTGTTGTCTATTGTCTGGGTCATCAGCGGGTTGGAGGTGTAGATATACTCGCCGAGGCTCAACACGCCCGAAAGCGAGAGGCCCTGTACGAACAGCGGCATTTTTGCACCAATCTCGACGCCTGCGTGGCGCTGGTCGATACCTGTCAGGGCAAAATTGGTGAACGACTTCTGAACGTCGTCATATACGCTCATTAGGTCGGTCTGGTCCATTATCTTGGTCCAGAAACCAGTCACGCGCACGTTGTATCCGTTGCCGCTCCACTGATAGTTGAGGTCGGCCGACACGGTCTTCTGGGTGGTGAGACCATCAATTATGGAGTTGCGTGTACGAGGCGATATGAAAGCCTTGTTGAAGGTAGGCGCATCGTTGAAATAGCCGGCATTCAGGCTTATGCGGTGGCCGCCGTTGAACAGATAGGCCAGCTGCAGCTTTGTCGAATAAGTCAGGAACTTGCAGACATCGGATTTGCCTTTTGATGTAATCAGACGACCCTTGGAATCGTATGTGGTAAGGGTCCTGCCCTGATAGCTTATCTCATTGCCGGCATCGTCAACGCCCGCAAAGAGACCTTTGCGCATAAGGCCTTCCCTCCAGAACGTCTCATAGCCGAGGGTCGCACCCAACGATGCGGAAAAACCGCCGTTGGTGTAGATGCCGTTGGCCCAGAGGCGTGCCTTGCGGATGTGGGCGTAATAGTCATATCCGTACTTGCCGCCCTTGGTCACCTCCTCGGCTTCGCCGTGGGTAAGGAAATAATCCAGGTCGTTCTGGATCAGCGCCTCATTGCTGGCAAAATCGCGCTCAGCAAACTGGTCGATATTCACGTAGTACTTGCCGCCCAGCAGGTCGGCAATCTTCTTGTAATTTTCCGTGCGGTTGATCTTGCCCTCAAATCCGCCGTTCAGGATGAATTCATCGGTTGCGTACCAGGATGCCGACAAAGCCAGGTTCAGGTCGCGCTGGTCCACGTGACGCTGCTCCTGCGCATACTTGCTGCGGCCGTCCACCTGACTGTAGTTCACGTTGTAGAGACGGTCCCAGTTTATGTGTTGATATCCTGCATAATCTTTGGAATGGTCGGTCCACGACTCGGTAGCCCAATTGTACTTGCCCTCGTTCAGACGGTTGTAATCGTCGTCGTCCATATAGTAGTAACTGGGCAGGTTGCGGTAGTAGTCGGGACGCGGATCGGGAGCGTCGTACCAGTCGAGGGCGGTGTAGCCGTTGTATCCGCAGCGGTAGAGCAGGGTTGCCGACAGATCCAGCTTGTCGGAGGGCGAGGCAGAATACTTGAGCACCGTCACCGGCTCGAATGTCTTGCGGACGCGGGCGTTGCGCACCAAGCCGTTCTGGTAGCCCCAGTTACTGTTGTACATATTGTCGCCCATCAGGTTGTAGACCTCCTGGGTCGATGCGTTCTGGGCACCGCGCTGACCGGTGTTGGCAAATGAGAACAGCGCCAGACGGCTATCGTCGTCAAACTTTTTCTCTATGCCGGCATAGTACGATATGTTCTTGTAGTACACACCTTCTATCCAGTCGTTGCCGCCCAGGCGGGCCGATACGTTGACGGCGTAGGAGATGCCGTTGTCCAGCAAGCCGGAGGCGTAGGTGGCCATCAGGCGGAGACGGTAGAACGCGCTATTGGTGAGCACGCTGAAACGCCAGCCGGGACGGACCGCCGACGGAGTACCCAGGATGTTGGTCATACCGTTGAAGTGGCCCAGGCCATAGTCGGCCGACTCCATGCCGATGGTGCTCTCCTTGCTGCGCATCGCCTCGTTGAGACCGCTCCACAGGCTGAAGGGAGAATATCCGGTAACGGCGTCGTTCATCTTCACGCCCGCCAGATATACGTCCTGGCTCTCGCTCTCGTAACCGCGGTTCTTGAAGCGGATGGGGCTGAAGCCGTAACCGGCGACGTTGGTAAAGACGTCGGTGGTACTGTACATGATGGTGGGGTTGTCGGTGAAGCCGGAATCGTCCATGTCAAACTCCACGAAACTGGAGTCGTCGAGTTCGGAGACCACCTGTTCCGGAATCAGCGAAAGGAACATCATATCCTTCACGAACCCCTTGTCCACGGTGACATTCACGTCGGCGGGGGTGAAGCCGTCGGCAACCACGGTCATAGCGTAGACGCCGTCGGCTAGGCCTTCAATAAGAAAGGCGCCGTTAGCGTCGGTAGTGCAGGTCGCCATGATGGTCTCGCCCTGGCTCAGGGTGATTGCAGCACCCGGAACCGGCACGCGCCCAGCGCGGTTAACTACCACGCCCTTAACTCCGCCCGTCGGGAACTGGGCCCACATAGCAGCTGAAAGGAGCAGAAGCGCCAGGGAAAATGCAAGTCTCTTTATCATATTATTCATCTTTACTAATTACGATGTAGGTGGGGAAATGGTCGCTGTAGCCGCTTATGAAGCCGCCGTTGGAGAAGGTGCGCAAGGGATAGCCCTTGTACTGGCCGCTCTTGGTCATCATGAAGCGTTTCTTGTATACACGGCCGTAATAGCCCTTGTTGATGGGCATCAGCTTGAGGCCGCCCTGGGGAGCCAGCGCAAGGTTGCTGTTGACCAGAATCTGGTCGTAGATGCTCCACTGACCCTGATAGCAGAGCGAGCCGAGGCCGTCCTTGATCATCCTCAGGAAGGGATTGAAGTAATCCTCGGGGCCGACCTCCTCCAGAGTTTCGCGGCCGTGATAATACACCGCCATGCTCTCGTCAAACGGGTCGTCGTTCATATCGCCCATGGCCACTATCTTGATGCCGGGATATTTCTCCATCATCGTTAGGCTGTGGCGGTAGGCGATTTCGGCGCCGCGGCTGCGGAGGTTGCCGCCCTTGCCGCCCACACGCGACGGGAGGTGCATCACGTAGAAGGCGAAATGCTCGCCGGCAATGGTGCCGTGCACCATGAGGATGTCGCGGGTGCGGAAGTAATCCTTGTCGATGTCGCTGAAGTCGATCTCGCTCCCCTCGAAGGTGAAGGGAATCGACTCGGAATCGAGGAATGTGAACTGCTTGGGATTGTAGAGCAGCGCCACATCCACGCCGCGGCGGTCAGGACCGTCGTAGTGCACAATCTGATAGTTGGCGTCGGCGATGGCGGGCTGCGCCACCAGGTCCTCAAGCACCAAACGGTTTTCTATCTCGCTTACGCCCAGTATCGTATGGTAACGGCCGTTGGTCTCCGCCATTGCGCGGATCACCTTGGCCATATTGGCGAGCTTCTTCTCATACTTGGCCTGGGTCCAGGCGTTGGCTCCGTCGGGGAGGAACTCGTTGTCGTTCTTGGCGGGATCGTCGTATATGTCAAAGAGGTTCTCCAGGTTGTAGAACCCTATGACGTATGTCCTGCTCTGGGCAAATGCGCCTATTGTCAGCAGCAGCATCGCTGCTATCATTGCTATTCTTTTCATGGCTAATTATTCCAAAAAGTATCTTTTGTTTTCTCTACCTTGTCTGCCAGGTCCCTTCCAATCACAGCGGCGAGATTCACGAAGAAATCCACGCCGGTTTTCGCTTCCAGCTCGTCTATAGTCATTGCGTATGCTTTGTAGTTATTGTCTCTGTAGGGCCTGTTCTCTAAATAAAAAGCCACGCCGGTATACCCGTAGGTCTGGGCGGTAATGCCAACCGCACGACTCTTCTGATAACCCAACAGCGCCTTGTAGTAGCCAACGGGAGCGGTAACCTTCTTACCTTCGTTGTCGAAGGCGAAAGAAGTGCTCCCCTCCACAACACACCCGGTAACCACGTATAACGTATCAAAGACTCTGGACTTGTCACGGACATACTGCTCAAGCGAAGCCCATATTTTTCCGTTCAAGTCGGGATCCTGAGGCGTCATATTGGTGCCGTAGAAGGTCTGGACATTGTCGGAATAGTTAAGGCGATCGGCAGACGGACACTGGTGTCCGCGATCATAATAAGAGGAACCTCCGTCGCTGTTTCCTGTATGATAAGCGCCACGATATCCTCCTTCAGATAGTTTGGGTTGTAGGTCACTCGGTAGCTTTGGGTCGAGAGCCCATGCTTCTGTGCGGCTACCACTACCCATCAACTTGCTGTTCAGCGGATATGCCACCCATCGGGCCACCAGCGCATTCACATCCCAGTAGTAAGAGTAATTGCGGCCACATTTGTTGAAAGAACTGTCGTGAGTTATGAAATAAAGCGATGGATCGTTCGTTGCGGGAAGTTCCAGCCAGCCAGGGACATTATCCCTGTGAGGTCCGTATGGATCTTGCGTAATGGAGATAGAGGCTGTTTGGTCTCCGCAAGCACCCGTTATTACCGCCGTACGCGCGTTGCCGGTATCGTTCCTTTCCCAATATACGCTGACAGAAGACTTACTACCGGTTCCGGTTGCGGGGTTTATGGTAATCCAGTCGGGGGTACCGCCGCTGCCATCGCTGAGGGTAAGAGTCCATATCTGGCTGGACAACGTATTTACGCTTAAGAACTGTGAGCCCTGTGTTCCGTCGATAAAGGGATATTTAACACTCAGGCTAAACGCTGGACCCTCCTTCTGACCACAGGCTATCACCGCGATGGCCACAATGGCCACCGCAAGCAACCTGAAAAGATATCGGGAGGTGTTCATCTGCTATTCGTAGGTGAGAGTAAGGTTCTGGAACTGGGCGTTATGGTTGGAGACAACCAGCAGTTTGTATGCCATTCCTTCCTCGCCTGTAATCTCCCATGCAAAGGTAGTTCCCTGTGGCATAGCGGTGTTATTGACATTCAAGCGGGAGCCGTCAGCCTTCGCCACATCCACGACGACGCTGTTGGAAGCTCCTGCTCCGGTAAGAAATTCTATCTTGGCAAGAGCTTTCCCTTCTATTGCAGGCAGTTGGAGATATGCGTATTGCCGGCCTATCAACAAGCAGAGTTTTCCACCCGACTTAGCCTGGTAGCATACGTTATCTTTACCGTCAGTCTTACCCTCTGCGTGCAATTTGAACTCATAGCCCTCAAGAGTGACGGTGGCATCTGTGATGCCGTTGTCTTTGGACTGAGGCAGCGCCGCTATCTCTGTATTAAAGTCTATCTCAATAGTGAGCTTCTCACCACTGGAGGGTTTTGACTGAGTTAGAACAACTACGGTTTCAACATTCGCGTCAGCGCATACGACTGTAAGGTTGGCAACGCGGGGTGAGTCGCCTTCGTTTGCAGAGAAGGTAACTGTTACGGTAGCATCAGCATCGCCGGAAGCGGGTGACACAACGAATGCCTCGTTGTCGCTGGTAACGGTCCAAGCGGCATTTGCAGAGATGGTGAACGTTGCAGAAGTGGCGTCAGCCTTTGCGCTTATGGTCGCCGGGGTGACATTGCAATATTTTGCGTTAGGGTCTGCAAGAGCAATGTCGGTTATGACAATATTGATGTACTTGACATCCTTGCTTGTGGTAATACCGGTGAAATAGCCGGTTACAGTAACTTGCTTGCCATCGAAGGAATTAACGCCGAAAGAATCGAGAGGCTGGGACACGGAGCCCTGTCTGGAAGCAGGGTCGACCCCATTGATTTCTATATTGACAAAGTTGCCGGAAATCTTGAGTGTTCCCGTCAATGTCACGAACTCCGTAACCGCAGACTCATAGCTGGCAGCGACGGGATTCAAATCCCTGGGTTCGGGATACACGGCGGTTCCGCCCGACAGTTTTGTAACGGTGGGTTTTGTGAATTCCGGAATACCGCCATATGTACTCTTTGTGGCTTCTACCTTTACATTGTCTCCAACTGCGACGTCAGGCACGGTTTCTCCGTTCTTACTGTTGAAGAATAGATATACGGAGCCGGTTGCGTCGGCAACGACGATTCCTGCCTTGGACTTCGCCATAATTGTTGCCTCTGGAATAACTACACCGCTGTTATCTGCCGCAGCAATCGTCTCTGCAACAGTGCCGGTAACGGTCTCTACGGGAGTGATGCTGCCAGTATCACCGTTGAGCGAAAACAGATAACCGCTCTTGTTGACAGTCTCGGGAGTATTGCCGCGGTAGTTCATCAATTCAGCATATATTACCACTTCATCTCCTACCTTGATATCGGTCATTCCTGAAGAGAACGTCTGGTTGCCAAGATATGACAATCTGTAGCAATAGAATTCGTTACTAGTCGATCCATCATCAGAAATATAGAACGTTGCATTACTGAATGTTCCGCTCTGGGTATAAGTCAAGTCTGCGCCAGTATCCTTATCCTTACCTATTTGGGAAATCTTTCCCTTGACGTAGTACGGGCCAACTTTTTGATAACTATCGTTAGATGTCCAACTGAGGTTTGCTGTTGCCTGCAGAGCTGCAGCCACGTTGTACGGAGATGCTTCTGATCCGTCGCCTTCCGGATTGCCGGCAGGCACCTCCGGAGTGGTGCCTCCGCTGGTTTCGCCATTGAGAGAGTACAGATAACCGCCCGAGTTCTCCGGAGTATTGTTTGAGTAGTTCATCAATTCGGCATAGATAACAACTTCGTCTCCGACTTCAATATCAGTTTGGCCCGAAGTGAACTTCTTGTTGCCAAGATAAGACAATCTGTAACAATAGAACTCGTCGTTTGTAGAGCCGTCATCGGAGATGTAGAATGTAGCATTACTGAAGTTGCCGCTCTGAGCATAGGTCAAATCTGCGCTTGTGCTCTTATCCTTTCCAATTCTGGAGATCTTGCCTTTTACGTAGTAAGGACCGGCCTTTTCACAATTGTCGTTGGATGTCCAACTGAGGCCGGATGCTACCTGAAGAGCGGCTGCTACATTATACGGGGACTCTAACGTCCCTTTTCCCGAAGGCTTGGGCGTTGCATCACCGGCGGGACCCTCCTGCGTAATTTCGACCACATCAAAAGCAGTACCTGTATAGAATTCGATTACGGCATCACGGTTAGTCTTGTTATTTGCAAGAACCGTGATTGTAACATCCGTTGCATTGGAAGACGCCTTGCCAGTAGCGGGTTCCACCACAATCCAATCAGCATCACCTGCGATACGTGCTTTCCAGTCACGGTTTGAAAGGACTTTGACCTGAACACTGGTCCCTTCTTTTTGTAGATTGAATGCCTTTTGACCCTCAATCTGGATGAACGGGTCCTCCACTTTCTCCGCGCAGGAAGCTAATGCGGTGAGTGCCAGGATGCCGGCCACGAACGATAAAATTTTAAATGTTTTCATACTCTATTTATTGATCTTGATTATTCAGAGGTAGACTTCAAATTTAGTAAAAAACTTTCATTAACTTTGTGGTATGGCAAAGAAAATAACAGACAATATTTCCTGGGTCGGCAAGGTCGACTGGGAGCTCAAGATGTTCCACGGCAACGAGCTTTCTACCCGCCGCGGTTCCAGTTACAATGCATACCTAATCCGCGGCGCCTCCAAGACCGTGTTGCTGGACACCGTGTGGGGTCCTTACGACAAAGAGTTTGTGGCGCGGCTCAAAGAAGAAATCCCTCTGGACAAGATAGATGCGATAGTGATGCAGCACAACGAGACCGACCACTCGGGCGCCTTGCGAGAGCTGCTTAGGGAAATCCCCGGCACCCCCGTATACTGCACCGCCAAGGGCGAAGCCATCCTGCGCGGCCACTATCACCAGGATTGGAATTATGTAAATGTCAAGACCGGCGACAAGCTGGATCTGGGCGGCGGCGAGAGCCTCACCTTCATAGAGGCGCCTATGCTCCACTGGCCCGACACTATGTTCAGCTACTACAACGGCTGCGGCGGCGTGCTGTTTTCAAACGACGGTTTTGGCCAGCACTATGCCAGCGAGAGCCTCTTCAACGACGAGGTGCCCCAGGCCGAGATGATGCGCGAGGCAGAGAAATACTTCGCCAACATCCTGGCCCCCTTCTGCCCTATGGTTACCCGCAAGGTCAAGGAGATTCTGGCAATGAACCTGCCGCTGGCAATGATCTGCCCCAGCCACGGCGTGATTTGGCGCCGCGACCCGGCTTCCATCGTGCAGCAGTATCTGCTCTGGGCCGATGCCTACGCAGAAAACCAGATAACCATAGTCTATGACACTATGTGGAACGGCACCCGCGCAATGGCGGAGGCCATCGCCCGCGGCATAGAGGCGGCCGACGGCGCCGTCACGGTCAAGCTGTTCAACGCCGCAAAATTTGACAAGAACAACATCCTGACCGAGATATTCCACTCCAAAGCGCTGCTGCTGGGCTCCCCCACCATCAACAACGGCTACTCCTATGCCGTGGCCGGTCTGCTGGAGATGGTCAAGGGCCTGAAACTCAAGAAGAAATCTGCTGCCGCATTTGGTTGCTACGGCTGGAGCGGCGAGGGTGTCAAACTCCTGTCCGAGCATCTTGCCTCAGCGGGCTTCAATATTGTGGACGAAGGTATCCGCGCCCAGTGGAATCCCGATGCCGCCGCCCTGGCCGCCTGCGAAGAATATGGCAAGGCATTTGTCAGCAAACTCCAATAAATCCTATATCAAATGAAAAAGTACACTTGTAATGTTTGCGGGTATGAATATGACCCCGCAGCCGGCGATCCCGACAATGGCATCGCTCCCGGCACCGCTTTCGAAGACCTCCCTGCAGACTGGGTTTGCCCCTTGTGCGGCGTGGGTAAAGAAGATTTCAGCCCCGCTGAATAATTACTGTTTTACCTTTACGAAGCCGTCGGCGATTGCCTTCTCGGCTATCCTGTTGATTCTGGTCTCCAGGTCAGGATGCGAAGAGAGCAGCTGATTCATAGAACTGCTGGTGGCTGAGGATTGCGAATTCTTAAGCGCCAGCATCTTCTGGAAGCTCTTGATCATAGCAATGGGGTTCTTGCCCTTTGCTTTCAGGAATTCGTAGCCATAATCATCGGCCTGAAGCTCCTGTTTCTTGGAATATCTGGCATTCAGAGCGGCTTCGCCAAACGCTCTTAACTGAGACTGGGAAAGAGAGGCGAGGGCTGTGCTCATAGAGCCCAGTCCGTCCAGGGCGGCACTGGTAAGATATGCGTTCTGCATCTCTTTCTTGGAATGCTTTAGCGCCACGTGGCCTATTTCGTGGCCTATCACGCCCAGCACCTCATCGTCGCTGAGCAGGTCCATAAGACCGCTGTAGACCCTCACGCTGCCATCGGCGCAGGCAAAGGCATTTACCTGCTTGGTTTCATATACCTTGAAGTTGAGCGGGAGACCGTCCACATCGGTAAGACCGCGGGTCAGGTTGGCCAGCCGCTTGCTGTAGCTGCTGGTGGCCGGGCTCACCTTGTTTTGCGCATCCATCTGAATCACAGACTGGCGCACGTACGCCTGAATCTGCTCGTCAGATATGGTGAGCGCCTGTATAGCCTTGGATGCTCCGGAGAGGGCAAGATTGGGATCGACATTCGCCAGAATGCCGCAGGAGGAGGTCATAACCGCCACCGCCAAAATCAAAAGAATTCTTTTCATACTGCCAAGGTAAGAATTTTTTCGTAAATTTATGGTCACAAACCTTTAACCTAATCAAAAACAGATGAAAGGCATCGGCATTATCGGCTGCGGAAAAATCTCGCAGGTGAGGCATATACCCGAATATTTTGACAACCCAAACGCCCGTCTGGTGGGATATTTTGACCTGGCGCCGGAGCGCGCCCGGCAAATGGCAGATCGCTACGGCGGCAAAGTCTTCGATACTGTAGAAGATTTGCTGGAATGCCCCGATATCGATGCCGTGAGCGTGTGTGTGGCCAATAATATGCACGCCGATGTCACCATCGCCGCCCTCAAGGCGGGCAAGCACGTGCTGTGCGAAAAGCCTATGGCCACCAACATAGAAGACTGCGAGCGTATGGTGGCCGCCGCCCGGCAGTATGGCCGCTTTTTGATGATAGGCCAGAACCAGCGCTTTGCCCTGGCGCACTCCGAAGCGCGCAAACTTATAAAGCAGGGCGCAATAGGCAAGGTGGTCTCTTTCCGCACCACCTTTGGCCACTCCGGCCCCGAGACCTGGAGCATCACCCCCGGCCCCGGCACCTGGTTCTTCGACAAGAAAGCCGCCGTGATGGGTGTGCTGGCCGATCTGGGCATCCACAAGACAGACCTGATTCAGTACATTCTTGACGACACCATCACCGCCGTCACCGCCCGCATCTCTACAATCGACAAGAAATACGCCGACGGCAGCCCCATTGGCGTGGACGACAATGCGATATGCATCTTTGAGATGGCAGGCGGCGCCGTGGGCACTATGACCGCCAGCTGGACCTTCTACGGACAGGAAGACAACAGCACCATAGTCTACGGCACCGAGGGCATCATCCGCATCTACGACGATCCCGCCTGCTCGCTTAAGGTTATCAGCAAAGACGGCAAGGTTCAGACGCTGGACATAGACCGCA
>JAEETP010000150.1 GCA_016290415.1 Bacteroidales bacterium
GGAGCTATCTTCTTAAGGCCGGTGGTGAGGTCTGTCACGTCCAGGCGGATGATATACGGTTCGCTGGCAGGCCTGTTGGAAACCTTATAATCCAGAACGGTACCCTCGCCCAATTCTATACGGTCTTCCGACTGGTTTGCTTTAAGGTCAATGGACCACTTGCACTTAAAGTCGGACATCGTGCGCCCTTCTTGTGAGACCGTAGCCTCTATATGGATATCCTGCCCGTATAGCACGTACATAGTGGAATCGACCCCCTCTATCACAATATCCGGTATCACGTGGTCGGCCTCTGTGCTAAGGTCGGCAAAGCACGAGACCACCAGCAGCGGGAACAGCAATATGATTAATATTCTTTTCATTATGTTACAGCACATTCAATGTTTCGTAGATGGTTGGGATAATATCCGGTTTTTCTCCTTCACCGCGGGCAGTGGAATAATTACGATACGATTCATAATCGTCGCTGTGACGCAGGGGATTGGAAGGGTTGGCGGCATCAGTCTTCCTGACCCATTCGCGGAATTCACGTGTGGCGGAATACCACCAGGTGGGCAATTTGTAGGTCAGCGCAGGATTCTCTTTGGCTGGGGTCTGCCTGTCCACGAAGGTCTCTATCTCTTCGCCAAAATAACTGACCATGAGGCGGTGCAGCTCCTTGCTGTAGCCGTGGCAGAAATAGAGATACCACCCGCGCCATACGTCGGGCTGGGGACGGGTATATTCTTCTGACCAGGCGATGTCAGCTACGGAATATTTGGGCGGTCCGGCCCTGAAATACTCGTTGGGGACAATCTTGAGCTTCATATCCTGACGCTCCACCCCCTGAGGGAGGTGATTCACCCTCAATTTGACAAAACCCCTCACCGCACCTGCCTTGATAACAGAAGAGAGGATGGTGAAGTCCCTCCCCAGAACGGCAGTGGAATCTATCGCCTCAACCGCAAACTCCCTGTCGTAGTCGGCACAATATCCCACAAGGTTCACCGCCACATCAATGTCCCTGAAGTCTTCAGTCATACCCTTGAAAGAGTACGTATTGGTGCGGCCGATGAATACCACCGCACTGTCTTCAGGCCTGAAGGTCTTTATATCATCCTTCTCGCAAGAAGTCAGGCACAGGACAGTCAAGGCCACGATTGCAATATTTAAGTATTTCTTCATAACAGAACCTCCCGTATTATTGTTCCTGAACCCTGCCGTATGTGGTCTCTGCTACCGGATAGGGATACATTATACTAACAGTAGATGCACCTATCTTGGCGCTGAAGTTTATCACATTAGCGTTCATTGAGAATAAAGAACTGCCATATTCTCCGTAAAATCGTTTCACTGCATATAAAAACTGCCCCTCGCCCAAAAGCTCAGTCAGGTACTCACGGAATATTACAGACGCTATTTGCTGGTCACGGCCAAAATATGACTGCTCCGGCAGAATAATTGGCATCACCTCTGCAATGGGGGTCGAAACACCCCTGTGATGCCGCACTTGGTCTACGAAAGCCAAGGCGCCTTCATAATCAAAAGCGTGCAGTGCAGCCTCGGCCTGAATCAGATACATCTCGGGCAACCTTATCATAGGCATCCGCCCTCGCAGCGCCTCCAGATAGCCGTTTGAACTGTAGAACTTGTACATCTGATATCCGCTGGTGGTGTATTTCAGCAGGCCGGCGGGTCCGCGGACATCTTCGTGCAGGAAGTCGGCATCACTACCGTAGAGTGAGAAATCCCTGAACAACTCCTGAACAACACCTTCACTTACCAGCACAGCATCAGAAACCAGAGATGGAAAGTGATAGACGGCAAGATTGCTGTACAGGTTTGTTATTTCAAGGGAGAACAGGTGTTCGCAAGAGAAGGTCCAGTCACGATAGTCATATTCTGTCTGCTGCTGGAATGCACTCACGTCTATCCATTTCACCAGGCCTTTGTCAAGGGCGTTGGCGGCCACATCTGCTGCCATCTGCCCCGCGCTAACATAGTCCCGCCGCCAGAGATGCACCCGCGCAAGAAGCGCCTCCACGGCATAGTAATTGAGCCGTTTGGCGCGGTCGTTCCAGAAACCGTCGGCATTGATAGTCGACTCAAAGTCGTTGCGGACCGCCCCGCGTACCGGGTCATCCTTGAGGCATTCCAAAGCCTCGGTGATGTCTTCCACCAGCAGTTCTGCCGTCTGGGCATAAGTTTTCTGGGGGGTCGGTTCGCTGCTGTACTGCGTCACGTAAGGCACTGTAACCTTATCGGCATTCTCGCCGACCCAACTGTCCAGGCCGAACATACGCATAAGGTCAAAATGGACGTATGCACGTGCCGCCAGCAGTTCGCCTTTTATCAGATTGTATTCCAACTCGTCGGGCACGACGTCCCTGCGACGTTCCAACTCAAACAAGGTCTTGTTGATATTTGCGATTATGGAATAACC
>JAEETP010000056.1 GCA_016290415.1 Bacteroidales bacterium
CGCACACCTGCAGCCATTCCATCACGGCGCGGACCATCCCTAGCGGGGTGTCGCCGTATTGCGAGGTAATCCGCTCGCCCAGCGAGCCGTGGTTGAGCCCTATGCGGATGGCGGTGCCCCTTTGGCGGCAGATCTCCAGCAATTCGGCAAACTTGGCCATAGCCACTGCGTGGTCCTTGGAGAAGTTGCCGGGATTTATGCGGACCTTCTCTGCCACGGTGGCGGCGGCCAGGGCTGCATCGGCATTGAAGTGGATGTCGGCCACCAGGGGAGTGGAGATGCCTTCTGCGCGGAGGCGGGCCTTGATGGCGGCCAGCGCCTCTACCTGTTTCAGGCCCTGTGTGGTGAGGCGGACAATGTCGCAGCCCGCGGCGGCCAGGGCGCGGCACTGGGCCACGCTGGCTTCTATGTCAAGGGTGTCGGTGTCGCACATAGACTGCACGGCAATGGGATGGCCGTGGCCTATGACTACGCCGCCTATGTTGCAGGAAATGTATTTCATCAGAACTTATAATAGAGGGTTCCGCTGAACATAAATATGCGGGGATATGCAAAGAACCAGTATTCGTCGCTGTAGTAGTAGGTGTGGAAGTAGCTGCTCAGGCCCCACTTGTAGTCCACCGCCAGGTGGAATTCAAACGGGCCGAACATAATGCCGGCGCCGCCGCCGAAAATCAGGCCGTAGTCAAAGCGGTTGTCGTCGTTGTTCCAGACGCTGTCTTCGCGGCTGTTCCATATGCGGTATCCGGCATACGGGCCGGCATCTATGAACAGGCGGAAGGGCTTGAGATTGGCTCTGAAATTGGCCATAAGGTCCACCTCGGCCACGGTATATTTCATATCGGGGATATATTCTGCGGTGAAGCCTTCGCGGTTCAGGCGCACGATGGCCTGGGTGCCGAAGTTGTCCATCATATCCCACAGGTCGTTGTAGTAGGTGTATACTATGCCGTAGTTGTGCAGGCAAAGGACGTTGCCCGGGAGCACGTCGGGGCTGAACTTGGCGCTGGCCAGATTCACGCCGTAGCGCACGCCTATCATATGGGTGCTGTGGAATTTTTTCACCGGCTTAAGGCTGACGTCCTGGCGGAGGACATCCTCTCCGGTGGGGAGTTCGGCGTTATAGTCGGGAATGGTGAACACCGTGTCCTGCACGGCGCCCGGCTTGCCGTCGTCCTGCGCCCTGGCAGCGATGCCCAGGGCGGTGATAAGCACTATGGTAAGTATCGCTCTTTTCATCAGTCAAACAGTGTTGTCAGGTCAATGTCCTGGATGAGTTCCATCTGCTCCTTGATCTCTATCTTGGTGGTGCCGTCGGGCAGCTTGTAGAGTTTCATACGCTCTGCCTGCTTCCACTTGAGCAGGTCGCCGGTGTCAAACAGGCCGTTGTTGTTGCTGTCTTCGGTGAGGCGGATGGAGTATTTGCCGTCCTGGATGTAGGGAAAGTAGTAGATGCCGTCCTTCAGGACCTCGTATTTGCGGAACACCTTCTTGCAGCCGTCGTCGGTGAGCTCTATCAGGAAACGCTTTCCGTTGGTGCCGGACAGGTTCACGGTGAGGGTGTTCAGGTTCTCTGTATTGGGGAGCTGGAATTCTTTCTTGGCGGCCTTGTTCTTGCGGTGATATACATCCCAGAAGGTCGCTTCGGGGATTATGAGCTCATATTTGTAGCCCGGCTTGTATTCTTCTGTATTCTGCAGCAGATAGCGCAGGATGCTGGTGGTGTCCTGCACAAAGGTTATCTGCGTGGTGTCGGTCTGGTTGCGGGTGTTGGTGGTGAGCAGCACTATCGAATCCAGCGTCATCTCCACAATGGGCACAGTGAATTCCAGGCTGATGCCGTCCTGCTCTACATTGGCCTCGGTGAGGTTGATCTTGAGGTCGGTGAGGGTGTCGGCCTCGGCGGTCTTTTTGGCCTCGTCGGTCTTGGCCTTGGCGGCCATCTCCTTGCTGATGGCGGCGGAGATGTTTTCTGTGGTAAGGGCCAGTTTGCCGGTGGAGTCGGTCTTCATATAGGAAACGGTCATAAACAGACTGTCCTCCGGCGGATATTTGCTGGTGAGCCAGAAGTCAAAGCTGTCGCGCTGGGGAGAGTACTGCATTATGATCTCCGAAGAGTCTACGCCCAGGATTTGGAAAGAACTGAGCTCTACCTTGGGTGCGCTGAAGGTGACATAGCCCTGGCGGTCGTTTTTACGCCCCTTGTCTTTGATGTACTGCTTGCTCTGGAACTCCTTGAACACCGCCAGCTCTACCTGACCCTGGCGGGCGAGGCATTCCAGAGTGTCTTTCATATTGAAGCTCAAAAGCTCGTATATGGAGTCGCGCATCACTGTCATAGGGGTGATGGTGGTATCCCTGAAGCCGATTTTCTCTTCGCCAATCTGGTAGAGATAGTCGTTGCTTTCGTCGGTGCAGGCGAATATCCAGTAGGGCTGGGCCTTGATATTGCGGATAGAGAAAAAGCCCCAGTCGTCGGTGCGGCCTATCGCGTCGGGCAGGTCCAGCATCACCGATGAGTCGCGGCGCTGGCTGTAGAGCGACACGATGGCCTTTTTCACGGGCGTCAGGTTCTCGGCGTCTACCACGGTGCCGCAGATGTACATAGAGTCCAGGGTGTCGCCGGTGGAGAAGGCATACACAAACTTGGGGGCGATGTTGCCCTCGTTGTTGTCGGCCAGTCCCTGGCCAAAGTCTATGGTATAGGTGGTGTTGGGCTTGAGGGTGTCCTGGAAGGTGACCACGATCTCCTTGCCCTTTACCTTGGTCTTGGGTTTTTTCTTGTGGGGTGGGGAGAGAAGTATGGCCGCCTGGTCCTTGACCACGGTGTATTCGTTGAATTTGACGCTGACCTTGCCGTCTGTCAGGGGGAACATAGTGTCTCCCCATACGGGTTTGACCCCCACTATCACGGGCGGGATGGTGTCTTTGGGGCCGCCGGTGGGGGATGCCTTGGTGTTGGCGCAGGAGTGGGACAGGGCGCAGCAGAGGGCCGTCGCCACTATCATCAGAGCCATTATTAGCGTATTTCTGTTCATCTATTCTATATCTACCCTGGATACTTTTTCTATGCCGTTTATCTTGGCAAAGGATTCAATTATATTGTCTATGTCGGCGCGGTCGTGAACGTAGAGGTCAATGTATCCCTCAAATATTTCGTCGTGCGCCTCAATGGAGATTTTACGCAGGTTTATGCCCAGCTTGTTGCTAAGCTGGTTGGTGATTTCGTGCAGGATGCCCATACGGTCAATTCCGGTGAGCGAGATGCGGGCCAGGTAGGACATCATAAAGTGCTTGCTCCAACGCACACCCACTATCCGGTTGCCTTCGGTGGCGGCCAGGTTGGTGTACACCGGGCAGCTGGTCTTGTGGATTGTGACCACGTCGTCGTCGCCAATCACGCCGCCCACATTGTCGCCGGGGATGGGGTGGCAGCAGCCGGAGGTGTGGAAGGCGACCTCCTTGCCCTTGAGCCGCTCTTTAAGTTTGCCGGAGTTGCTTTCCAGCAGCTTGAACCCCCACATCTGCACGTTGCGTTGCGGGGCGTTGGTCTTGAGCACGGTGTCCAGGTCGGAGAGATCTATGAGGCCGATGCCTATCTTGTTGTAGAGGTCTTCCTTGCCGCCGGTAATCTTGTAGGAGTCCACCAGCTTGCGTATCACACGGGTCTGCATCTGTATGTTGCGCTTGGCCAGCTCTTCGCGCAGCATCTTCATACCGCGGGAGACATTGTCCTTGCTCATATCCTTCAGGGCCTCTATCACGGCGCTGCGGGCCGACGAGGTCTTGAGAAACTCCAGCCACTCGCGCTTCACCTTGGCCGATTCGGAGGTGATGATTTCTACCTGGTCGCCGCCGCGCAGCACGGTGGACAGGGTCACCAGTTTCATATTGACCTTGGCGGCAATGGCGTGGCAGCCTATCTGGCTGTGGACGTTGAATGCGAAGTCCAGCGCGGTGGAGCCTTTGGGAAGGCGGCGCGACTCGCCGGTGGGGGTGAAGACATAGATTTCGCTGGTGAGCAGCTCCTGATGGACGTCGTCCAGGAACTGGAGGGCGTTGGCGTCGGGATTCTCGAGGATATCCTGCACGTATTTGAGCCAGCGGTCCATGCTGGAGTCGCCCTCTCCCACAATCTCGCCCTGCTTGTAGCTCCAGTGGGCGGCAACGCCGCGCTCTGCAATGGAGTTCATCCGTTCAGAACGGATCTGGACCTCGATCCACATTCCCTGGTACATCACCGTCACGTGCAGCGATTCGTAGCCGTTCACCTTGGGCTCGCTGACCCAGTCTCGCACCCGGTTGGGGTTGTAGTGGTAGCGGCCGGTGATCTGCGAGAACAGGTGCCAGCACTGCTCGCGCTCAGAGAAGTCGCCGCGGGGCTCGAACACAATGCGCACCGCATATATGTCGAATATCTGTTCAAAGGGGATGTTCTTGGTCTGCATCTTGCGCCAGATGGAGTAGGGGCTCTTGAGGCGCTTTATGATGCGGGCGCGGATGCCGCTGTTTTCAATAATCTGCTCTACCTCGCCCACGAAATTCTCTATGGCGCCCCCCTTGGTGGCCATCATTTGCTGCAGCTCGCCCTCTATGCGCTTGTATTCCTCAGATTCGTTGTACTGCATCCACACATCTTCCATCTCGCTCTTGATGTTGTAAAGACCCAGCCTGTGGGCCAGCGGGATAAAGATGTACATTGTCTCGCTCAGAATCTTTTCCCGTTTGTATTCGGGCATATACTGTATGGTGCGCACGTTGTGCAGGCGGTCGGCCAGCTTTATGAGCACTATGCGGGCATCGTCGTTCAGGGTGAGCAGAATCCTCTTGAAATTCTCTGCCTGGAGGCTGCGGGTGGGCTTGTCCTTCAGGCTGTCGTTGTCCAGTGCGGTCTTGATTTTGGTGAGGCCCTCTACCAGCGAGGCGATTTTCTCTCCGAATACCTGGCGGATGTCGTCGGCGGTATACTGGGTGTCCTCTACCACATCGTGCAGCAGGGCGGCGCAGATGGACTTGCACCCAAGGCCTATCTCCTGCACCACAATCTTGGCCACGGCAATGGGGTGGAGTATATAGGGCTCGCCGCTGCGGCGACGCACGTTGCGGTGGGCCTCGTTGGCAAACTCAAACGCCTTGAGCACCAGGTCGTACTGCTCCTGGTCGGCGCACCGCTTCAGGGCCGCCAGACGCAGGGCCTCGAACTCCCGCCTGATTATCAGGTCGTCTTCTGCTGTAAAGGTGCTGCTGCTCATTGTTTGTCCTTTTCTTTTACTTTACGTTCCGATACGGCCTTGCGGCGAGAGTCAATACGTTTCTGGCGGCGTTCCCGATGCCGGTTGAAGAGCTCGTCCTTTTCCGGGTCAAAATCGTCTACGTGTTCGTATGAATATGTCAGGTACACGCCGAAAAGTATTATCTGCCAACTGTAGTTGAGCCATATCATCATCAGGGGGATGGCGGCAAATGCGCCGTAGACGCCGTTCATACGGGTCACCATCATCTGTGTCTCAAGGTAGATGTACTGCAGCAATACAAATGCCAAAGCGGTCCAGATGGCCGCCTTCACGCAGTCGCGGAAGCGGACCTTGACGTGCGGGATGAATTTGTACATCAGCGAGAACACCAGCAGCGCGGCGCCGTAGAATATCAGCCAGTAGCTGCGCGATGCAAAAAAGTCGATTACCTTGTATTTGCTAAGTTCGCTTATGACGGAGGTGTAATAACCGGCGCCGTAGAGGAATATCAGCAGCAAAAACGGAATCAGGATCAGGATCAGCAGGTAGATGCCCAGGCTCTTGAAAAAGTTGCGGCTGCGCTTCACGCACCAGATGTGGTTGAAGGTGTCTTCTATGCTTATCATCAGCCAGATCACAATCCAGATGAAGGCCAGAAAACTCACGATTCCGAACAGGCCCTTTCGCGTCTGGCCCACAACATTCAGGCTCCAGCCCAGCACCATATCGGCAATGTGCTTGTTGTCGCCCAGGTAGGGCTGTATCATCTCTATCAGCTGCTTGTCCAGACCAAAACTCCAGGAAACGAACAGCACTATGGCCACCAGGGGCACCAGCGACATAGCGGAATAGAAACTCAGGAACACCGATTCGCGGCCTATCCGGCCGGTGAAATAGCGCGAGGCGGTGAGGGTCGCCACCTGGATGCGGTGGATCACCTTCTCGCTGAAACGCTGCGGTTTGGAGAAGTCGAGGCGCCACATATCGTAGGTCAGGAACTCTATCAGGTTCTTGACCGTCTCCACCACTTTGGAGATGAACTCCTTTATCTCTGCCACGGCGCTCATTTTCCAATTAATTGGTAAAACGTCTCTTCGTCAATTATCTCAACGCCCAGCTGGCCCGCCTTCTTGACTTTGCTCTCGCCCGGCTTGTCGCCAGCCAGCAGGTAGGTGGTCTTGCCGCTCACGCTGCCGGGGCAGGTGCCGCCGTGGGCCTCTATCATAGCCTTGAGGTCTTCTCGTGAAATGGAGAAGACGCCCGAGACCACTATGGATTTGCCTTCAAGGGCATTCGAGAGCTTTTCGCGGGCCACCGCCTGCATCTGGAGGCCGGAGGCGCGCAGCTTCTCTACCAGCTGCCGGTTGCTCTCCTCGCGGAACCAGTCGGCAATGGAAGCGGCCACTATGGGGCCGATGTCCTCTGTCTGGGCCAGCTGCTCCTGGGAAGCGACGGCCAGGTCATCTATGCCGGGGAAGGATTTGGCAAGCGTCTTGGCGGTGGTTTTGCCCACGTGTCGGATGCCCAGGGCGTAGAGGACACGCTCGTAGGGGACGCCCTTGCTGCGCTCTACGCTGCCCAGGAAGTTCTCGCAGGATTTTTCCTGCCAGCCTTCCAGCGCCATCAGCTGCTCTTTGGTGAGTATGTAAAGGTCGTTGAAATCGTGTATGTAGCCCAGATTGTAGAGCTGGTCTATGGTGGCGTCGCCCGCCAGGATATCCATAGCGTCGCGGCTCACAAAGTGTACGAAGGCCGCCTTGATCTGGGTGGGGCAACCGGTGCGGTTGGGGCAGTAGTGGCGGGCTTCGTCGGTGTCCCTGACCAGCGGGGTGCCGCAGTCGGGGCAGACCTCGGGCCACTGGGGCTTAAGGGCGCCGGCGGGACGCTTGGCAAGCTCTACCGCGGTGATCTTGGGGATGATTTCTCCGCCCTTCTCTACATAGACCCAGTCGCCGATGTGGATGTCCAGCAGGTCCATCTGGTCTTTATTGTGCAGGGAAGCCCGCTTTACTATGGTGCCGGAGAGCGGCACGGGCTCCAGGTTGGCCACGGGCGTGACGGCGCCGGTGCGGCCCACCTGATAGTCTACGCTTAGCAGCGGGGTCAGCGCCTGTTCGGGCTTGAACTTGTATGCCGTGGCCCAGCGGGGGCTTTTGGCGGTGAAGCCCAGCTGGCGCTGCCTCTGCAGGTCGTTGACCTTGATCACCACTCCGTCGGTGGCGTAGGGGAGGCTCTTGCGCCTGGTGTCCCAGAAATCTATGTATTCCACAACGGCCTCTGCGCCGTTAAGTATCTTCGAGTGTTCGCTGGTGGGAAGGCCCCAGCTGGCGGCGGCGGCAATGGCCTCGCCGTGGGTTGCGAAGGGGAGGTTCTCTCCCAGCAGATGATACAGCACGCAGTCCAGGCCGCGACCGGCCACCTGGGCGCTGCTTTGCAGCTTGAGGCTGCCGCTGGCGGCGTTGCGCGGGTTGGCAAAGGGCTGCTCTCCAATCTCTTCTTTCTCTGCGTTAAGCGCTTCGAAGGCGCTCCAGGGCATATATATCTCGCCGCGGATTTCAAACTCGCGGGGCCAGTCTCCGGGCTTCAGCTGCCTGGGGATGGACTTTATTGTGAGGACATTGTCAATTACATTGTCGCCCTTGACGCCGTCGCCGCGGGTCACAGCCTGCTTCAGACGTCCGTCCACATAGGTCAGGCATATGGCCACGCCGTCAAACTTGAGTTCGCAGGAGTATTCGGTGCTGCCGTATTCCGCCTCTATCTTGCTGCAGAAGGCCAGCATATCTTCCCGGCTGTAGGTGTTGCCAAGCGAGAGCATCGGGTACTTGTGCTCTATCTGCTCAAACTTGGTGCGCTGGGCCGGCCCTTTCTGCTCCGGAAAAGCTTCGCTCTGGCTCGCTTTTGAATTTAGGCGATGCTCGCCTTCGCGAACTTTTCCTTCGCTGGACGGGCCGGTGCTTTGCGCCGGGCTGCCCGCGATATCACTGCCCACGTGCTGGGTGGGGGAGTCGGGGCGCGCCAGGTCGGGGTACATCGCCTCCAGAGCCTGGAGCTCCTGCATCTTGAGGTCGAACTCAAAATCGGTAATAACCGGAGCATTGAGCACATAATAGTTGTAATTATGCCGCTCAAGCTCTGCCGAAAGCGCCTCTATACGCTCTTTAGCCGCCGATTTTGAGATTTTTGCCATACTATAAGAAATATAACTTGCAAATATACTTAAAAAACGGTTTTTTTCTACCTTTGCAGCACGCAATACATTATTCACAGATATATGAAAGATTCTATCATCATCCTTTGCGGTGGCGGCCCTGCTCCGGGTATGAACACCGTCGTTTGCTCAGTAGCAAAAACATTCCTCTCCAATGGTTATCGCGTAATTGGCCTGCACGGCGGTTACAGCGGTCTTTTCAGCAAGAATCCCCGCACAGAAGACCTGGATTTCTTCAAGGCTGACGCATATTTCAACCGCGGCGGTTCTTATCTGCAGATGAGCCGTTTCAAACCCACCGACGAGGATTTTGAGAAGAACTTTAACCTGGCCCTTTTCCAGGAGAACAACATCAAGCTTCTGGTCACCGTGGGCGGCGACGATACCGCTTCTACTGCAAACCGCATCGCCAAGTTCCTCTCTGCAAAGAACTATCCCATAAAGAACATCCACGTTCCCAAGACCATAGACAATGACCTGCCGCTTCCCGGCAACGCTCCCACCTTTGGCTTCAACAGTGCAAAGGACGAGGGCGCACACATTGCCCGCACCGTATACGAGGATGCCCGCACTTCCGGCAACTGGCTGCTTATCAGCGCTATGGGCCGTTCTGCAGGCCACCTGGCACTGGGCATCGGCGAGGCAACTCACTGCCCTATGACCATCATCCCCGAGATGTTCAACAAGACCTCCATCAACCTGGACAAGATTGTGAAACTGGCCATCTCCGCCATCCTGAAGCGCAAACTCCTGGGTATCGGCTACGGCACCGTGGTTGTTGCAGAGGGCGTGTTCCACGACCTGGATCCTCAGGAAATCAAGAATGCCGGCGTAACTATGACCTACGACGAACACGGCCATCCCGAGCTTGGCAAGATCAGCAAGGCAGTCCTGTTCAACGACATCCTGGACAAGGAGTTCAAGAAAATCGGCCTCAAGATCAAGACCCGTCCAGTGGAGATTGGCTACGACGTCCGCTGCCAGGATCCTATCGGCTATGACCTGACTTACTGCACCGAGCTGGCTATGGGCGCATACGAGCTCTTTGCAAAGGGCGAGACCGGCTGTATGGTGTATGTTGATGCCAACGGCGAGGCTCATCCTCTCTATCTGAAAGACCTGCAGCAGGCAGACGGCAAGATTCCGCCGCGCCGCGTTGCAATAGACGGCGGCACCGCGCAGAACTACTTCAACCACATCTGCCACTACATCACTCCCGCCGACTATGAGGCTGCCAAGAAGTTTGTCCCCAACCCCGAGGAGTACGACTTCAAGAAGATCCTGAACTGGTAATCCCGGTTTTTTATACAGAAAAGCCCCGCATTTTTTGCGGGGCTTTCTGTTTTTAAGGCAGTGTGATGATCATAGGGTAACAGTCAAAATAGCCGTAGCCCTTGATGTAGTAGAATGGATAGAGGCTAAGCGTCTTGCTGTCCAGCCAGCTGTTGGAAAAGCCGGAGCAGTCCGCTTCAAGATGTTCTTTCCTCTCGGGCGGATTGACTCCGTAGACAACGTATGTCTTCTGGAAATACATACCGTTTGCAAACTCGTCAAAACGTATCTCGCCGTTTGGCTTGACCTCTATCTGGATATATTCAGAAGGAGTGGTGTACCATCCGTTCTTCACATAATCTTCAGCCACGAGGCCTTCGTCAAAGGGGTGCATCACGCGATAGATTTCGCCCTCGCGCGCCTTGAGGATCTCTACGTCGTAGGTCTCATAGAAAAGGAATTCGTCGTAGAAAGTACCTGTCCCCAGAGAGTCGAAGGTGAGGCGGCGGTTCACGGTAACCATAGTGGTGGAGTAGCCGCCAGGCGTTATGGGCGAATCTATGCTGAGCCTGAAGCTGTATTTCTCTGTCATCCCAAAGTCGTCAAGGCTGGAGTAGCCCACCTGGACATAGCCGGTGCGGGCATCGTCCAGAAACATCACGCGAGTCGTGGCCAGACGGAACCGTCCCTCGGGGTCGGCAGCGACATAGCTTTTGGTCTCAGGGTCGTAGAATTCGCACTTGATATTGGCCATATCCTCTGAACCGGCAGCCCTGAAAACGGGGATGCGCAGGATATTCTCGTCGGCAGGTTCAGTCTCCATATTGAGCACCGGCGCTGCAAAGGAAAAGCCTGTCGCCCCATCCAGAACCGGCCCCAGAACCTGCTTGTCACAACCGGCGAACAGCGTCAGCGCAAGCGCTGCAATCAAAAATATGATATTCCTTTTCATCGCTTAATTCACGTAGGGGTTCTGGTCCTGGGCCTCGATATACGGGTTGATGTCTATCTCGGTCTGGGGAATGAGCAAAATGCTTTCAATGTAGTCAGAAGGGAAGGCCTGGTATTCGGCATAGCGCGACAGCAGGTCGGAGTGGTTGGAGGCCTGGCCGTTTACTGTCCACGATCTGGTCCAGTTCTGGCCCAGGCGGTGGATGTCATAGATTCGGCCAGCTTCTCCCCACAACTCTATGCGGCGCTGAAGTATGATCTCGTCCATTAGGGTCTCCGGCTCGTCGCAGCTGGAGGGACGCAGCTGGTTGGAGTCCGACATAAGGGCAAGCCGCTCTGCATAATGAGGGTCGCGTTCGCCGCCCAGGGCAGAAATTGCATCCCTGGCCTCCTGGTAGCGGCCGGCGTGGCACAGTGCCTCAGCCTTGATCAGGCAGGCCTCTTCCATCCTCATAAAGATATAATCTCCCGCAAGGGCGGTCTGGTTCTTCCACTGGAACTTATGCTGGTTGTAGTTGATGTTGGCGCCATAGCCCCAGGCAGATGCGGGGATGCCGATGTCGCCGTTCCACCAGCCTTTGCGGATGTCGCTGTCGGGGATGTGCGCGTATAGCCAGTTGCTGATGCATTTGGGACTTTCGGCGGCATAGTAGACATCGGTGCAGGCGTCCATATTAGAGAAGAACGAACCGTATACGTTTGACTGGGAAGAGATTATCTCCATTCCCCAGAGAACGTCGGCGCTGGTGACATCGTTGAAGGGAGTGGAGCCGGTGGTCCAGCTGTCGGGAGAATACTTGCCTTTGACCACGGAGGCCTCGCTTTGGGAGAGGATGTGGCAGCCGGGCTTTGACAGGGCTGTATCGGCCGCTTCTATGGCCGTGTCCCAATCGTTCATCACCAGTGCAATTCGGCCCTTGAGCAGGTTCACCGCATATTTGTCAAGATGGGAAATGTGGTCCTGCTCCAGGCCCGAGGCCTCCAGATGGAGCAGCGACTGCTCTATATCGCCAATGATTAGGTCATATACCTGCTGCACGGTTCCTCGGCCCTTGGCCTCGCTGGAAGAGGTCGTTGCGACAGTGTAGACCGGCACGCCCGGACTGCCCTGATGGCCAATGTAGGTCTGCTGGTAAGACTGTATCAGCATAAAATAGCAGAAGGCACGTATGGCGTAGGCCTGGCCTATGATGCAGTCGCGCACGGCAGTGTCGCCCGTTGCAGTTTCTTCTGCTGCAAGAATCGCGTTGGCGTTGTTTATCAGTTCGTAGAAATATGACCAGACAAAATAGCAGCGCTGGATTTTGCTGGCATAGCGCTCGCGCACGCCGTAGCTGTAGTCGTTCCAGAACC
>JAEETP010000011.1 GCA_016290415.1 Bacteroidales bacterium
CTTCACCACATTCTTGATGTAGCAAAGGCTCGGAATCTTAGGATTCGGGAAGGCAGCGTTCGGGTCGGGCCTGTTGGAGATCTTACTCATGATGGTAAATTCCGATTTATCTAACTGTCAAAGTTAATCATTATTCTCCAGACCCTCTAGAACTAGATAGTTATTTCGGTCGCATTTTCCGTTCATTATTTGAATACACCGAGGGAATACATCAACCACTTGATAGACAAAACCTTCAGTATTTCTGAAATTCTACCTTGAAATGGCTTTCGGCTTTGGCAGGGCCGGTACCGTCGCTTTTACGATGGCTGCCAGATAGTCCCTGTCATCCACATCGGTGATTAGGAAATGCTCCTTTGCCCCGGGGTAAGGAGAGCGCATCACCACCTCTCTCAGCTGCGCCGCTCCCTGATACGTGGGCTTTATATATAAATTGTTGTCGCAAACCAGCCCGAAGAGGACACCGTCACAATAGATGCAGTAGTCTCCCATCATCTTTTTCACGGCAATCTCACCGGCGCCGGAGCACTGGTCGATGATATACTGTACAAAATCTGGGTTGCTCGCCATAGTTTATAGTATTAAGCGGAGTACTCTTATTGGCCGACCGGCCCCTTGATACTGTGTTTCGTCTATTACGGTTTCTCCAGTGGGGACGAAGCCGCATTTTTCCATTACCCGCCCGCTGGCCGGGTTGTCTATGAAGTGTCCGGATATAAGGGACTTAATGTCTGTCATACACCGGATATGATCAATCATCAGCCCCAATGCTTCGGTGCAAATGCCCTTGTTCCAGTATGGTTTGGCAATCCAATAACCAATGAGCGGCTCCCCGTCACGGGCGGGAAGGTTGCAATTGCAAGAAGGGCCATAGCCCATAGCACCGATAGCTTCGCCTGTCTCCTTTAACTCAATTGCCCAAGTATTGGTGGCGTCACAAAAGACCGTCCGGATTACCTCCAGACTCTCTTCCACAGACTGATGCGGCGCCCATCCGGCACGGGGTCCAACTTCAGGATCGGATGCCCACTTATACAACGCTGGAGCATCGCTGTCCCGCCAGGGGCGGAGAATAATACGGCCTGTTTCCATTTTATCGTTCTAATTATATTATCAAAGTTAAACATTTTTCTGCCTAAAATTTGGTTTATATTATAAACTTGTTTACATTTGCATTGCGGTTGAGGAAGACTGCGCAGCTTCACTTGGCCGCACAAACAAGTTAAAACGTTGATACAATGGAACAAAACAAAGAAATGACAGCTCAGGAAAGCCTGAAGCTGATCTCTGAGACTATGAACAACAACCGCAAGGAGATTGTCCGCAACAGCGGAAAGTATTTCGTATTTTGGGGTGTCCTGCTCACGATATTCTCTCTTCTGATATTTTTCTTATGGAAAACCACAGGAAGGGCCGTTTGGAACAATCTCTGGTTTGCCCTGCCCGCCATCGGGTATCCTCTTTCCAGATGGCTGAAAGGCAAGGAAGGCGCCGCACGCGCCGAGAACTTTGTCAGCCGCATAAACGGCGGCATTTGGGGAACCTTTGGCCTGTTTGCCTGCTCCGTAGCCCTGTTCACGGTGCTCTACGGCCTTTTAGGAAGCAGCCAGCTGACGGCAATTGTGCTTGGGTCTACCCTGACGGCGCAGATTGTCCTCCTGTTCGGTATGGCCGAGACCATAAGCGGCATCGCCCTCAAGAACTGGGCGATAAAGATTGCCGGATGGGTCACCGGCATCGGAGGCCTGGCGATATTTTATCTCACCCAGGCGGGCGCCGAGCAAATGTTCATCTTCACCTTTGCCGGCATTGTACTGGCCACAACCGGCCTGATTATCAAACATCAGTACAAATAGCCTATGTTCCCAAAGTTAGACCCACTCCTTCATTCGGAGCTCCGGCTGGCGGTGATAAGCATCCTGGCCGGGGCCGATGAAGCCGACTTCACCTATCTGAAAAAGCAGACCGGCGCCACTTCGGGAAACCTCAGCGTGCAGATAGACAAACTCTACGCCGCCGGCTATATCACTGTGGAAAAAGGCTTCAAGGGCAAGATGCCCCGCACCACCTGCAAGATTACCCCCGCAGGCCAGGAAGCCTTCAACAACTATGTAGATGCGCTGAAAGAATACCTTTCGGCAAGTAAATAATGCTCACAGTAGACGCTGTTCACTAAAGCAAAAAACCGCCGGATGGATTATCCGGCGGTTTTTATTATTGTTGTAATGATTAGTCTACAGGGGTAAAGGTGTAGCTCTTAATCACGATGGGCTTCTTTTCTGCAGTACCCATTTCGTTACCGGGCTGGAAAACGACAGAAACGACAATCTTCTTGTTGGCCTGGTCCTTATACTCTGCTGCTACTTTGTCTGCTGCTGCGATGACAACCTTGTCATTGGCGTCGGAGCGAACATCAAAGCCTCTGCTGGCAATGATAACGGCATCTTTGATTTTGCCGAAAATGATGCCGGAGCCTTCTGTGTTGACGACAGTAATATCGCAGGTAGCGGTGTAACTGCCTACAACAGGGTCGTTGCCACCGGGTTTGGTGCAAGAGGTGAAACAGAGTGCCATGCAAGCTACAGCTGCAATTGCAAACAATTTAATAGCTTTCATAAATGATTTTTAATTAATTGATTGGTTAACGGATAAAATCTTTCAAAAGTTTGTGCAAGAGCTTGCTAACGTCTTCGTTGTCCTTGGGATGGGAAGCGAAGACGGGTACCTCCTGAACGTAATGGATCACGCGCTCTTCCTGCTTGTCAATTACAACGCAGAGCATATAATTGCCATACGGATCGTTGGGTGTGTAAATCTGGCTGGGATTGGTGATGCCGCTGACGCCGATTAATTTCTCGGCCGCCTTGTCAATCACTTTGCTGGCAGCTTTTTCAAGCCGCTCTTTATCATAGGCCTCCTGGGACATTGTATAACCCCGGGAATAAATGAGGATACCGTAACGGTTGTCTACGTTTGCCAAACGTTTGAGGACGGATTGGGGGACACGCAGACGGCTTACCTGGTTGCTCTTGATATCCACCAGGTTCTGTGCCCACTTGAGAGTTTCAGCGTCTTCTCCCTGATAATCGGCCGGCTGCACTTCCGTGAAGGGGAAACGCTCCATATTGATGACCTGGGTGATGACGTCAGTTGCGATGTCGGTATTCGCTTGATTGTAATAACCTCCGTCGGTATCGTAAAACACCATATAAGCGCAAGGCTTAAGCAAAGTGAATTCCTGTATGTCGGACACTTTTGTGCCGGAAGAAGTGTAACGGGCGCTTCCGCAGGACACAATGGCCAACAAAGCAAAAAAGAAAATGGGTACTTGAATTCTTTTCACATTTACTACTGAATTAATTCTCCGGTGATTGCATCAACGGTGACTGAAGGAACCTTGTCGCCCTTGAAAACGTAAACCAGAGAGTTGGAACCTTTTGGCGAACAAAGGGTAACAAGATTGGTATCAGTGTCTTTAACATTGCCGAACTTGACTGTATTGATAACATCTTCAACACCCAGAGGATCCAACATAATGTCTATGTAATCTCCACCGGCCCAAGGTGTTGCGGCCATTTCGTCGAAATACTCCAAATCCGTACCCACTTTGAAGGAGTTGCGCTTTACTCGGATATTGTATGCCTGGTGGCCGTCTCCCGCGGCAACGTAGTATAAATAGGTGATAGCTACAGGCTCCAGATCGGATGCTTTTGATGCATCAAGTGCAGAGTTGAGTTCATATTGAACCTCTACCAGGCTCCTTTTCACATCCAGCTGGAATCCAAGTTTCCGGTTGGCATCATATGAATCTGCTATCTCGCTTAAATCATAGATGTAAAAATACGCCGAACTTCCTTCGGGGACATAACCTTCTTCAATGGAGACCTTGCCTGTGACTGAATCCACAAAAACGTGGTCGCTGCGGCTTGCGGAACCGCCAACTACATATTGAGGATTTTCCCAAACGGGCCATAAGGGCCAGCGGAGGGTCACGAACCTGGTGTTGAGTCCGTCGCCGCTTCCAGCCTCTTTCTTGGCATTTTCAAGCGCTTTCTCAAGCGAGACAGAGAGTTTCTGGAGTGTTTCCTCGCCTATCATCTTGTCTCCGAACCAGGGTGAATCTGAGGTATAGTGATACACCTCGCTCTCTCCGGTCTTCAAATCGTGATCATTTACAAAGATGTCGCTATGGCCCATCGGTTCGTTGTAAAAATAGCAGATGGTCATCATTTCATCTACATTCAACGCCGAAGCGGGAACTTCTGCGATTTCATTGTCAAGAGTAAAACGGACCTCAACCAATTGGTTCTTGGCCTCGGGATATTTGGCGACTATGGCTTTATAATCGTCTTTTACAATATCAAGGATGCTTTTTCCGTCACCCTCTTCCGGTATAATATCTTTGCAGGACGCAGCTGCAAACAGTCCTAAAATGGCCAAAGTAAAAAATACTGTCCTTTTCATAACGGGCTCAAATGTATAAAAATCACTCGATTATTCTATGTATTTTAGCTGAGAATAACCAGAATATCTTACAAAGAGTCTCGATCAATTGCCTTAATATCAGGTTTTTAGCCAGCATTCTCCTTACATTTTCATCTCTACGGGCGATATTTAGATGCAGATTTGGTAACTTGCTATCAGAAAAAACGATATTCTTATGGCAAGACGCTTGATCCTGATCCTGTTATTTCTGACGCTGACAGCAGCGCTTTCTTCAAATGCCCAGAATCTGACCGGCTATGTCCAGCCCGACGGTCGCACGGTGGAATTCGCCACCGATTCGGCCGCCAGACTCAGGTTGGTTTTCTGCAGCCCCTCTGTGATCAAGGTGGAATATGCTTTCGACGGCATATTTGCCTGTGAACCACCGACTCCTGCCGTGATCAATGACACCCTGGAAGCGGTTGAGATCAACGTAAACGAGGCGGCAGCCAACTACGAGATATTCACTGGCCCGCTGAGGGTCAGCATAGACAAGAGTCCAGCCAGGATTCGTGTCTACGACAATTATCAAAAGTTGATTACCTGCGATGAGGGTTGGAAAAAAGAGGGCGACGAGATCTTCTGCACCCGGACAATGGCCCGCAGCGAACTTTTTTTCGGCCTGGGAGAAAAAGCCGACCTGATGGACCGGCGCGGAGGAATATACACTATGTGGAACAGCGACAAGCCGTGCTACTGCATAGACGAAGACCCCCTGTACAAAAGCATACCCTTCTTTATAAGCAGTAACCGCTACGGTGTGTTCTTCGACAACAGCTACAAGAGCACTTTTGACTTTACGGGCCGCAAAAACTATACGTTCAGCGCCGAGGGGGGCGATATGATTTACTACGTCATTACCGGAGAGGATTATAAGGACATTCTCAAGAAATATATCTGCCTGACAGGCAAGCCGGTGATGCCGCCGCGCTGGGCTTTGGGCTTCTCCCAGTGCCGCGGTTTATATACCCGCGAAGATCTGGCCCTGGAAGTAGCGCATCGGTTCAGGGAGTTGCGAATCCCCTGCGACATAATCTACCAGGACATCGGCTGGACCCATTTTCTCCAAGATTTCGAGTGGAACCCTCGCGGTTATAAGGATCCGAGAGGAATGATGTCGCAGTTGAAAGATATGGGCTATCACGTGATAGTCTCGCAGGATCCGGTGATTTCGCAGCGCAATGCAAGCCAGTGGGCCCAGGCCGACTCTATGGGCATTCTGGCAAAGGACAGCCGCACCGGAAAGACCTACGATATGCCCTGGCCATGGGGTGGCAATTGCGGTGTTGTGGACTTTACCAACCCCAACGCTGCCGCCTGGTGGGGAGACTATCAGCAGAAGGCCATTGACGATGGTGTCGACGGTTTCTGGACCGATATGGGAGAGCCTGCCTGGAGCAACGAAGAGGACACTGACCGCCTGTTTATACAGCACTGCGCTGGCCCTCACGCCAAAATCCACAATGTCTACGGCCTCTACTGGGACCGTGTCGTGACAGAGGAGTTCTATAAGCGCAATCCAGGCAAACGTCTGTTCCAGATGACGCGCGCCTGCTTTTCCGGTATGCAGCGATACACTTTTTCCTGGACCGGTGACAGCGGCAGCAATAAAAAGATGACCGACAGCTGGGAACAGTTCGGCTACCAGATTCCGATGATGCTCTCGGCAGGGCTTGGAGGCATCCCTTTCATTACCGGAGACATTACCGGCTATTGCGGCACCATCGACGACTACCCTGCCGCCGCCGAGCTATATATCCGCTGGATGCAGTTCGGTCTCTTCACCCCGCTAAGCCGAGCCCATCACGAGGGTAACACCGCCGTGGAGCCGTGGATGTTTGGAGAAGAGGCGGTCGACGCAGCCAGAAAAGCCATTGAGCTCAAATACACGCTGCTCCCGTATATTTATAACATCGCGCGCGAGGCGCACGAAACGGGCATCCCTCTGATGAGGGCAATGTTTCTTGAGTTCCCCGGTGACCGCGAGTGCCGCTACACCGACACCCAGTTTATGTTCGGGCCCGACCTGTTGGTGGCGCCGGTTATCGAAGAGGGAGCGCGCGTACGCAATGTATATCTTCCAAAGGGACGCTGGTACGACTGGTATACCGGTGACGAATACAATGGCGGCCGCTATGTAGACATCCCTGTAGCTCTGGACCGTATACCTCTGTTTGTAAGAAGCGGCAGCATGATCCCCACCACAGAAGTTCAGCAATACACCGGCGAAAAACCCGACGCCGACATTACCCTGACTGTATATCCGGAATACCACGGCACAGCCTCCTGCACTATTTATGACGATGACGGGGAGAGCCTTGATTATCAAAAGGATATCTACTCCGAGAGAACCATATCCTGCCGGAAAGATGGCGACATTTATGAAATAACCGTAGGCCCGCGCACAAACCGCGGCGGCTATGAATTCAAGGCAAAAAGAAATCTGATAATCAAGGTCCCCTGCGATATGCGACCCTCTCAAGTAACACTTAACGGTGCAAAAGTCCGCCGCGCCTGGAACCGGAAATCAGCTTGCATCACAATGGTGGTAAAGGACGAATAGCTCCGGCACGTTTACAAAACCCAAAGGGTTAGCCATTGATTTTCAAGCGTTTAATTTTTAACGACCTACATTTTTAAACACCGTCTTGAAGGAAGTTGTTTTTTTAGGTAACTTCGTTAACATATAGACAAACCATTAATTATTAATCAATATGAAGAAACTGTTTACATTTTTTGCACTGACAGCAATCGCTTCTTTGTTTGCTGTGTCTTGTAAGGATATCACCCCCACGCCCGACGGCCCCGGCGCCATCACGGCACCCACGCTCACGGTGACCCCCTCAGCCGCCGTTATCGACGTCGACAGCGATGAGACTGCTCTGACCTTCAACTGGAACGACGTAGCAGCAGACGGCATAACTCCGGTATACAGCTTCCAGGTAACCAAAGAGGGCGACAGCGATTTCTCTGCAGGCACCGCATTTGAGTGCGACGGCACCAAGAAGGCATTCAGCCACGCAGAGATTGCCGCTCTTGCTCAGGAAATTGGCGCTTCTCTGGACAAAGGATTCAATCTGATGGCCCGCGTGCGCGTCACCGACAAGAACGACAAGAACATCACTCCCGCTGTTTCCAATGTGGTCACAGCAGCCGTTTCCAAGGCCCAGTTCCCTCTGGAGAACCTCTACCCGATAGGCGAGGCTACCCCCTACGGCTGGAGTCAGGACAAGACCGTGGCAATGGAGCGCAACGGCAACATCTTTACCTGGGAAGGCCATCTTTATGCCGGCGGCGAGTTCAAATTCCTGCTCCAGAACGACGGCAACTGGTGGCCTGGTCTAGTTAACGCCAGCAACGACGATCCCTACACCTTCAATCCAGTGATCCGTATGGAAGACGGTGCCGACTACAAGTTCAAAGTAGACAAAGAGGGTAAATACCTCATCACCATCGATGCCACCAACACCAACGACATCAAGATGACCGCAGAATTCCTTGGCGAAGACACCCAGGAACTCGTTATCGAAGAACTTATCATACTCGGCAGCGCCACCAATACCGGCTGGAGCCTGGATGATGCTGTGGCATTTACCAAAAATGGAGATATCTACACCTGGGAAGGTTATCTGAGCGACAGCGGTGAATTCCGCTTCCCTTGCCAGAGAGACTGGTGGCCCGGCCTGATGATTCCCGCCGACGGCGGCACCTCCGGCACCCTGATCAGGGGCAACAGCGACGGCGACAAGGTTGTTTATAACGTAGAAGAGCCCGGCAACTACCGCATCACCATCAATGCAAAGGATTTAAGCTATACCATAGAATTCCTGGGCGCTCCGGAGCCGTCTGAATTTATCAATCTGTATATGTCCGGCGACGCAACAGCCTTTGGCTACACCACTTCAATGAACGATGTCAACCGGCTCAAGCCCGAAACTCCCGACAAATACATATGGGGCGGAGACCTCAAGGCCAGTGGCAAATTCAAGTTCCAGACCAAGGCCGACTGGATTCCGTCTTATAATCGCGATGCCACCAGCGACAATCCCTGGAAAATGGTCCTTCGCAACACATATGATGATCCCGATGAGCAGTTTTCTGTTGAAGCCGACGGGACTTACATCGTAGAGGCAAACCTCATCACTATGAAGGCTAACGTTACTCCGGTGGAAGGCATTTACGTCCTGGGCGGCGCAACCGAGACCGGATGGAGTTTGGACAATATGGCGGCTTTCACCCGCAACGGCAACATCTACACCTGGGAAGGTATCCTCAAACCCAATGAAGAATTCCGTTTCCCTCTCCAGAAGAAATCCAATGCCTGGTGGCCGTGCCTGATGGTGGCAGAAGACGGCGAGAGCCTCGTTATCGGATACGGAGACGACGACAAGACCGCCTATAAGATTCAAAGCGACTACCCCGCACCTGGCTTCACGGTAGTCATCAACCTCGACTCAATGAAGTGCACCATCACTCCTAGCGAAAACTAATGAAACACCTTCTTGTCATAATAGCGGTTCTGCTTCTGGCAGCAACGGCTTCCGCCCAAACGGTGGAAGCGCTGCTGCTGCAGCTGGACGCTGCCGTACAGGACAAGGAGACCTATTACCGCAGCAAAGAAGAGCGGATTGATGCGATCCGCTCTTCCGCAGCCGGTATGGCGGAAGAAAACCGCTACGACATATACGATGCGCTGTATAACGAATATGCCAAGTTCAATCTGGATTCAGCGCTCAATTATGCCCGCAAAGAATTGGCGATAGCCATAGCTAGCAACAGCCGGGACAATATCGACCAGTCGCTTATGCATCTGGCCGGTATTTATATCAACGCGGGGCTCTACAATGAGGCGGAAGAGCTTGTACGGCAGGTAAAAAGCCGTTCGGCATATTACTATCACACCCTACACACTCTCTACAGTGCAATGGCCTCAACCGCCGTGTTGCGAGACAGGGCCGACACTTATGCCAATCTGAAGGAGCTCTATAGGGACTCTCTGATTCAGAGCCAGAGCGCAAGTAACATAGGGTACGTATATTCCACCGCAGAGAAACTTACTGAACAGGGACGCCACTACGACGCCCTGCTGCTGCTCACCAACAGGTACAACGACCCGCTTCTGTCGAGCAGCGAGAAGGCCATCCTGGACTATTGTATGGCAGTAGCCTACAAAGGGTTGGGCAATCGCGAGAAAGCCAAGTGGCACTACGCTGCCAGCGCCATTGCCGACAAGAAAACCCCTGTAAAGGAGTACCGCTCGCTACAGGAACTGGCATTTATGCTCTACGAAGACGGCGACCTCAGGCGGGCCTACAACTACATCTCCTGCGCAATGGAAGATGTTCAGTCCAGTAACATCCAACTAAGGGCGGTGGAGTTCAGCCCGTTTATGTCCACAATAGGAACGGCCTACGAGAAGGATATACGTCAACGGGCCCGCAGCCAGCAATGGCTATTGATCACCCTGTCTGCCTTGCTGGTCCTGCTGGCATTGGTCACCCTTCTTGCCCTCAGGCAGCGCAATGCCCTGAGACGCAGCAACAGCAGCCTGGTGGAAGTTAATCAGGAACTGACCGATATTTCAAAACAACTGCAGGAAACGGGCTACCTGAAAGACGAATACCTTTATCAATATATGGAACAGGCGTCGGCCAATATCGACCGGCTGGAGGCCTTCAGGCGCAAAACTCTGGTGGAATGCCGCAAACAGGGGGCGGAACGCCTCGCCTCCACTCTGGAAGCCTCGTTTGATTCGGAGAGTGAAATGCGCAACTTCCACCGCAACTTCGACGAGACTTTCCTGCATCTGTTCCCATCTTTCGTGGAAGATGTCAACCGTCTGCTGAAACCCGAGATGCAGCTGGAGCCCAAGCCGGGCCGGTTGCTGAACACAGAGTTGCGCATTCTGGCGCTTATCCGCCTGGGTGTTACCGACAACGTTAAAATGGCGCATTTCCTGCGCACATCACTTTCGACCATATATAACTATCGCTCCAAGCTGCGCAATGCAGCGCTCTCCGACGCCGGCACCTTTGAAAACGAAGTGGCCAAAATCGGGAAAATCAAAATAGACTAACTGATATGACTAAACATTTGGCAGCATTATTGGCAATATGCCTGGCACTGGGTGCCTGCGACAGGGGGACTATCTGGAAGACAGACACTTTCTCCCTGGACAAGGAGGGCATTACACAGACCGAGGGAGGCCGCTTCCGCGCCTCTGCCCCCGATGCGGGCACGCTGGTATCAGACTACCCCGACACCGACATTCCAGGGGGAGTGTGGCACCAGAGCAGAGACCTTGGCCGCTTTGCCCGTTACCAGGCCCCCGGCACGTGGGAAGAGGCAATGTACAACCTCTCTCTGGAAGAGAGCGAGAACGCCGTTGAAGCCGACTCCACCCTGCGCACCGGCCGCAGCTGGGCAGGCGTGTGGACGCGCGACGTGAGCTACTCTACTCTGCTGGCAATGGCCCTCGTGCAGACAGAGTCTGCCCGCAAAAGCCTGGAATTCAAACTCAACAGCCGCGGCCGCATAATCCAGGATACCGGCACCGGCGGCAGCTGGCCGGTTTCCACCGACCGCATTATCTGGGCTGTGGCGGCCTGGGAAATATATAAGGTGACAGGCGACGAAGCCTGGCTGGATAAAATCTACCCCGCCATCAAATGCTCTTTGGAAGACGATATCCTCACTGACTACGACCCCGTGACAGGCCTGGTGAAGGGCGAGTCCAGTTACCTTGACTGGCGCGAGCAGGAATATCCTCTTTGGATGGACCCTTCCGACATCTATAACAGCGAAAACCTGGGCACGAACTGCGTGCACTACCGCGCCCTGCGCATCCTGGCTGAAATCGAACGCCTCAAGGGCGGCGGAGATGCAGGACGCTACGACGCTTTTGCCGACAAAATCAAAGAGGGAATCAACCGCCATCTCTGGATGGAAGACCAGGGATTCTATGCCCAATATCTTTACGGGCGGCAGTTCCTTACAGCTTCTCCCCGCAGCGAGACTCTGGGCGAAGCCCTGGCTATCCTCTGGGGCATCGCCAGCGACGAACAGGCCGGGCGCATCTGTGCCAAAATGGCCAATCAGGACTATGGCACATCGTGCTTCTTCCCCAACATAGCGGGAATTCCCCCCTACCATAACGACGCTATGTGGCCCTTTGTACAGGCTTTCTGGATGAGGGCCTGCAAAGCGGCCGGCAACGAAAAAGGCGTGCTGCACTCAATGGCGGCCATATGGCGCAACGCCGGCCTTTTCCTGACCAACAAAGAGAATATGGTGATCTACAACGGCAAGTGGCAGGGGACCGAAATCAACTCTTCCAATATGCTCTGGAGCCTGTCCGGCAACCTCAGCGTAGTGTATTCCATCCTTTTCGGTATGAGCTTCGAAGCCGACCGGCTCTGCTTTACCCCCTTCGTGCCGCGCTCTATGCAGGGCATCCGCACTCTGGAGGGATTCCCTTACCGCAACGCCACGCTGGATATAACAGTGGAAGGTTTTGGCAGCGGCATCTCCGCCTTCTATCTGGACGGCAACCCGACCGAGGCCCAAATCCCCGCAAGTTTGGAGGGCAGCCACACCATCCGCATTGTCCTGGACAAAAAGATCGGTCCCAGCCAGATAAACATTGTAAAGAATGCTTATTCTCCCGACACGCCCGTGTGCATCCGCAGTGATGCCACCCTCAATTGGGAGGCTTGCGAAGGGGCGCGCGCATACCGGGTTATCTGTGACGGAAAACCTTGCAGCGAAACTCGCGATACCTTCTTCGAAATGGAACGCTACGGTGAATACCAGGTAGTGGCATTGGGCGCAAACGGCTATGAATCGTTTGCATCAGAGCCCGTCAACTATGTCAACGGCAACCTGATGCTGGTGCCGCTGGAAGGACTTGCCGTTACAGCCACAGCCCCCTACACCCAATTCGACGGAAAGGGTTATCTTCCCCTATCGCTCACCGAAAACCTCAATTTCTCCATCCCCGTGGATGTGCCTGAGGAGGGCGATTATTCCATAGACTTCCTTTATGCCAATGCCAACGGCCCCATCAACACCAATAACCGCTGCGCCATCCGCACCCTTTGGGACGGCAGTGTGCGTCTGGGTGTTCTGGTGCTGCCGCAGTGTGGCGACGACGCCCTCAACATATGGAAGTATTCCCATCCCCGCATTGTTCATCTTACGGCAGGTCCCCACAACTTCCGCCTGACCTTCGAAGATGAGAACTACAATATGAATATCGAAACAAACAGTGCCGCCATCAGTAAGATGCGGCTCATCAGACTATCCTTATAATGACCAAGAAACTTTTGATCCTGATTCCCGCGCTGTTGTTGCTTTCAGCGGGGGCCATCCACGCCCAGACTCTCAAGGGCGTGGTCAACGACGAGTCGGGACAGCCTGTAGTTGGCGCTTATGTACTCCCTGTGGGCAATGTCAACAATGGAACTGTCACCGACATCGACGGCAAATTCAGCCTTGGCGTCAAGGCCGATTTGCTAAAGGTGACCTGCATCGGATACAAGGATGCCGAAGTTGCGGTAGACGGCCGCGACTTTGTGGAAATCATCCTTAAAGAAGATGCCGAGATGCTGGAAGAGACGGTGGTTATCGGCTACGGCACGGTGCGCAAGAGCGACTTGACCGGAGCCGTATCCAGCGTGAGCAGCACAGTGCTCTCCGACCGCTCTTCTTCAAACGTGGGCCAGCTGCTTCAGGGCCGTATGGCCGGCGTCTACATTGTGGACAGCGGTAACCCGCAGAGCAACGTCTCCATCAAAATCCGCGGTCTGGGCACTGTGAACAACTCCGACCCGCTGCTGGTGATAGACGGTGTGCCTATGGTGAATATGGGTCTCAATGCCCTTAACACCAACGACATCGAGACCATTGACGTGCTCAAGGATGCCTCCGCCACCGCCATTTACGGTGCCCGCGGCGCCAACGGTGTCGTGATTGTCACCACCAAGAAGGGCGCCAGCGAAGACGGTGTCCTGACCCTGACCACCAACCAGGGTGTGGCAATGGCGACCAGCATCCCCAAACTGCTGGATGCAGCTGGCTTCGCCGCCCTCAACAACGATATGATGGTGGCCTCGGGCAATAATCCCAACCCTGCCTGGGCAGAACCCGCCTCACTGGGCAAAGGCACCGACTGGATTGCCGAGATGATATCTCCCGCATACCTCCAGAAATATGGCCTCTCCTACTCCGGCGGCAACGAAAAGAACCGCTATTATATCTCCGGCAGCTACACCGACCACGACGGTATTGTAAAGAGCGTCGGTTTCAAAAAGGCCACCTTCCAGGCAAATCTGGACAACCAGGTCAAGCCGTGGATAAAGTTCTCTACCAACCTGACCGGCAGCTTTGACAACAAGACCAACGGCGACTATTCCATGAGCGACCTGCTCAAGAGTATCCCGGCCCTGCCAATCTTCAAAGAAGATGGTGTTACCTACAACGGCCCAACTGGCAACGCCCTGTGGTGGGGTGACAAGAAGAACCAGGTAGGTACGGCCATCATCAATAAGAACCGCACTCAGGGCTACAACTTCTTGCTGAGCGAGACTATGGAGATTTCGCTCCCGATTCCAGGCCTGAAGTTCAAATCTACCGAGAGTATGGGCGCCACCTTCGTGATCAGCGAGAGTTTCCGGCCGGAATATCCCTGGGCGCCCAATCCCCAAGCCAAAACCGAGCGCTGGGCCCAGAGCAGCCGCTATATGAGTTATCTGGCCGATAACTATTTCACCTACGACGCCACCTTTGGCAAACACACCATCAATGCTATGGCCGGCAGTTCGCTGCAGTGGGGCGACAGCTGGTTTATGAACGGCCAGAAGAAGGGCTTCCTCTCCGACAGTGCCAGCCAGTTCAACAACGGCACCGAGATTGAAAGTCTCAATGGTACCCGCAGCGAATGGGCCATCGCCTCGTTTATGGGCCGTGCCAACTGGAGCTACGACAACAGGTATATGCTCACAGCCACCGTACGCTACGACGGGTCTTCCAAGTTTGGCCCCGGATACCGCTGGGGTCTGTTCCCGTCATTCGCCGGCGCCTGGCGAATCAGCGAAGAGGAATGGTTCCCCAAGAACAACACCCTCACCTATCTGAAACTGCGTGCCGGCTACGGCGTTACAGGTAACCAGGAAATCGGTGACTATAGCTTCGCTTCTGTCTACAATACCGGCCAGTACTCCTTCAACGGCAACGTGGTCAACTCGCTGGTGGCCTACAAACTTTCCAATCCCGACATCCACTGGGAAGAGATGGAGCAGTACAATATCGGTTTCGATGCGGCATTCTTCAAGTCGCGCCTGCGCCTGAACGTGGATGCATACCTCAAGAACACCAACGGTATGCTGGTCAAGATGACCGTGCCCATCAGCACCGGCTACGACGACCAGGACGTCCCTTACACCAACGAGGGCAAGATCCGTAATATGGGTGTGGAAGTAGTCCTGTCCAGCGACAATATCGTGCGCGAGGACTTATATTGGGGTACCGACTTCAACATCACATTCAACAAGAATAAAATCCTTTCGCTGGATACCGCCGAAGCCCTCTACTATAACGACTCGGGCTTTGGTCAGTACTTCTGCACCAATATGGTCGGACAGCCCATCGGCGCCTTTATCGGATGGGAAACCCGCGGCCTGTTCCAGACACAGGACGATGTGGACAACTGGGCCAGCCAGCCGGGCGCGGAGCCGGGCGATATCCGCTTTGCAGACACCGACAACGGTGTGGGCAACGGCTCCATCAACGACGATGACCGCGTAATTATCGGCTATTCCCAGCCCAAGTTCATAGCCTCCTTGAACAACACCCTCCGCTATAAGAGTTTTGACTTGTCGGTATTCTTCCAGAGCGTATACGGCAACAAGATCTTCAATGTAACCAAGGTGGATATGACCAGTATGAGCACTGTCTGCAATCAGTACGCAATGGTTGAAGACCGCTGGAAAGGCGAAGGCACCTCCAACAGTATGCCCCGTGCAATCTACGGCGACCCCAACAACAACACCCGCCCCAGTACCCGCTACATAGAGGACGGTAGTTACCTGCGTCTCAAGAACCTCACCCTGGGCTGGTCCCTGCCGCAGAAGGCTGTCCGCGCTTTGGGCATCAACGCTTTCAGGGTTTATCTCGAGGGAACCAATCTCTTTACCCTGACCTCTTACACCGGGTTTGACCCCGAAGTGGGAGTTTCTTCCATCGACTGGGGCACATACCCCGTGACCCGCACCTTGAGCCTTGGTATCGACCTTAAATTCTGATGATTATGAAAAAGTATATATTGATTCTTGCTATAGCGGCCCTGGCGCTGGCGTCTTGCGACAAGTTTTTGGACAAAACTCCATATGACTCCATCGGAACCAGTTCTACACTGTCGGAAAACGACGCTGTTTCCCTGGTGAATGCAGCCTACCAGCCCCTGCAATGGCCCAAGCTCTACAATATGCGCATATGGAGCACCGATGTGGTGGCCGGCGAGAGTAATGTGGGTGCCGGCGGCGGCACCGACGGCATTGAAACCGTGCAGCTTGCCAACTTCACCGCGGACCCGTCCAACGCCGCCGCCAAGGATGTATGGCGAGCCAATCCGGGCATCCTCAGGGCCAATCTGGCGCTCAGCATACTGCCGGAGACCAAAATGGATAATGCACTCAGGGACCGTCTTATAGGCGAATGCCATTTCCTTCGCGCCCACTACTATTTCATTATGGTGCGCTTCTTTGGCGACATTCCCCTGCGCACAAAACCGCTCTTTGCAAGCGACGACCTGAACATAGCCCGCACTCCCAAAGAGCAGGTATACGACACTATTATCGCCGACACCCGTGACGCCATTGCCCGTCTGCCCTACAAAAAGCAATATGGCAACACCGACCTCGGCCGCGCCTGCAAAGAGGCGGCTGAGTGCCAGCTGGCCAAGGTATTCCTGACCCTGGGCACCAACTACGGCGAAGTGGTCTCTCTTTGCGAAGACATCGAGGCCCAGGGATACGACCTTAGCAAAATGGCCTATGCCGACAACTGGTATAACCCCGACACGGGAAAACTCAACCAGAACGGACCCGAATCACTTTTCGAGATTCAATACACAGGAGATCCGGCCGCCTGCACCAACTGGCTCAGCGACAACGACAACCAGTCGCAGTGGCTGAACTGCTTCATGGCTCCCCGCAACTCCAATATGGTGGGCGGAGGCGGCTATGGATGGCAGCACGTCACCCAGGAATTTGTTGACGCATACGAAGAAGGCGACTTGCGCAAGGACTACACCATCTTCTACGAGGGCTGCCCCGACTTTGACGGCAAGGAATATGACCCCGAGTGGTCCACAACCGGCTATAATGTGCGCAAATGGTGCATCCCCACTTCCATTGCCGACAAGGTTGACAACTGTCCGGCAAACACGGTGGTATACCGCTTTGCAGACGTTCTGCTTATGAAGGCAGAAGCCCTTAACGAACTGGGCCGCACAGAAGAGGCCCGGATTCCGCTGAACATTGTTCGCGCGCGAGCCGGCCTGAAGCCCGTCACCACCACCGACAAGGCCGAAATGAAAAAGATCATCATCCACGAGCGCCGTATGGAGCTTGCCTTCGAAGGCCACCGATGGTTTGATATGATCCGCATAGACGGCGGCCAGTACGCGGTGAATTTCCTACACTCCATCGGCAAGAAAAATGCCTCCATCGGCCGCCTGCTCTATCCGGTTCCGCAGGTCGAGATAGACGCCAATCCTCTGTTTACTCAAAACGACGCATACAAATAAACATCAATAGATATGAAAAAATTCTTTTTAATCGCAGCAGCAGTGCTGCTGACCATCGCCGGCTGTAATAAACCCAACGATGGCGGCAAAGACGACCCCACCCCCAGTGGAAAAGAAAACACACCCATCACCCTGACTGCCTCCACCACCACTCCGGTGATGGACAAGGACCACCAGAACGATGACGCACTTACCCTCAGCTGGAACGCCACAACCAATATGGGTACCGGCGCCCGCATCGAATATGCAGTGCTGATTGACCGTCAGGGCGGCAACTTCGAGAACGGCTATGAGGTAGATTTGGGCACCGGCGTCACCAGCCTGACCCTGACAGCCATTGAGCTGAACAAGATTGCCAAAGAGGAGTTCGGCCTTGAAAACGGCCAGACCGCTCAGTTTGACGTGTGCGTATATGCTACCATCAAGAGCAACGAGGTAGATGATGTCATCTCCAACAAGGTTACCATCACCCTCACCGGCTTCGAACCAAAGCCTTCTGTATTGTATATGATCGGCAGCGCAACCTCTGTTGGCTGGGATCTGGCAAATGCTCCCGAGATGAGCCCGATAGACGGCGAGGACGGCGGATTTACCTGGAGCGGCGAACTGTTCTCCGGCGAGCTCAAGTTTATGGTCACAAGAGACGGCTGGGTACCCAGCTACAACAAAGGCGATGAAGAGGGTACTCTCTATTATCGTGACCACCTCTGGGACGATCCCGAGACCGGCGAACGCGTAGATGACGAGTCTCTCCCCCACGTGGATACCCCCGACAACAAGTTCATCATCGCAGAGCAGGGCAACTACAAGATTGTCCTCAACATAGAGAAGCTCACCATCACCATCACCAAGACCGGCGGCCCCAAATACTTCTCAATGTATATGGTCGGTACCGCTTTCAGCGAGCCTGCTGAAATGTTCCGCAGCGGCTATGCTTTCCTTGGCGGTCACTACTTTAAAAATGCCGGCAACTTCCACTACAATGTAAACGCAGACGGAAGCGGCGATTCTTACTTTGCAGCAACCGCCGGCCAGGAAATGTCCGCTACAGCTGTTTCCCAGACCTCCAACGCAGAGTGGAGTGTTAGTGCTGACAAGATGTACCATATGTATCTCTATGCCCGCGAAGGCAAGGAAAAAGTATACCACGTTGCTTACGAACCCTATCAGGAGATGTGGATCATCGGCAGCGCGACCGAAGCCGGCTGGGACATCGCCAATGCAGTACCTATGACCAAAGTTGACCAATGGACCCAGAAGTGGGAAGGCATGCTCAAGGCAGGAGAGCTCAAATTCACCTGCGACCGCTCTACCGACTGGTACGGCGCCTGGTATCTGGCAAAAACCACCGACAAGGTTCCTACAGGCGAAGCGGAACCTATGATATTCATTGACAAGGCCAGCGACGCAGTTGCCGCAACAGGCATCAAAGAGCTTGACCAGAAGTGGATTATCACCGAACAAACCGCTGGTTACTACACCATTACTCTTGACCAGAAGAGCGAGACTGTAATCATCAAGAAACAGTAATGAAACTATTCTTCAAAGTTGCGGCTATAGTGGCACTGGCCGGCCTCGTGCTGTGCCAGTGCACCAAGCCACAGCCGGTACCCGAACCGGTGGACGGCTTCGAAGACCAGCTGCCAAGGAATCAGATTCTGCGCAACGTGGCCGTCACCACCGACAAGGCGGTGTACGCTCCCGGCAGCACAGTTATATTCACCGGCGACCGCAGCCAGAGTGGGCTTGGTGTCCGCTACTGGCATCTCGGTCAGGTAATCCGGGAAGAAATACTTGAGGATAGCGCCACCTGGACCTGGACTCCACCTTCTGATGACTTCCAAGGATATTTCGTAGAGCTCCTCGGCAAGAATGCCGAGGGAATAATCCGCACTGTGGGTAGCGTGGCGGTGGATGTCTCCAGCGACTGGACCCGCTTCCCGCGCTACGGTTTCCTCTCCAAATTCGGAGGGGTGGTACCGTCCAAACGGGCCTCTGTCATAGCCAACCTCAACCGCTATCACATCAACGGCATCCAGTATTACGACTGGATGTATGACCATCACCACCCGCTGGCCGGCACCGTGGAAAACCCCGATACAGAATGGCCCAGCATCATCGGCGACCTATGCGAGAAAGAGGTTGTTCAGGGATACATAGAAGAGGCCCACAAATACAACATCGCCTCTATGTTCTACGACCTTTGCTACGGGGTGCTGGAATGGGCAGAAGATGATGGCGTGAGCCCCTCGTGGTATATCTACAAGGATGCCTCCCGCCGCAACCGCGACTACCACCCCCTCTCTGCCCCCTTCCGCAGCAACATCTATCTGGTAGATCCGGGCAACGACGGCTGGCTCAACTACTTTGCGAAGCAGGTAGACGACGTTTACGCCGTATATGACTTTGACGGTTTCCATATAGACCAGCTCGGCAACCGCGGCAACCGCTACAATGCTAACGGAAGCAGCGTGAACATGGCCGAAGGATACGGCAAGTTCCTGCAGAAGATGAAGAGCAGCCGCAGTGACAAGAAACTGGCTTTCAACGCTGTGAGCCGCTACGGACAGTCCAGGATTGCCGCCGCACCTTCTGATTTCCTCTATAACGAGGTCTGGACCGTCGGTTTCGACGAGATAGACAAGATAATGAAGGAAAACCAGTCGTTCGCCCCGGGCAAGAACACGGTGCTGGCTGCCTATATGAACTACAAGCAGTCGGGTACCTTCAACACCCCCGCGGTACTGCTGGCCGACGCCGTAATGTTCGCCCTGGGCGGCTCGCACCTGGAGTTGGGAGAGCATATGCTCTGCAACGAGTATTTCCCCAATGACGCAATGAAGATGTCTTCCGAACTCTCTGAAGCACTGGTTCACTACTATGACTTTCTGGTCGGCTACGAGAACCTGCTGCGCGACGGAGGCGAACGCTACACCCCCAACCTCTCCAGCGACAAGATAAAACTTGCCGATTGGGGCCCGGTTAAAGGAAGCGTGAACTATGTGGCTTTCCGCGTAGGAGAGAAGATTGTGATACATTTACTTAACTTTGCCGGTGCGACACATCTGGATTGGCGCGACGACAGCCACAATCAGGCAGTTCCGCCCCTCTACGAAGATTTCGACATATCTGTCCGCTCTTCCCGGGAGCCCGCCAAAGTGTGGATAGCCTCACCCGATGTGGACGGCGGCGTGCCCAAAATTGCAAACTGGAAATCTTCTGGTATGAAGATTGACGTCACTGTGCCGTCGCTCAAGTATTGGACAATGATTGTAATTGAGTAAAAGACTCTTCATATTCATCGCCATTGCGATCCTTGCCTCCTCCTGCGGTAAGGATCGCATTGACGTTGATGACAGCGGCAAGAGCTATGCCGACGGCGTAGGCTATCTCTTTGATGACGAGGCGCTTCCCGCCCTGACAATAGCCATAAGCGAGCAGGAATGGAACAATCTGCTGGCGGCATATGACAAAGAGCCGCACAACCACGATTATTTCCGTTGCGATGCCGTAACCCTACAGAAAGGGGAACGAACCTCGACTGCCCGGGATGCCGGCCTTAGGCTTCGCGGCCAGACCTCCCGCAGGCGCCCGGAAGGCAAGAACGGCCAGAAGCACAACCCCGATAACCCCAAGTGGCATCACGTACATTTCGGCCTCCATTTCAGAAAATTCAGCGAAGACGGTCAGATAGCCGGAATAAGACGCATCAATCTCAAGTATGCAAAGGAAGACCCCACCTATATCCGTGAGCACTTCTGCTTTGATATGTTGGAAAAATTCGGTGTGTGGACCTCCCCTAAAACCTCCTGGTGCCGCCTTTTTATCAAAGTGGGAGACGGGAATCCCGCCTACTTCGGAGTATATCTGATGAGCGAATCCATAGACCGCCAATATGCCAAGCGGCGCCCGGAATTCGGCAGTCCTGACGGCTACCTTTGGAAATGCGGATGGGGCGCCAATCTGAGAGACAGGGAAGACTGGCGATTCCATTTAGACGACAACTCCCCGAACACCTATGCCTACGAGCTGAAAGAGGACAGCAGCGCCGAGTTCCAGAAGGCGGCAGCTCAGCTCAAGGGTTTCATAAAAAACCTCAACACACTTAAAGGATCTGACTTCTATAACTGGATTCAAAGCCACTGCGACGTGGACCTGTTGCTCAAGATGTACGCCGCCAACGTGGCGCTGGGGCATTGGGACGACTATTGGAACGATATGAACAATTTCTATCTTTATTTCAATAGCCGGGACCCGGAAAACTACAAACTCTATATGCTCCCCTATGACTACGACAACACCTTGGGCACATCGCACTATTGCGGTGTTCAAAGTGACTCCGGACGCCACGACCCCTACCATTGGGGGCTGGAAGAGTGTGTTCTTATCAGCAAAATATTGGAAGTTACCGACTTCCGGGAGAGATATACCCGCTATCTTCAGGAGCTTTCCGACAACACCAATCCGTACACCGGCATTCTGCCCGCCACAGCCCGCATAAGGGTCTGGCACCAGTTAATATCCCCCTATCTGGAAAACGACACCGGGGAAGATATGGCTATAAAAGACCGCCCGGCATCCTGGAGCAACCATCAGGAATACAGAGTTATGGAAGACGGCCCCAACAACTGGTTCCGCGTAAAGAGCGCCTCTCTGGAGAGTTGGACCAGATAATTCCTATTTAACCGAGAACATATATATACACTCGCTGCGGTAAGTCTCGCCGGGGCGAAGCACCACACTGGGCCACTGAGGTTTGTTGGGAGAGTCGGGATAGTGCTGGGTCTCCATACAGATGGCGTGACGGAAATCATAGGCGACACCCTTCTTGCCGGTGACGCTGCCGTCCAGGAAATTGCCCACGTATACCTGCAGGCCTGGCTCGCAGGTGTAAACCTTCATATCGATGCCTGTGGCGGGGCAGTAAAGCTCCGCAGCCACGCGTGTGTCGTCGCACTCGGTGTCCAGCACCCAGTTGTGGTCATATCCGTGGCCGTTGCGCAGCTGCTCGTTGTCGGCCTCGATATCGGCTCCGATAAGCTTGGCCTCTCGAAAATCGAACGGAGTGCCCTCTACGGGAGCAATCTCGCCGGTGGTCATAAAAGTGGAATCCACCGGGGTGAATCCGGATGCGGAGATCATAAGCTCATCTTCTGTGACAGCGTGGCCTGCCGGATCGCCGGAGAGATTGAAATAAGAATGGTTGGTCAGATTAATCACCGTGGGGGCATCGCAGGTTGCCTCATATTCCAGCTCCAGGGCATTGTCGTTTGTGATGGTGTATGTCACAAAGGCGGTCACCTCACCGGGGAAGCCGGCATCGCCGTCGGGAGAGTCCACGCGCAGCTTCAGATGCTTGCTGTCGGCCTCTTCTACCTGAAGGGTCTTGTAGTGCCAGCCGTCGGGGCCGCCGTGCAGGCAGTGGCCGTAGTTGTTCTGCGGCAGCTGATAGGTGGTGCCGTCTATGGTGATGCGGCCCTGATTTATACGGTTGCCGTAGCGGCCAATCAAAGCCCCGAAGTTGGAGTTGTTGTTCTCCGGATAATAATCGGCAATCTTGTCAAAGCCCAGCACCACGTCGCGCATTGTGCCTTCGCGGTCGGGAACGGCAATGGAGACTATGCGTCCGCCGAAATTGGTGATGCAGACCTCCATTCCGGAGGCGTTTGTGAGGGTATACAGCGCCACGGGTATTCCGTCGCGGGTATCTTCAAAGTCGGCCGGGTTCAAACCCGATATTGTAAGAGTCTGTTTGGGAGCGCAGGCAGCCAGCACAAGGGCGGCTGCGGCAAGGATTGTTAGGATATTCTTTTTCATAGCTACGAAGTTACGAATTAATCTATATCTTTACTGAAAATTATCGCTTTATGAAAAGAATATCCCTGTTTATCGCGTGCCTGGCGCTTAGTTTCAGCGCTTTCGCCGGCCGGGTTGTCACCGACACCATCCCCAGTAAAATACTTGGCACGGACGTGCTCTGCAATGTTTATCTGCCCGACGGCTGGGACGACGGAGGCAAGCAGTATCCCGTGGTGTACCTGCTGCATGGTCTGAGTGACACCTACGATGGCTGGGCTTCGCACGGACGCGCCGGGGCTATTGCCGACCGCCTGATTGCCAGCGGCCAGATTGCCGAGATGGTGATTATTATGCCCAACGCCGGCCATCCCAACCCCCGCAAAGTGCTCAACGGCTATTTCAACACTCCCGGCCGCAACTACGAGGACTTCTTTTTCCAGGAGCTGATGCCCACCGTAGAGACCAAATACCGCTGCATAGGCGACAAGGGCCACCGTGCCATTATGGGCCTCTCTATGGGCGGAGGCGGCAGCACCGTATATTGCCAGCACCATCCGGGTATGTTCTCAAGCTGCTATGCGATGAGCCCCTGGCTGGACGAGAAAGGCGAGGTGGGCGGCCTTGACCCCGACGACCAGATGGCCGTGGTGTGCCGTTCGGTGCACGAAAACTCCGCGCTGGACTTTGTGGACAATGCCGACGAGAGCACCGTGGCTCAGCTGCGCACCGTGCGCTGGACATTTGATATAGGCGACGACGACTGGCTTCTGCCCCTTAGCACCGAGATGCATTTCAAGATGAACCGGCGCGGAATCCGCAACGAACTGCGCGTGCGCGACGGCGATCACAACTGGGAGTACTGGCCTATGATTCTCCCCGATGCGCTCACGTTTGTTTCGGTCGGTTTCGTTAAATAAACATCAAATAAATTTGTTGTAATTCATTTTTTGTTTATTTATATTTGTAGTTACCAAAGGTTCACAACAAACCCGTCAATCGATTAACTATAACATTATACTCACAACTAATTTATTTATTATGAAAAAAGCGTTTTTGTATCTGCTTGGTATCGTACTGATGGCAACATCCTGCTTGGATATTGCTGATGTATACCAAAGGCTTGACACCCTTGAGCAGAAAGTTGCAGGCCTTGAGGCACTCAACTCCACAGTTTCGGGCCTCTCAAACTCCGTCTCCGCTCTCCAGAACAATGTCTATGTAAAGGAGGTTACCGAGACTGCCGAGGGCTATGTCATCAAGTTTACCGACAACACACAGGCTGTCATCAGAGATGGCGTTGACGGCGAAGATGGCGAAGACGGCCAGACTCCTACCATTGGTGTGAAGGAAGAAGGCGGCGAACTGGTTTGGACCGTAAACGGACAGGTTGTCAAAGATGAGAGCGGCAAGCCTGTTCCCGCAACTGTCAAGACTCCCGAGTTCCAGTTTGACAACAATAAGTGGTGGTATCGTTTCGGCCCCACAGACTCCTGGAAAGACTGCGGCGAGAAGACCGGTCCCGAACCCTCTATCGAAGAGGACGAGGAGTATGTTTACATCAACATTGGCGACAACTCCATTGCAATTCCCAAGGAGGTGATTTCTCCTGCTATCGAAGCTATCACCGTTAATTTGGTTCCCAGAAAGAACCTCTTCATCCCCGTAGGCGGGACTGCAGATCTCAAAGATTTCTTCGAGGTTGAACCCGAAGGTGCCCTGAAGACCTCTGTTAACTTTGAATATGCAGAAGGCGCGTTCACTATCGACAAGAAGGGTATCGTTACCGTTACCGGCAATACCGTTGCCGTTAATGAAGCGAACCACGTAGCTGTAAAGATTGTCTCCAAGGCTAACCCTGAGATAAACGCTACCATCAATATCAGGGCTTGTGCAGCTCCCAACAACGAGGAGATCGAGTGCACTTGCACTGTTCCCGAGGCTGAGAGAATCTATATGTTCAAAGAAGGTCTTGAGGACTTCAACGCCCTGGCTTCACTTGGTGGCGCTGGCGCTTTCAACCCCGTTAACCAGTGCCTCGGCGGACTTATGGGCGCCGGCGGTTTGGCAAATATGTATTTCACAACCCAGCCTTTCGGCGGCATTACTCTCCAGAACGGTCACCTGCATTTTGAGTACTATATCAGCAGCCTCGAAAAACTCAACCCCGATGCAGGTCAGGTAGAGCTCACTTCATCCGGCGCAGACCAGCAGGAGCGCAACTGGCCCACTACGTTCCTCAAGGACGCTAAGGTTGGCTGGAACGAGGTAGACCTTGCTCTCAGTGAGAGTGGCGAGACTTCTTTAAGTCAGGGTCCCTTCAATCCCGACGCCATCAAGTGGTTCCGTTTCTTTGTTCCCACATCTGCCGTTCACGAGGAAGCCATTATGGTCAAGAACGTATTCGTTTACGAGGCAGCTCCTGCCGTTTCTGCCATCAACGTCAAGCTGGTTCCCAGGAAGAACCTCTTCATCCCTGTAGGCAAATCCGTGGATCTCAAAGATTTCTTTGAGGTTGAACCCGCAGGCGCCAGCAAGGACGATGTTGAATACTCTTATGCAGAAGGTGCTTTCACCATTGATGACAAGGGTATCGTTACCGTTACCGGCAATACCGTTGCCGTTAATGAAGCGAACCACGTAGCTGTAACTATTACTTCCAAGGGTAAACCTGAAGTAACCGCTACCATCAATATCAGGGCTTGCGCAGCTCCCAACAACGAGGAGATCGAGTGCACTTGCACTGTTCCCGAGGCCGAGAGAATCTATATGTTCAAAGAAGGTCTTGAGGACTTCAACGCCCTGGCAACCCTTGGCGGTGCAGGCGCTTTCAACCCCGTTAACCAGTGCCTCGGCGGACTTATGGGCGCCGGCGGTATGGCAAATATGTACTTCACAACCCAGCCTTTCGGCGGCATTACTCTCCAGAACGGTCACCTACATTTTGAGTACTATGTCAGCAGTCTTGAAAAACTCAACCCCGATGCAGGTCAGGTAGAGTTGGCATCCGATTATGCTGACAAACAGGAGCGCAACTGGCCCACTTCATTCCTCAAAGATGCCAAGGTAGGCTGGAACGAGATTGATTTAGCACTGAGCGAAAGTGGTTTCACTTCTACAGCAGAGGGTAATCCTCCGTTCGACCCCGCAGCAATCAAGTGGTTCCGCTTCGTTGTTCCCACCTCTGCCGTTCACGAAGAGGCTATTATGGTCAAGAACGTGTTCGTTTACGAGGAGGCCGCTCCCGTACAGATTACTATCGACGGTGATATGTCCGACTGGGCAAATGTAAAGGGTTCGGTCAACGAATCTGACGGCGCCACTTATCTGGAGTTCAAGATGGCCAGCGATGCCAACAATATCTACTTCTATACCAAGAGAGTTGCCAACAGCGCACTCTGGAATGCCGGTGGATATCTGTATTATGCACTTGATTATGACAATAATCCTGCAACCGGCACCGGTGACATCTGGGGCAATTCACCTTACGAGTGCATCTTTGTAATATGGCCTTTTGCCGGCACCGGTGACGCTCCTGCATTTGCAGAGAAACCTCTGGGCGAGAGCATGATGAAACCCAGCGGCTCACTTGCCAACTACAATGCAAACGGCAAGGCAGATGCTTCTGGCGTTGAACTTGAGTTCTCTATCCCTCGTGCTGACTTCCCTACAATCCCCGATTCTGAAATCACAGTTTACGCATGGGGCAACAAGAGCGGTGAAAATATGAAAAACTTCCCTCTCAAGATTAAACTCTAATCATTTTGCTTCTCTTTTAGATACAGAGCCCCGGCTATCCGGGGCTCTTTTCTTTTGCGTATTTGCAGCTATTGGGCTAATTTAGTGGTATGAAACTGATTGCACTGTTTGTGACTCTTTTGGCCGGCATCCTGCCGGTGCGCGAAATAGACACCCGTATAGGCTGCGCGGTGGCGGACTCGCCCACGGCCAGCATTTTTGGCGCCGGCGGCGAAGTTGTGGGCAACACCCTCCCCTGCGTGACCACGCCCAACGGTATGACCTACTGGACCCCTGCCACCTGCATCTCCGACCAGAAAGGGGTCACCCCCTATCGCTGGGAGGCGCCCGAGTGGATGGGTTTCCGCGCCTCTCACTGGCTGGACGGCAGTGCAACGCAGGACTACGGATCTTTCTTTATCATTCCGGACTGCAAACCGGTGCCGCTGGACCACTCGCAAGAAGAAGCGCAGCCCGGCTATTATCGCTACGGCGGCCACTGCCTCACGGGCTTTGGCCGCAGCGCCATAATGAAACTGGAGTGTAAAAAGCTCACATTTGGAGCCAACACGCAGTACAACGACGCAAACCTTAGCTGGGATCGCGAAACGGGCGAAATAAGGGCAGAAAACCCCGTGCATCGCATTTATAACGGCTGGGGCAAGCTGGCTGGCTATTCATCGTGGGCGGTGGTGCGGTTCAACAAGCCCATAAAGGCCGTCAAGCCCATCGGCCGGATAATGTACGAAATAGAATTTGAGGATACCCCCGGCCCACTTCTGGTGCGTATGGGCACCTCTTTCACCAGTCTGGAAGGAGCCGCCGCAAATCTGGAGAGCGAGATTCCCGACTGGGACTTCGACGCCGCCAGAAGCCGCGTGGAGGCCATCTGGGAGCAGCGTCTGGGTATGATAGAGGTCGAAGGTGGCGACCCCCAGGTCAAAAAACACTTCTACACCTCATTCTGGCGCGCCTCGCTAAGCCCCCGTATGGTAAGCGACATAGATGCCGAGCCCGACTTTGACGATTTCAACCTTTGGGATACTTTCCGGGCACTGCACCCGCTGCACACCATAATCCAGCCCAAGCGCAGCGGCGAAATGATGCAGGCGCTGGTGCGCAAATACGAGCGCGGCGGCTGGATGCCTATCTTCCCTATGTGGGGCAGTTATACCAGCGCTATGATTGGCGACCACGCCGCCAGTGTGATTGCTGACGCCTACACCAAGGGCATCCGCAATTTCGACTATAATAAGGCCTGGGAGGGCATCCGCAAGAATTGCTCTGAGACGCCTTGCGATTCGCTTTATATAGACGGTCGCGGACGGCGGGCGCTGGAGGTTTATATGCGTCTGGGCTTTCTGCCGCTGGAAGAGCACGTGAAATATGCTTTCCACGCCAACGAGCAGACCAGCCGCACGCTGGAATATGCCTACGACGACTGGTGCGCTTCGCTGCTGGCGCGAGAGCTGGGAAGCAAAGAGGATTATAAAGCGCTCACGGCCCGCGCCGGCAACTGGCGCAATGTGTTTGACCCGCGCACCCGCTACGCCCAGGGCCGCCACGAAGACGGCACTTTCCTGGACGAGGATAATTATCTTAAAAAGACATCATTCATAACCGAAGGCACCCCCTGCCACTACAGCTGGTTTGTGCCGCAGGATATCCCCGGCCTGATAGAGTTTGTGGGGCGCGAGCTGTTCGAGGAGCGGCTGGATCTGATGTTCAGCGAGAACCGCTACTGGCACGGCAACGAGCCTGGCAATCAGATTGCTTATCTTTACGATTACATCGGCCGGCCGGAGAAATGCCAGGCGGCGGTGCAGGAGATTATGCGCACCGAATACCGCAACAGTCCCGGCGGCCTGAGCGGCAACGACGATGCGGGGCAGCTGTCGGCGTGGTACGTTTTCGCTTGTCTGGGGTTCTACCCGGTTTGTCCCGGCAGCGCCGAATATGCCCTTGGAATACCCGCTTTCGACAGGATTACAATCCATCAGGAGAATGGGCGCGACTTCACGATAAACAGGAAAGCCGCCTCTAAGACGGCCTTCAAGCTGGGCTGCAAACGCCTCAAACGCCCCTTCATCTCCCATCGCGACATTACCCGCGGCAAGACCCTCACCTTCTACTGCAGGTAGTCGCGGCAGATAATAGCCGGATGCCTGAAAGGATTTGCGACCGGCGTTAGCGAGGGAGGGGACCGACCGAGCGTCAGGGAGCAAAACTTTCAGGCGGAGGCATCTGCCGCCGCAGGCTAGCGGCTATTCGCAGACGGGGCGGATGGGGTAGCCGCGGAGGCGACGGTAGAAGTAGGCGTAGTGGAAGTCGGAGCTGAAGAAGAGTTCCATAGCGCAGTTGGCGTGGTAGGGATGGCGGGTGGCGGTCCAGTAGCGGCCGGCGCTGCCTGCAAACAGCACCTCCTGCCCCTCTTTATAGCCCGCCGCCGGCAAGAAGATGCTCCCGCCGGTGGTGCGGCTGGTCACCCGGTAACCGTTTACGCCCTCCAGCGTAGTCCACTGCCAGTCACACTGCTGCACCAGCTCGTTCATCTCTGTGAACGTAGGCATTCTCCAACCGCCTCCAAGCCGCACCTGTGCGGCATCGTCTTCGGCATCCAGCTGCCGGTTGAGGATGAACCGCTCGGCATACCTGGCGGGATTGGCGCTCCAGTAATAGGTGTCGCCGGAATAATCAGCCTTGACGGCAGTCTCGCCCCAAGCATAGAAATCGCCGCTGCCCTGAGGCACGTCTGCGCCCAGATTGCAGGAGGCCCACTTCACGCTGAGGCCCATATCCACGGCCGCAGGCTGCGCAACGGACACCGCCGCCGGAGCTAACGCCAGCAGCAGGGAAACAAGCAACTTTGCTGGGCCCTTCATCGCTATTTGACGGGCAGCTTGAAGCTCTCTACATCAAGCGTTCCAAGCGCCTGTATCTGAGGCACCAGACGGGTAAAATGCTCTGCAGCGGAGTGTTTATCCAAAGACTCCTGATCTTTCCAGGTTTCGAAAATGAGCATCTTTGCAGGATCGGTGGTACTCAGATACAAATCGTAGGCGATGTTGCCTTCGTCGGCAAGCGAGCTTGCCACAAGCTCTTTGCAAAGAGCTATCACGGCCTCGCGGTTTTCTGCAGAAACGGTGGTGGGGCAGTTGAGCCGGAGCACAAAATCGCCTTCGGGTTCTGCACCTGCCTGCATCTGCTGCAAAACGGTGGTTGCCAGGGCGCTGGTCTGAGGCACAATGTCTGCAAAGTGCTGGCTCGCAGAGTGCTTGTCCAGCGATGCCTGATCGGCCCAGGTCTCAAAAATCAGGAACTTTGTAGAGTCGGTCGCACTCTCCATCAGGTCAAAGGCAATGTTGCCTTCATCTTCGCGGGAAGCAGCCACGTGCTGCTTGCACAACTCAATGTACTGGTCGCGGTTTTCGGGAGAGACAGTAACAAGGCAATTGAGGCGCAGGGGGCCTTCTGCCTTTTTGGGGGCGCAGGATGCCAGCATAAGCAAGGTGGCTGCTGCAAGAATGATTTTTTTCATATTAAGGTTATTTTATAGATCTGCATCAAACTGGATTTTCTGGGTCGGGAGTATATAGTCCGACTCTATGGTGACATCGCTGCCGTCGGTGGGCTTTTCTACTTGCACCAGCCTCTCCTGGCCGGGACACAGGCCCTTGAGGGAGGTTTTGCTGCGCACGCCGCCCACCGCCAGAAAAGCATCGCGATATATGGGGGCGATGCCGGTGTTGGTTACTCTGGCGATAGTGTTCTTGTCGTTGGTCTTGAGCTCTGTGATGGCAAAATTGTAGCCGCTGAACATACTGGCCTCCTTGAATCGCTCTGCCGTGCCGTAGGTGCCGCCCGGAGCGTCATTTGAAATCATAAAGGTGATGTGATACTTCTCCGCGGCCTGCTCCCAGGTGACGCCGTACATCCCTTCGGGATTCAGGAAGTTGCGCTGGTCAGAAGATCTGTAATAACTGATTTCGCCGCCGCAGGCGCCTGTCATCCAGCGGACGCCCTTCCCTATTGCATCCCAGCACTCTTCGTTATAGTCACCTTCGTGATCCTTGTGCATAAAACTGTCGTCGAACAGGCCGAAGGTGAGCGCCATAAGCGACTGATCTTTGACTACCGGAGAACTGTCGGCCGCATCTATGGATATTAGCCAGGGTATCTCAAGCGCCCCTGCTAAATAAGTCAGGAACTCTTTCTGATATTCGTTAGACGGGAAATTGATGCCGCGCTTGAGCGGTGTGCCGTAGATGTGATATTCGCTCCAGTGGCCGAATCCGACCTCAACAAAGGCGATGCGGGGGTCACTCTTGTATACCGCATTGAAATCGGTATAAAACTGCTTGGTGAACCACTGCAGCTCGGCATTGGTCCAGTCGGCATAGTATGTGGGGCCGTCTTCGTTTTTGTAATAAGTCTCGTTGTAATCATCCAGGGCCTTGATATAGTCGGGCACGGCGGTGGTGCCGGCCTTGCCGTCCACATCGCGGCTACCGGGATATTCATAGCGGAAACGCACCACTGCCTGGTGATTGCGCGAGGCCACATCGTCCAGCCAGGAGTTAAACGAGCTCCAGTCGTACTGGATATTACCGTCTTTTTTGCCCTTGACCACCTTGCAGGGAAGGCAATAGGCATATTCCAGGGAAATGGACTGCCCGTAGGAGCCGTGGCGGCCGCGGGCATTGTCGCTCCAGAGCACAAGTCCGGTAGAGGGCTGCACCGCATCTACACGGCTCTTAATGCTCACGGAAGAATAAGTGTCGTCGATAACCGGCTCTTCAGGGTCAATCGGCTCAGGCGGAAGCGGCTGGTGATGGCACGCAGCCAGCATATATAGCATCAAAAGGGTAAGTATTCTTTTCATAATGGCAGCAAGTTAGAAATAATATGGTTAACTTTGGTGTATGAAACGGATTATTCTTATTATTTCCTGCCTGCTGGCCTTCCTGGCAGCCAGGGCAGACGGTCTTCGTATGCCGGGCTTTTTTAGCGACAATATGGTGCTTCAGCAGAAAGCTGACGCCAATATATGGGGTTGGGCCGATGCCGGCGCAACCGTAAAGGTCAAAGTTTCCTGGAGCAAGGCCGCCTACAAGGCCGTGGCCGGTGAAGACGGTTTCTGGAAGGTGGCCGTGGCTACCCCTGAGGCTTCTTTCACCCCTCAGACTGTCACGGTGACCTGCGGCAAAGAAAAACTTTCTCTGGCAAATCTGCTTATCGGCGAAGTTTGGCTGTGCAGCGGCCAGTCCAATATGGAGATGCCTATGGGCGGCTGGCGCTTCCAGCCCATTGAAAACGGCGGCGAAGATATGCGTGACGCCCGTCATTACCCGGGACTTCGTATGGTGATGATAAAAAAGGCTGTCTCTGAAACCCCTCTTGAAGATGCCACCGGCGAGTGGTGGACCACCGACAGCGGCCATATAGCCGAATTCAGCGCTTCTGCCTATTATTTCGGCCGCGAGCTGACCCGCGAACTGGGCGTGCCGGTAGGCCTCATCGTCCCTTGCTGGGGCGGCACTATGATTGAGTGCTGGATGGACCGCGAATCCCTGATAAAGGGCGGCATCAAGGGCGAGGATGTGGACAAGGATATCCGCGAAAACAAGGCCTCCACACCCTGGCACACCTGCACAATGATGTACAATGCAATGGTTTATCCGCTGCGCCACTACACCATCAACGGTTTCATCTGGTATCAGGGATGCTCCAACGTGGGCCGCATTTTCGTGCAGGACTACGCCAAGTTGCAAGCCGCTATGGTCACCAGATGGAGAGAGCTCTTTGGCCGCGGCGACCTGCCGTTCTACTATGTGCAGATTGCCCCCCACCCCTACAGCTCGGAGGGCGATTCAAAGCTGGCGGCCCCGCTGCGCGACCGTCAGAAAGCGGCTGCCAAGCTGGTTCCCAATTCGGCTATGATAGGCACCTGCGACCTTGTATACGAGTTTGAAGAGGGCATAATCCATCCCCGCAAAAAGGCCGAAATCGGAGAGCGTTTGGCCTATCTGGCCCTGGAAAAGTGGTACGGCTTCAAGAACTACGGCAGCGACTGCCCCGATTTGCTAAAAGCCACCTTTAACGGCCCCAACGCCATCGTTTACCTGAGCAATTGCGGAGGCGGCATCCATTCCGACCTGGGATGGGAGTTCAAGGGCGTTACTGGCTTTGAGGTTGCCGGCGAAGACAAGGTTTGGTATCCAGCCCGCATCACCGGCACCGACGGCAACAGCATCGGCTGCACCGCCCCCGAAGTTCCGGAGCCCAAATACGTGCGTTACCTCTGGCACGACTTTGCCATAGGACACCTCTGGAACAGCTACAGGCTGCCCGTACTGCCGTTTACTTCGGAAGAATAAGTCTGGCGACTAATATCTGGACACCCTGTCAAAGCTATGTGACCCGCTGCCCACTGTGGTGCGGGTCATTGTGCCTCGTGCGTTGGGCAGCCAGATGTCGGCCTGCATATTGGCGGGAATCGTCACGGAGAGAGTATTGCCGTCCACGCGCATATGAATGCTGCCGCGGATGGTCGGCAGGGTCATCTCTGCCCACTCCAGGTCCCCGATCTGAGGCCGGATCTCCACCAGCGAGAAGCCGGGTTCCACGGGTCTGATACCCATCAGGCCAAAGGGGATGGCGTTGCCGGGAGCGGCGCCTGCTATGTGGTTCCAGTCCTGATTGGGCTTGAAACTGTCATCCCAGGCCTCCAGGGTGATGGTCGTTCCCAGACGCAGGCCGTTGTACCATCCGCGGAGATCGGGGTTGGTCATAAGTTTCAGGGCGGCATCACCGCGGCCGGCGGCATAGAGCGCCTCCAGCATATTGTGGGCGCCGAAAATGCTGCAGCGCAAGCCGCGAGACTGTACAAAATCGGCCACGGCGGGCACTTCGTCGTCGTTCAGAAGGCCGCACAGAATTGCCGTCATATTGGAGTGGAGAGAGGCGTGTTCTATGCCTATGCCGTCGCACACCAAGCCTCGGGAAGTGTCAAAAAAGGCATTGCGGAAGGCCATTCTGGTCTCGGCAGCCTCTGTCTTGAAGAAGGCGGCATCGGCGGCATAACGGCCGGTGAGGGCGGCATAATTCTCTGCACCTTCCTTTGCCAAAACCTCTGCTATGCGGCCCAGGCGCACCAGCGTGCGGTAGTACAAGGCATTTACCACGGCGTTGAAATCGGAATATACAAAGCCGTCATCTTCAAAACCGTTGTGCGGCCAGTCCACAATGTCGCTTATTGCACTGGTGCGGTTGATGCTTGCAAGAAACTCCGGGGTCTGCCCCTCTTTTGTGCTTATGAGGCCGTTGCCTTTGCGCAGGGCGTCCAGGCTGTGAGCCTTGAGAATGTTATAATTAGCCTTGAGCGCACGGGTATCGCCTGTCCACATGTAGTCGTTCCAGGCCATCTCCACAGTATAAAGAATCCACTCTGTAGGCCAGGTGGGTTTGGCCAGCAGCCACTCTATGGTGCGGCGGTCTATGGAATACTCCGCGTCGCTGCCGTAGTGGCACAGCTGCGCGATAAGTGCGTCATATTCGTATGGGATGCGCTCGCGGTTTCCGTCCACCCAGATGCCCAGAAAAGAGCAGGGCTCCAGGCTGTAGTGGCAAAGGTCCCAGATGGCATTGAGCGTGTCGTTGCTGCAGCGGAAACTTGCGGCATCCATATTGAACGGGTAGTGATAGCTGATGCGCTCCACCTTGTCTGCCTTTACATTGCCGTCTATCGAGCAAAACCTGAACGGAGCCACAACTCCGACATAATCTTGTGTCGGTACCGCCATCGGCCCTGTGTTGCGGACGTCGCGGCTGGGCTCCACCACATAGGTGTTAGTGCCCGCCTTGACTCGCAAACCTATTTCGTCATAGACCACAGAACTTACGCGCGGAGTATGCTCAATCTTGCCGTCCTTGAGCCGCTCGCCAATGATGATTGTGACGCTGTCGTCCGCTGCGGCAGTCAGAGTAAGCCGCAGCTTGCCGAAAGCCACCTTGCCAAAATCAAAGATACCTCCCTTGCCCTCGGGAGCTGTTTCAATTTTCCTTTCAAGAGGATAACCGGGGGTGGCATACTCCACCATCTCCCCAGCCGTTTTAAAACGTTTTAAAACGCTTTTAGACGTTTGAAAATGCCTTCCGGAAGAGGCTATCAGGCGATGCTCCACAGTCCAGCCATAGTCGGAGCCGGGTTCCAGCGCCGGCCCGCCGTATGGCACCGCCACGCTTTGCGAGGACTCTACCCAGCCGCTGTCCCACACCTGGCTGTTTACGGTGCCGAAAGCTTCCGGTCCCGCCCCTGTCAGCTTGTCCAGGACTATTCTGTAGGCCACCTGCACGGTGCCGCTGCCTACAGGCGGAACCACCCAGGAAAAACTGGGGTGGCTGGAGGCTATGGTGGCATACCGTCCCTTGCCGTAATTGACATCGGTGTTTTCTATCAGATCGGTCCTGAGATTGGACGGGGTGCCGGTTGCACCACCCACAGTTTGCCATCTTCCGCAAGAGGCAAAAGCGAAAATCATAGCCGCACTAACGGCAAAGCAGAGAAATATCTTTTTCATAATCAAACAGATTCATTTAGTAGTATCAGCCGGCTCACTGCATCCACACACTCCTTTTCGCTGAGCAGGCAGCCGGCTGCGATGCGCCGGATGTTGTAGCTGTAACCTGCCTCAAACGGCAGGTTGTTCGCCGCAAAATAGTCCAGAATGCGCTGTTGCGGCTTTGAAACCACCAGCGCCACGGGATCGGTGGCAAACTTGAGCTCCAGATAGCGCTTTTCCACCGCGCTTGCCACCTTGTTCTCGTCCGCCTTGCGGATATACACCGTGGGCTTGCCGCTCTCGTCGGGGGCGGTGTGGGGCGCGCGGCTACTGGGCGCTATCCACACCTCCAGCACCTGCTTGCGGCCATATTCCCAAATCCGGGGCTCGTAATCGACCTCGGGTTTGCAAAAAACCTGCGCCGCCGCCTCTATCATATGGATATCTTCCTCATTCTTGATGCCCACGATCTTGCCGTTGTCCTTGACCCCTATCAGCAGCCGGCCGCCGTCGGTGTTGGCAAACGCCGCCACGCTCCGGGCAATCTTGCGCGCGTCGGAGAGGAAAAACTTGAAATCCTGGTGGAGGTGCTCGCCCTCCGCTATCATCTTTTCCAGCGGATGCATAGCGCTAAGGTACTAAATAAACTGCAAATAGTTATTTTTGGCACAGTTTTGCATTTATCTCATAAAGAATCGCTATATGAAACGGACAATGATGCTTTTGAACATACTTCTTGGCGCAGCTATGATGTTCAGCGCCTGCCAAAAAGAGCCGGATGTCACTCCGGCCGACAATAAGCCCAAAGACCGCCAGGATATAGTCCTGACCAAAACCCAGCAGCAGATTGGCTACACCGCCAACACCTTCACTTTTGACTTTCTGAAGGCGGCCGCCGCCAAAGAAGATGCCGGGAAAAACATCTTCATTTCGCCGTTCAGCATACAGATGGCGCTGGCTATGACCGCCGCCGGTGCCCAGGGCGAAACTCAGGCAGAGATGTACCGGGCGCTGGGTTTCCAGGACTTCAGCCACGCCGATGTGAGCGAGTTCTACCATAGCCTGATACCGGCGTTGCAGGATGTGGACAACACCACCGTGTTTGAGATTGCTAACAGTTTCTGGGCAAAGAAGGGCATCACAATCAAGCCTGCATATATAAAGGATATCGAAGAGAGCTTCCGCGCAGAGGTGCGCGCCCTGCCGGCAGACGGCAGGCAGGCCGCCGGCGAGATTAACGGCTGGTGCAGCGAAAAGACCCACGGTATGATAAACAAGATTGTGGACGAGGTCCCTTCCAGCACCATAGTCAGCCTGCTGAACGCCATCTATTTCAAGGGCATATGGGCGGACCCGTTCAACAAGGAAGCCAATACCGAAGATAAATTCACCAACTGGGACGGCTCGCAGGTCAAGACCACCTTTATGAACAAGACCTTTGAAGACGCCAGGGTCTACAGCGACGAATATGTAGAGGCAATGAGCCTGCCCTATGGCAACGGCGCATTTGCAATGACCATAATAGTGCCCCGCAACGGCGTCTCCACAGAGAAGGTTCTCGCAGGTCTGGATGCCGAAAAATGGGCCACCTACCGCAGCGGCGGACGCTACTACCGCACAGTATTCTCAATGCCCAAATTCGAAGAGGAATATGCCGCAGAGAGCCTCTGTATAGAGATTCTGCAGGATATGGGTATGCAAAAGGCCTTCTCAGGCGCAGCCGATTTCTCTGCTATGAGCGACACTCCGCTGTGCATAGACGAGATCCGTCACAAAGCCAAAATCAAGGTTGACGAAGAGGGCACCGAAGCTGCGGCAGTGACCTACATAGGTATGCGCGTGACCAGCGTCGGCCCCGGCGGCGACATCTTCTACTTCAAGGCCAACAAGCCTTTCCTGTATTTCATAAGCGAGAAGAGCACGGGCGAAATCCTGTTCTGCGGCAGCAAACAGGCACTGGAATAGGTCTTATTCCAAAACCTTGGCCAGATAACTTCCTGTATAGGAATCTTTGCAGCGGGCTACCTCTTCGGGGGTGCCCGCGCAAACTATATTACCGCCGGCGCTGCCCCCTTCGGGCCCCATATCCACCAGATAATCCACACTCTTGAGCACATCCAGATTGTGCTCTATTATCACCACGGTGTTGCCCTGGTCCACCAGCAGCTGCAGCACCTCCATCAGGCGCTTTATATCCTCAAAATGGAGGCCGGTGGTGGGTTCGTCCAGCAGGTACAGGGTGCTGCCGGTGCTCTTGCGGCTAAGCTCTGCCGCCAGCTTCACGCGCTGGCTTTCGCCGCCCGAAAGCGTCGTGGAGGGCTGGCCCAGCTTCACATAGCCCAGGCCGACATCCTGCATAGCTTTGATGCGCGGGTAGATATACGGATTGGCCTTGAAAAATTCGCAGGCCTGCGACACCGTCATTTCCAGCACGTCATTTATATTCTTTCCCTTGTAGCGCACCGCCAGGGTGTCTGGCTTGTAGCGCTTGCCGCCGCACTCTTTGCACACCACGTGCGCCGGGGGCAGGAACTTCATCTCTATCTCCTGTATGCCGGCTCCCTTGCAGGCCTCGCAGCGGCCGCCGGCGGTGTTGAACGAGAACCTGCCCGCCTTGAAACCGCGGATCTTGGCGTCGGGAGTGGCGCCAAACAACTCGCGGATGGCGGTGAATACATTGATATAGGTAGCCGGATTGCTCCTGGGAGAGCGCCCGATGGGCTGTTGGTCCACCTCAATCACCTTGTCTATATATTCTATCCCTTCCAGCAGGTCGTACGGCAGCACGGGATGGAAAGAGCGGTTCAGTTTGTTGCTCAGTATCGGCATCAGCGTCTCGCTCACCAGAGAGCTCTTGCCGCTGCCGGAAACGCCGCTGATGCCTATCAGGCAGCCCAGCGGCAGCTTGAGGGTCACATTCTTTAGATTGTTGCCTCTGGCACCCGTCAAAACCAGGAAATGGCCGTTGCCGGGACGTCTGGTTGCCGGCACCTCTATGCTTTTGCGGCCCAGCAGATAGTCTGTGGTGGGAGTTGCGGGAGCCTTGGCGATATCGGCCGGAGAGCCGTTATAAAGCAGTTCGCCGCCCAGATTGCCTGCGCCGGGGCCAAGGTCCACCAGCCAGTCGGCCTGTTCCATAATCTCGCGGTCGTGTTCTACCACCATCACGCTGTTGCCCTCGTCGCGCAGGGTCTTCAGCGACGCTATCAGCTTGTCATTATCCCTTTGATGAAGACCGATGCTGGGTTCGTCCAGTATGTAGAGCACATTCACCAGCTTGCTGCCTATCTGCGTGGCCAGGCGGATGCGCTGGCTCTCGCCGCCGCTAAGCGTGGCCGTGGGACGGTCCAGCGAGAGATATCCCAGACCCACCTCTTTCAGGAACCCTACCCTGTCGGATATTTCGCGCAGCAGCGCCGCCGCTATCAGGTTCTGCCGCTCGCTGAGGCGGTCGGGAAGGCCGTTTACCCAGTCGTAAAGGTCGTCTATGTCCATCGCAGACACCTGGGCTATATTCAGCCCGTCTATCTTGAAGCAGAGGCTCTCTTTCTTGAGCCTGGTGCCGCCGCACACCGGGCAGACCTTCTCTTCCAGGAAGCGCTCTTTGCGCGCCAGGACATCGTCGCTCTCGTCTCCGGTAGTCATTGTGCGGGCAATTATGCCGTCGAACGACACCATCTGCCGCTCGCTGCCGCTGCCTATACTGAACAGCTCGTCACTGCCGTAGAGCAGCACACTGAGGGCCTCTTCGGGGATGTCGCTGATGGGGTCGTTGAGCGAAAAGCCGTATTTCTTTGCAATGGCGTCCACAATCTCGAACACATTGTTCTTGCGATAGGCGCCCAGCGGGGCTATACCGCCTGCAAGAATGGACTTGCCGGGGTCGGGAATAATCTTGCTCTGGTCTGTGGTGACCACCTTGCCCAGGCCGCCGCAGTGCGGACAGGCCCCCTGCGGGGAATTGAAAGAAAACGAGTGCGGAGCCGGAACCCCGAACGACATTCCCGTGTCGGGGCAGACATAATTCTTGCTGAAGAAGCGCAGCGGCCCGTCGGAGCCGTATTCCATAATGGCGATGCTCCCCTTGCCCTGCCCCAGCGCGGTCAGCACCGACTGTGACACGCGGCCGCGGGACTCTTCGCTGGGCAGCAGCTTGTCCACCACCAGATAGATGAAGTGGACTTTGTATCGGTCCAGCGGGGCGATACCTGCCAAATCGCGCAGTTCGTCGTCTACCAGCACCTGCGTGTAGCCTTTCTTCACCAGATGCTCGAATAGCTCTTTATAATGGCCTTTACGGCCCGAAACCAGCGGCGCCAGCAGCAATATCTTCCGGCCCAGATACTCGGTCTGGATCATATCCACAATCATAGCGTCGGTATAGCGCACCATCTCTTTCCCGGTGGCGGGAGAGAAAGCCTGCGACGCCCTGGCATACAGCAGGCGGAAGAAATCGTAGATTTCGGTGACGGTGCCTATCGTGGAGCGGGGATTGCGGCCGGTGGTCTTCTGCTCTATGGCCAGGATGGGGCTCAGGCCGCGGATATCGTCCACATCGGGCTTCTCCAGCATCCCCATAAACTGCCTGGCGTAGGTGTTAAGGGTATCCACATAGCGGCGCTGCCCCTCGGCATAGATGGTGTCAAATGCCAGCGAACTCTTGCCGCTGCCGGACACACCCGTCACCACCACCAGCTTGTCGCGCGGGATGGTGAGCGATATGTTCTTGAGGTTGTGCGCGCGGGCGCCTATGATCTCTATGTGGTCCATCTATGTCAAAAACGGATTTGACTCCAGTTCCTCTTCCAAAGTGGTGTCATGGCCGTGGCCCGGAAGAAGGCGGGTAGCTGGCGGCAGCGTAAGTATCTCCCGCTTTATGCTCTCTATCATCTGGTCAAAATCGCCGCCGAGGTGGTCGGTACGGCCCACTGACCCGCGGAATATGGTATCACCGCAGAAAAGCAGCCCGTCCTGCGGCAGGTAGAGGCACACACAGCCCTGCGTGTGTCCGGGCGTTTCTATTACCTCAAATTTCAACCCGTCGGGCAGAGCGTCGCCGCAGGCCATAATGTCATCGATGGGCCCTTCGTAAGCCTCGTACGGCAGCCCCAGCATATGGCTGAAGGCCTCCGCCCCTTCGAAAACCGGCCGGTCTTTGGAGTGCATATATACAGGTACCGGCCATCTCTGCGCGGCGTCTTTCAGGCCGAAAATGTGGTCAAAATGGCCGTGGGTCAGCAATATGGCCTTGACCTCAAATCCTTCCTGGCCGATATATTCTGCAAATCGCTCCTGCTCGCGCTGCGACAGGGCGCCCGGGTCTATGATGACGCACTGCCGGCTTTCGTTCCACACTACATAGCAGCACTCCCGCAGCGGGTTGAAGTAAAAAACTTTATACATACCACAAAATTACAAACTCTTTTGCTAAATTTGTAAGAATCACTAAAAACCGGAAGAACTATGCACATTGCGATTGCGGGAAATATCGGCAGCGGAAAAACCACACTGACCCGTCTGCTCTGCGAGCATTTCAAATGGACACCCCGTTTTGAACCTGTGGACCATAACCCCTATCTGGCAGATTTTTATGAGGATATGGAGCGCTGGTCTTTCAACCTTCAGATCTATTTCCTGAACAAGCGCTTCCGCGACATAGTGGAGATTGGCCGCAGCAGCGAGGTCATTGTGCAGGACCGCACAATCTACGAAGATGCCAACATCTTTGCCCCCAACCTGCACGATATGGGCCTGATGTCGGGCCGCGACTTTGACAACTACCGCGACCTGTTCAACCTTATGATTTCTCTGGTAAAGGCGCCCGACCTGCTCATTTACCTACGCAGTTCCATTCCCAACGTGGTGGCCAAGATACAGAAGCGCGGCCGCGAATACGAGAGCAGCATCCGCATAGACTACCTCAAGGGTCTTCACGAGCGCTACGAGAAGTGGATAGCGAATTACACCGACGGCAAGCTGCTTATCCTGGATGTGGACAAGTACGATTTTGAAGAGAATCCAGCCGACCTGAGCGCCGTCTGCGACCTGATAGAGGCGCAGCTGAACGGCCTTTTCTAGAACAGAACTCCCAGCCTTAACGACAGCAGGAACCGGCTCCCCTTACCTTTGCCCATAGGGGTAAGCAATGTTGTGCCCAGCGATGCGTACGGGGTCAGCAGCGAGTTGAATCTGTAGGTGTATTCAGCCTCCAGTGAAGTGCGGAGGTAGTAACTGCCCAGATAGCCGACCTCTTTGTCGTACATATAGTTGACTATATAATTGCCTTCTGTTATCTCTTTGTAATCATATTTGGTCTTGGCGGCAAAATTATAGCCCAGGTTCAGGCGCGCCAGCAGTGACTGCTCCGGTGCAATGGAGACGTTCTTGCCCAGGAAAGCATAGGGCATCAGCCTGGTGTTAGCCAGGTTTCCTTCGGGGAAAAACCTCTTGTAGTTCATCAGGTGGAACTCGGTACCCAGACCGAACACCCAGTCGAAGCCGGTTTCAAGGTCGGCATCGGTATAGGCGGTATAGCCAAGGTCTGCATCAAGCTGGCTGTTGGTACCCTTGGGGGTCTCCATAGATCCTTCTAGCCAGTAATTCAGGTTGTAGAGGATATCCAGCGAGAGCTTGCGGCTGCGCTGGTCGCCCAAAAGTCCGGCGACAGAAAAGCCGGTAAGAATCTTGTCCACCCTACCCACGGCCTTACCTACCTCTGTCACCCGGGTTGCTCCCTTGTCAAAAGTGAGTTCTACCAGCCAGTCAGAGGCGTCGCCCTTGTAATTGTAGTCCACAGCTGCGGCAAAGAAGCCGGCGTTGTAGTCCAGCTCGCCCAGCTTATTAGGGAAGTCCCCGCCCGCATAGCGTGGCGATGCAGAGCCTAAGCCTTGAAGCACAAGAACCCCGCTGGCTGTAGCTCCGGTGCCCACAAGGCTGCGGGCCGGATTGAGTTTATAGCCAAGCGCCAGGCCTACCGTATGGTCATCGTTTATAGCGAATGTGGCAGAGGGCATTATTTCCAACTGCATACCGCGGTATTTGCCGTTAGGTATGGCATTTTTAGAGGCGCCCCTGAGGTCCATCTTAAGGTTTATGCCCGCCGAAAGCCGGTCGTCCAGAATCAGCGGTGTGGCGGCACTCACGTCAAGTGCTGCCCGTGACTGCCTCCATAGGAAAGATTCGTCAGAATTGATGGCCACGAAATATGGCATATCCCAGCTCACTTCATAGAGCGAGTTGTTGTAGCGGCTCTTGGCAAGACGCCCCAGCCCCATATCCAGCCTGGCGGCCACCTTGAAGCCCTCTATATCCATCAGCATATCGCCAGATGCAGAAACCACCGACTTGGAACGGGCATCCCACGAATCGGTGAAACTGCCGGTGGCCATATCATAGCCCAGCGCCACGTTGCGCCACTGCGCCATATCGCCCAGCGCCAGGCCGGCGGCATTGGAACTATTGTACCAAAGGTCGTGGTCTATATTGAAATAATATGCAGCACGGTCGTTAATATCCTGGGCCATAGCTGCAGTTGCCATAGCCATCAGGCAAACTGCCATCAAAAGTATCCTTTTCATTGTAAAGTCGTTTTCTTAAATGCTAAGGTAGATATTTTTGGCGCAATGGCAAAAAACAAGCAACGCATACCCCAATAGAGGGATATGCGTTGCTTTATCGCCGGGAATACCGGCTTCGGGATGACCCTTACTCTGCCTTGGGCTCTTCTGCAGCGGGAGCCTCTTCTGCCTTGGCTTCAGCCTTGGGGGCCTCTGCCTTGGGAGCAGACTTGCGGCTGCGGCGGGTAGCGGGCTTCTTGGTCTCCTTCTTGGTAGCTGTGAGAGCTGCCTCGTTGAAGTCAACCAGCTCGATGATGGCCATATCGGCTGCATCACCCACGCGGAAACCGGTCTTCACAATGCGGGTGTATCCGCCGGGACGATCGGCAATCTTGGGAGCAACAGTGCGGAACAGCTCGGTAACGGCCTCTTTCTGCTTGAGATAGCTGAACACGGTGCGGCGGGAGTGGGTTGAGTCGTCCTTAGCTTTGGTGATCAGGGGCTCAACATACATCCTGAGGGCTTTTGCCTTTGCCAGGGTGGTCTCTATCTGCTTGTGCATAATAAGAGAGCAAGCCATATTGGCGAGCATAGCTTTGCGGTGTCCGCTCTTGCGACCCAGATGGTTTATTGACCTGTTGTGTCTCATATCTTATATTTCTTTTTTATCAATGTTGTACTTAGAAATGTCCATACCGAAGCTGAGCTTGAGCTTGTTCTCTACCAGGAACACTACCTCGGTGAGAGACTTCTTGCCAAAGTTGCGCAGTTTCATCAGCTCTTCCTTCTTATGGGATACCAGGTCGGCGATGGTCTCGATGTCAACGGCCTTGAGGCAGTTGAGAGCGCGGACGCTTATCTCCAGATCCTGAAGTTTGGTCATAAGATGGTGGCGG
>JAEETP010000151.1 GCA_016290415.1 Bacteroidales bacterium
ATAAATCTGATAGCCGGCCAGCGCCGGATGCTCCTTGGCCACGGCAATGATATTGGAAAGAGCGGTACTTGAATGATCTCTGTAATAATCCCCGGCAGGGCCATTGACAAACAGAACGCCTTTCATACCATATTTATGCGCCAGATCCAGCTGCTCCTTCCAGTTGTCCACCGACTCTATGGTGAGCATATTCATACCGCATTCCGCCATTTTCTGGAAATGGTAGTCAGTGGCAAGGGCACGGTTCAGACAGTAATAGCCCATAGCCGCTACATCGGTGCGGGTAGCGTCTGTATAAGGGTCACGCACCATTAAGGGCAAAACAGCTGCAGTGGAGCGCCCGTCCTGGGCGGTCGCCGTGACCACAATATCACAGGGCGATGCCGGGTCGGGGGCGGTCACTACAATCTCACCCTCCTTCTGGCCGGAGGCGCTTACAGTGGCGCTCCAACCATCTTTGGATGTAACCTCAACAGTGGCGGGTGCAGACAGAGAATACTTCACAGTGACGCTGCCGGCGGCATCCACGCCGTATCTGGCCTGATCGAAGATAAACACAAAAGCCTCATCGTCCGGGACATCTATCTCCTGCGCCTGGGGCACATCAATTGCATCGGCATCCTTTTGCAGATTGTCCAGCTCTTCTTGAAGCTCATATATCTTGATTTCATCCTGCTTGTTGCAGGAGACGGCCATCATTACCGCCACCGCTATGAGTATTATTCTCTTCATCCTATTTAATCTTGAAAAGCAATAAATCGCCCTCGTCTATCGTAAATTCATTATAGCCGGACGGGCGCTCTACAAACGAGCCGTCCCGCTCTATCGTGTACACCACTTCGTTAAGAGTGACACTTGCCTTAATCTTATCGGTATAGCTCTGGTTGACAATGGCAACGTATTCATTGCCACGGTTCCCCAGCAGAGAAACCAGAGCCATATCACTGGTGTTCAGCGACTCTATCTCTGCGGGCAGATCACTGGGAGCGAGCAGATCTCCCCATACGGAAGAGATACCCGCGAACCCGACTTTATGCACATTGCAGCCGTCAAACACATATCCTCTCTTCTGCACCTGAAGGGTGGCCTCTTTGAGATAGTCGTAGGCCTCGGTCCAGGTTCCGTCTGCCAGTATGGGCGACAGTGATGTGCCGCCGTATTGCTGGATGGTGAAATACTGCACCACCTGGGCACCGTATGCCAGGTCGGTATACACCTGCAAACGCAGATTCTCGGTAGAGGGCCTGCCGCGGAACTGGGTGGGTGCCTCCCTGTCAATCCAGCAGCTTGCCGCAAATGCCCAGAACGGGATTCCATATTTGCGGGTCACCTCCGACACATCCCTGAGACATCTGTGCCAGTGGGTCATAACTGCGCCACCTGGCAAAATCGGGTACATATCGAAAGATATGAACTTGCACTTGCAGTCGCGGGCAAAAGCCTCGATATAGTCGTGGTAATTGTCCACCCCAAGGGCGTCGATACTGCCGTCGGGATTCAGATTGATATATACAGGATGGTCGGGGTCCAACGACTCTATTTTCTCTTTGCGGACTCTAAGGGAAGGGATTTCCCTGGTGCTGGGCTCATCGCAAATGTGATAGGCCATTGTGGCCGGATGATGCATCAGATAGTCTATCATCTGGTCCAGCCCCTTGTAATTTGCGGGATCCCTCTCGTAGTTGCTGGCCACCCAGCCAATAATCGGGAGGGTCTTGAGACCGGCCTGATGAGCCAGGTCCATCTGTATCTTGTAGTCGTAGTCGCCAGTCTCTACGGTAACTGACTTTAGCCCCGCCTCGGCCAGCTTCTTGAAATTGTCCAGAGTAGCCCACTGCGGCTTGAAATTGTAATAACCCAGAGCATTGACGTATGTGCGGGTGGCGTCGGTATAAGGGTCGCGGATCATTACCGGCACCTTACGGGCCGACTTCATTCCGCTATTGGTCTCTGCGTTTATAACAATCTCGGCGGGAGATGCAGGGTCAGGGGCAGAAATCACAATCTCACCGGAAGTTTCGCTTGTTGCATTGACTTTGGCCGTCAAATCACCATTTACGGTGACGCTTACTGTAGAAGGCTCCTGGACAGAATACTTCACGGTGACGCTGCCACCGGCATCCACGCCATACTTCTGGCGGTCAAACGAGATAAAGTACTCGTCGTCCGTTTCAACGCCGGGCTTTACAGCGGACGGGAGGCCCATTTCGTCTACCTTCCCTTCCAGTTCGGTGAGGGTAGCGTTCAGCTCTTCCACCCGCGCCTGGTCTTCTTTGTTACAGGAGACAAAAAGCGCCAGCGAAACAACCAGAATATATGTAAAGTACCGCTTCATTATTCGGCAACC
>JAEETP010000057.1 GCA_016290415.1 Bacteroidales bacterium
TCTTCCAACATATCGGTACCCTCGAAACCCACGCAAGCCGTCTCCGTGTTGCGGTATTTCATATATCGCCCGGCAATGGTGTGGACCTCGGCATTGACTTTTTTCAGCTTGTCATACTGCTCCGTCTTGTTCCCTTCGCCGTCCACTACCTGATTGCTCCACCAGCCGGCGGTGTAGCAGGCCCAGGAGAGATTTGAGGCGCCGAAAGCGAGTGTAGAAAAAGCCTGGAAGCGGAGTTCGTTCTCACTGATCCAGACTTCGGGATCGAGACTGTTGACCTGGACGGTTACCCACATATCCAGATTGTTCTTGTGGCAGGCATCGGAAACTACCTTAAGATTTGCGTAGTCCTTCTCGATGCCGGCAACTTTATAATAGAAATCGTATGAAAGATAGTCCGCAGGTATATGCTGGCAATACTGCTCTATATGCTCTTCATAAGTGGCAGTGCCCAGCTGGCTCAGGGCCTGCTCTTCTGTATTCTGCGCCACCGAGGCGTAGTTCGGATAGAGGTTCAGGAATGCGAACTGATGGGGGAACAACTCCTCTACCCGCTCCATAACCTTGCCGTAATAGGGAAAATCCAGAGCAGACGGCTCGTCGCCTATGTCAATGCCCCAGATGGCCGGGTGGTCTTCAAATGCAGCCGCGGCCGCCTCGTATTCAGAAAGAGGATGACGATCTTTCAGCGTGCCGGCATTATTGCCGTCTCCGCCCCACCAACCCGGCACAACGCCGGTGACAATCGCCCCCACGCCATATTTGTCCAGCAGGTCCAGCGCTGCTCGGTCGTTGTCTATGCAAATCACGAAATCGATGCCGCAATCGGCCAGATCTTTTATGTGCGCCTCACTTCTTGCGTAAGGCTGAAGGATATAGGCGCCTATGTTCAGACGGCTGCGGTCCATCCGGGATTCCTGCCTGTCAGGCGCGGCCTGACAAGACGCCAATGCAAGGCACAAAGCAATAATAATCAATTGGAGATGTCTTTTCATATCGTTTTTGCATAGTGACAGTTGAGAACTTCGCCGCCCTGGCCGTGCCAGTTGTGCATCCCGCCGCCAAGGCAGTTGCGCCACTGGACACAGTCGGCACACCGGCCCGTGCGGGCCCAACTGCGGTTGCGGAACTCGTTGAAGCGGGAGTTCCACACTTCGTAGAAATTATCGGCATAGATGCTTCCCTGACTGAACCGGTCTCGGTCTATGTTGGGACAGGCGCATATCCGGCCGTCTATCAGCACAGAGGCGATATTGATGCCTGCCCGGCAGAAATAACGGGTAGCCCTCACCTTCTCTTCGTAACGCCCTAGGTAACCCTCGCAACTGAAGGTAACGTTCATTGCACCGCCCGCCTCGCGCTTGGCCTTGATGAATTCCATCAGAGAGACGAATTCGGTATTGGACAGATGCATATCTGCATCGGAAGCGGCGCGGCCGATAGGAATAATTGTAAAAAGCCGCCACTGCTTCACTCCCAGGCCGCTCAGAATGTCGTATATCTGCTGCAACTCGCCCAAATTGCGCTTGTTTACGCAGGTCACCACGTCAGAGTTCAGGCGCGGCTCGCGTGCAAAAATTGATATAGCTTTGAGCACCCGCTCATAGCTTCCCTTAACCCCGCGCATCCAGTCGTGAGAAGCCTCCAACCCGTCCAGACTCACAGTGAGAGCCCCCATCCCGGCACCCATAAGCCGGGAATGCATCTGCTCGTCGTATTTCCAGCCGTTGGTCACCATCCCCCATCCAAAACCTCTACGCCAGATTTCACGGCCGGCCTCCACAATATCGGGCCTTAAAAGCGGCTCTCCGCCCGTCAGGACCACAGTAAATTCTTTGGGCCTATGGTTTTGTGGTATCGTATCCAGCACCTTTAGGAAATCTTCCAGCGGCATATCCTTTTCCCGGCTCTGCACCGAGCAGTCGCTGCCGCAGTGACGGCAGTGAAAGTTGCAGCGGGTGGTACACTCCCAAAACAGATAATTGAGTTCGTGTACCTTGGCCTCGCCTTCTCTGAAAAGCCTGAAAAGAAACGGATTCATATTGCGAATTTAGAAAATTTGTGATTTTTGGAGTAACTTAGCATTTACGTAATATAATTATCTAGTGATATGAAATGGTTGCGTAACATTCTGAAGGCTTCGACCCTCACCACCGCGCTCTTCATTTTTCAGGCTTGCTACGGCACCCCGCAGCGCGACTTTTATGAGCCCGGAGAAGCCCGTATGTCCTTCTCGCTGGTGTCGAAAACCACCGGACTTCCGCTGGAAGGCATCACTATAAGCGTCGGGGAGAATGAACTGGGTGTAACCAACGCCGACGGCCATTGTGTAGTGTTGATTCCCTATGAAAGGAATACTATTGGCCCTTATGTCAATTTCCAGGATCCAGAGGGCAAATATATGCCTCTGGACACGATGCTTGCCGACCTGAGGGAAAGGGATATCCTCATAGAATTGGACTCAGCAGAATGAAATTGCGCCTTGCAACAATAGCAGTCCTTCTGTTTGCAACCGTTACGGCATTTGCACAAGAGTGGCGGCTGGAAATCGGCACGGGTATGCAACCGATTCATATGGGATGGACAGGGGTGTCTCCTTCGTCAATCCTCAAATCCCGGCTTGCCGATAAAGGTCAGTATATTAACACTAACGTCGGTTTTTATCCCAACGCCTTCATATCCGGAGTTTGTCGCTATAGCCGGCGTTGGGAGATGGTTCTCACCGCCGAGGTCAGTTGGAGCCACCACCGTCTGATGCAATTCGCACAGTTTGGTATAGATCCCAATGGAAAACCGCGCTTCGATCGCAGCAAAAGTTCCGATCTTGGATGGAAAGACTCCTCCCCTATAGCTTCCGGGACGCTGCAGTGGCGTTATCTTTGGATTCCAGATGGAGTAGTGAATCTCTATTCAGGTTTCGGGCTGGGTTTTAGCGGAGGGACAGATATCTACCCTGTTCCATCTGTCACGCCGCTGGGTATACGCGCCGGCGGCAAGCACATCTACGGCTTTATTGAAGCGCCGTTCGGCCCCTATGCGTCATTAGTCGCGGGCGGCCTTGGCTGGTCATTCTAAAAAATTTAAATATGAAAAGACTTTTTTATTCATTGATTGTTGCGGCTGTGGCTCTTCTGCCGGTCGCTTGTGAAAAAGAAACTGTTCCCAACACCGGCGACAAAACCGGCAAACTCTACGGCACCTGGGTGCTGGACACCAAGAATGTCGACTATGTCTACACCGTCGGCGGCAAGACCAACACCACCACCGAAAAAACCGATTTCACCGGAGATCACTTTATGCTGAAACTCTCCGATATCTTGATTGCATTCGCACAGAAGGGTTCCATTTTCACATTTGACATAGACGACGTGGACAGCACCCCTTACACCTACAACGCCAATCTGAATCAGATTTCTTTCAGGGAGGCCATCTCCCTGTCCACGGGTTTTCTGCCCGCCAAATTTATGACTCTGTATGGCACCTATGACGTTGTTCAGCTCACAAAAGACACCCTGGTTCTCAAGCAGGTCGATGAGGCGCTGTTCAATTCGTATTCCAGCACACGGACCACAGTTTATTCTTATCACAAACTTATTGTGGATGACGAAGATTAATGGCGGGATTCACCCCCCGAGGTAATGACAACAAAAAACGGCAGCCAAGTTTTGGCTGCCGTTTCTGTTATAGAGGGATGGAGGCTATTGCTTCCATACAGGTCGGATCGGTATACCGTAATAGCGGGTTCCGTTAGTAATGTACCAATTGTCTTCTTCACCTACGAATACCTGGACATCGGGATTATTGTTCATACTCTTGGACCAATACTCGCAATAGGTTTCTATAGGATCGTCGTCCGACTTATTGCCTGCCGCAGGGAGGAAGATGTAGTTTTCTTCATCCTGATCATAGATCATATAGCCCGGTACAGGACTCAGTACCCATACTAAACTACATTGATCGAGCAACTCGCTCCACTGATCAACCGTAGGTATAGTCCAATGGGAATTGGCCACGGTAGCAGCATCGTCTGCCGGCTCAAGTTCCCTCTTTCCGTCGGTCTTATTATACTTGGTAATGTTATTCCAAGGCTGGCTACCGCTTGCCCACTTGTAGTTGAACCAAGTGTACTTGCTCTTGGTGGCAATTTCGCCCCAGGCGTAATAGTTACCGAAGTTATAAGCATTTGCAGCACCAAGGTTCTTTTCTGCCCACAGGGTTCCGCTGGCCAGACCAAGGTCTATAAATCCATCCGGAATGTTGGGGTTTGCCTCCTGAGAGACTACCATTGTCTTGGTGACGTGAGCGTAGGTGAATACCACGTTGCCTGTTCTTGCGCGGCCCGTACGATTCTTCTTGATTATCAGGGATACGGAGACTTGAGTGCTGGACATCTCAACAATGCTGTTCACTTTGATCCAGGGAACCTCCGGAGTAACCTCAAGGGATTCATTCTGTAGAGGATCCGTAATTTGGATATTGGTTGCATATGCAATGGCTTGCCAGCCGAACGATTGCTCCTCCGGCACTGTTATCGTAGTGGTTGACGCTGTCTGGGTAATCTGAACCGTTGCCGTGCAGTTTCCGTAATATAGCTCGACGGTGGCCGTCCTGTCGGCTCCGGTAGTGTTGGCCAGCACGGTTACCTGAGGATTGCCATTCGCATCTGAAGGAGATCCATATATCCAGCCAGGACTGTTCAGGACGTGAGGATCCACAGTCCAGGAGCTTCTCGGGTTGGTGATGCTTACAGGGATAGCCACCTTCTGGCCCTCATAGCTTACGGTCATATTGGGATTGAGCACTGTGAGCGCGGGCTCATCGTAGGTCTGGGTTATATTGAAGTAAGACTCGTGTTCACCAAGACTTACCTTGATGCGGGCGGAACGATCGTACCCGGTATTATTGTCTGTAATGTCGAAGGAAACGGTGTTTCCGTTTCTTGTCACATTGGAAATCCAATAGTAATCGTACTCGGGTTCAACAGCCAGGTCGTTGTAGTCAAAGCCATCGGGCAATGTCACTTCGAACGAAATGGCCTTGGCGCTGTAATTGGTGGTAATATCACCCGGGTTCAGAATGATTGTCACGAGACCGGCATCCTGAACGAATTTGAGGGTCTTGGTCACACTGCCGTAAGTCAGTATCACGTGACCTGTACGCTCCCTTCCGGTTGTATTCCTGGTTGGAGTGAAGCAATACCAATTCTCGTTGCTTGTCGGCCTGAGGTTGGTTATCCAAGGCACATCGGCCTCCATCTGCAGTTCGACTCCCTCCACGGGATTTTCAACTCTTGCATAGAAGACATTATCATACTCACCGGAGTAGTGTACGCCATTGTTTGCGTTCGGATCAAACTGATCGTCAAACACGATGTCCGGCGGGCCGGTGGGAGCTTTGCCCCTCTGTGTAATCGTTACTGTTGCCGAAGCCTCTCCACAGGCGAGAGTAATCGTGGCGGTTCTGCTCAAGGTACTCTTGTTCTCAGCAACATAGAAGTACACGCCGCCGATTATCCTCTTGAACAGCCATCCGTTGCCTTCGGGAGAGACGGTCGCGGTAAACGGGTTGGAGCCCAGATTCTGCGCGCGGTATTTAATCTGAATGTCGCCACTTGCTTCGGCATCAACAGTATAGCTGTCCTGCTCCAATATGATGGAGGGCGCTCCGGGAGGTGTCACTGTAACGTTGCATATAGCAGAGACTCCCGTGGCGGTGTTCATAGCCTCAATTTCAGCTGTTCCCTCTGCTCTGGCCGTGAGGAATCCGTCGGAATACCTGACATACGCAACAGTCTCGTCATATGACCTCCATGTCACCGTTGCATTGTCGGCATCCTCGGGATATACCGTAGCTTTAAATATAAACGTACCTCCCTTTTGTATCTCCAGTTCAGTCCTGTTCAGCTCTATGCGCTCAACGGGAACAATTACCATCAATTCGATGGAATCCTCTTTGTCTCCTGCGCGTGCCGTAATCATGGCTCGTCCTTTCTTCAGGGCCTTGACATGTCCGGTTTCAGGATTTATCGTTGCTATTTCAGAATTTGAAATACTCCAGGTCACCTGATCGGTAGAATTGGACGGGAATACGATTGCCGTAAGGTCAGCCTCCCCGCCCCTTCGCAAATTAAGAGAGCGCTGATCGATGGTTACGCTTTGGGCCGGAACAACGTTGCTTGTTACGATTACATGGCACAAATCTTCTATAGAACCATGATACGCCTTTATATAGGCTTCTCCGACAGAAACTGCGGTGAGCCTTCCGTTATCCACCGTTACGACATCCGGGTTGGAACTCTCCCAATAGACATCTCTTACTGTTGTATCGTCCGGGTATACTGATGCTACCAGAGTGGCATTATCCCCAACTTTCATCGTCAACGAACCGCTGCTGAGCGTGATGGCTTGGAGCTGAACGGAAACGCCTACCGCCATATCAAAGGTTTTGCCGCCGGCCTCTGCGGTGATAACCGCATCTCCTGCGCCGACAAGTGTGACTTTACCCGTCTGATCCACCGTGGCGACACTGGTATTCGAACTGGTCCAAGTCACAGTCTTGTTGGAAGCGTTTATGGGAAGGACTTGAGCGGTGAACTGGTGAATTGTGCCTTTCTCTCCTCCCAATGCATAACAGGGGCTGTCACCGTACATGATTGTAACAGACTCCACCGGCACGTACACAGCGGATACGGTAACTTCGCAGCCCGCAATCTTGCCGCCGTCGGTGGTGGTTACCGTAACGGTTGTGGTGCCGACACTGTAGGCAGTGACATAACCCGTCTGGTCCACACCGGCAATTGCAGGATTGGTGGATTCCCATCTGACGCTCTTGTCGGTGGCATTCTCGGGCAGCACGGTTGCCGTGAGCTGTTCCGATCCGCCGGGATTCAGACCCAATATCGTCTTGCTGATTGTTACAGATGAGACAGGCACGACATCCGGAGTCCTTTCTATTACAGTCACCTCGCAAGTGGCTTTCTTGCCACCGTCGTTGGTGGTCACGGTAATGGTTGCGGTGCCGACGCTCTTGGCGGTGACATTACCCGACTGGTCCACCTCCGCCACTGCGGGATTGGAGGATGTCCATACTACGGAAATGTCGGCCGCATTCTCCGGAAGAACCGTTGCGGTGAGGATTAACCGGCCATCAGGATACAAAGAGGCCTGTGTCTGGTCCAGCGAAACGCTTTCAACAGACACGACGGGCCTGCCTGTGACGGCGCGGACCGGACAGCCACGGAATCTTACCCTGCCGTCCACGACAAGTTCATTGTTGTATGTATTCAGATTCCAGGCTTCGGAAGCCCTGTCTGCATTGACAGATGACGTCCAGTAGAAGAACACTCCGCCAACATATTCCTCGTTTTCGAAGATTTTACTGCCGGCAGCCGGCAAAAATATGGTTTTTCCGTTCTGCTTGCTCGTCACCTTGTAGCCGGCGCCATTTCCCGTATCAACCCTTTCGAAGGTGCAGTTATCAAGCAGTTCCTGCATCTCTTCCCTGGTGGGTATATACCAGTTTCCACCCATAACGATATGGGCGGCGTCATCGGCAGGCAGCAATTCCGTCAGGTTGTCCTGACCCATTGAATACTTGCCTTGGACGCTGTAGTTTTCCGTACCATAATTGCTCTTGGTGGAGGTTTCTCCCCAGGCATAATATCCGCCATAGTCTTCCGGAGAGGGAGCGCCCACATTCCGGGTAGCCCATTTTATGCCGGAGGGCAAGCCTAAATCCACATATCTGTGACCGTTCTCCTCGCCGTCATATTGCTCTGTGGGCGGCTGAGGGGTGCCTATGGCGAATATTGTGCAGGTGGCCTCTTTGTCTCCCGCACGGGCAGTTATGGTCACTTCACCATCTCCGTGACCGGTAACTATACCTTCTTGAGTAACCGATACTATGTCGGGATTAGACGACGACCAGGTGATAGTCTTGTCGGTGGCGTTCTCGGGGAGGACGGTCACTTGAAGCGGATAAGAGTCATTCAGGTGAGCGATATATTCATCGTGCTCGAATGTTATCGATTCTACCGGTATGAAAGCTGTTTTTACGGTCAATTCGCAGGCAGCCATCTTGTTGCCGTCGATTGTGGTCACCGTAATGGTCACAGCTCCGCTGCTGACTGCAGTTACTTTGCCGCTTCGATCCACCTCGGCGATTGCAGGGTTGGAGGATTTCCACTCCACCGACTTGTCGTCGGCATCATCGGGCAGCACGGTGGCGGTAAGTGTCAGCGTGCCGCCAATCTCCAGCTGAGCGTCGGTCTTGTCTAGAGTCACGCTCTCTACGTGCACAACCGGCACCTCCGGTTTAACAACCGTGATCTTGCATGTGGCCGATTTGCCATCTACGGTAGCCGTGATAGTGGCCTCTCCGGCACCCACCGCCGTCACAAGGCCGGCGTCGGATACCGTCGCCACGGACTGCTTTGAAGATCCCCACATCACTTTCTGTTCTGTGGCATTTGAGGGGGAAATCTGAACCTTGAGCGGCAAGGTTTCTCCCACCTGCATTTCAGCTTCCGGCTGACTCAGTGTCACGGACGCTACTGGTACAATCTGGTCCTCGGGCTTTTCGCCGCAGGCACACAGCGCTATCAGCATCAGCGCTATGGCAAAGACTTTCTTTATCATAAGGTTATCGGTTAAGGATTATTTCGTTTAAAAAGCTATGAAGCAACGGAGCTGAAACGCATTCTCTTTGCTTGCCGCATAAAAGTACTCACGCCCTTGATAAGCATCATAGGTGAAACCCATTTGAATGGCAGACAAATTGTCCACTTCTGAACTCGTCCAGTAATAAGCATTGTTTCCGCTGTGATAGGTAAACAGAGATGCACCTCCGGCTGCAATGATGTCATTATCTATGGCAGCACAGAAGTTGACTCCATACTGGTACTGATCGGGCTCTCCAAAATTGGACCAGGTATGGCCGTACATCGCATTCAGATATTTGGCCCACTGCCCCGCCGTGGGCACGAACCAGCCGCTGCATCCCAAGTCTGAGGGATTGAAACCGGATACAACATAATTGTAAGTGGCATCGGCGGTACCATAGTACCTTTCTGACATAATGTTGGTATGGCCAATGCCAGCCATATCAGCAAGGGCTGCGGAGATATTGTCGCAGTTGGTAAACTCAGGGGTATCCAGATAAGCGTTATCTTTCCTGCCCCAGTTCATTGAAGCCGCATTTCTCAGGGCGATGGCCAGGCCATTGTATTTAGAGCTACCGAGGCTGCTGTCCGCCGACCCCTTGGCGCCGATATATGCAATCATAGCAACCGGGGAACCGCCGTCGGAGGGAATGGAGGCGGCATCTTTGAAGATTTTGCCCGAAGTTGTGAATACATACCCCAGGTAGGAACTGCAGTCCTGGCCGGCATCGGCCATTTGTTTAAGTTCGGCCAGCGTGCTGGCTTTGGCGGCGGTCACCGTGACAGTACAAGTGGCTTCAACTCCATAAGCATGGAACGTGAAGGAACCCGTACCTTCCTCGAGGGCCGTCACACGATAAGTGATAGGATTATCTCCAACGCTTTGTATATCAAAGACGCCACCCCAGGTGCTCATCCCATACGAGCCAAGGGGCACATCGGGATCTATCCTGACGGTAACGATCGCTGTTTGACCGACAGTCAGGTTCAGTTCGGAGGGCTCAATAGTAATGCTATTGATATGAGGGTCGACTCTCAGAATGAAGAAATCCTTTTTACCGTCCGCCTCTGCGTATATTAAGGCACTTCCGACTCCTACGCAACTAAGTTTGCCGTGGCTGTCTACTACCGCCACACTCTCGTCGTCAGAAGACCAGGTCACGTTTTTATTGGTAGCGTTTGACGGACTTATGTCTACATCCAGGTATCTGACATCCCCGACCGACAGAAACTCGTGCGAGTATCCAAAATCCACCGACTCCACGGGCACATACTGCACTGGTGCAGATTTTCCGACGATGGCGCGGACCGGGAGAACCTCATTATAGCGATCTGCCGCGCGGGTGCCCGCATTAGAATCATCAAAGAACATTGCCATCGCAGTTATCGGGGTGCCAGTACCCAAAGTAGATGTGAAATAATCCACAGAATACCCTCCCTGATCCATTCGGGCAGGCAGGAATATGGCGTGAGAATTGATCTTGCTGGTCACTTTCGCCCCTATTATTCCATTCTGATTGATAATCTCATAGCTGCTGTTCTGCATCAACTCAAAGACATCATCTTCAGTGGGCATGCACCAGTCCTGTCCCCAGGCAGCCGTAGCAGCATCGTCTCCGGCCTCCAGGGCGGTTAAATTATCCACAACGCCCCAGCCTTCCAGATTGCAGTACTTTATTATCTGACCGGAGCCGTCATACCATTTGTACGAACCGGAACCCTCGCTCTTGGGTTCTGTCTCTCCCCACGCAAACTTGGAACCGAGCTGGATGGAATAAATGGCACCCACATTGCAGGTCGCCCACTTGATGCCGGAAGGCAGCCCCATATCGACCCATTTATGACCGTCTGTCTCGCCGTCGTAGGGGTCATCTACATAAGGTACTGTCACGTGGCAGGTAACGACAACGGGTTCGCCGTCAACTTCTATGTAGTATACCAGTTTCGCCTCACCGCCAGCTATTGCAGTAATGTTGAACGTTATTTTTCCATTATTATCATCGCTGACATTTGTAATCCGGAGAACATTGTATTCGTCGACGGAATAGCCGTGTTGATAGTAGTAGTAACCAAACAGATCGCCGGGAGAGACAGTGACGGTTACAGTGGCGGTTTCACCTATCAGCAATGTCATATCAACGGGGTCGATGGACAGGTTTTCAAGAACAGGAATCACTTTGACGTAGAAAGAGTATTTCTTACCGCCGGCAATTGCCCTGACATACGTATAGCCGGAACCGACTGCGGTCATATTACCATATTTGTCTACGACAGCGACACTTTCGTTGTCGGAAGTCCAGGCGACCGCCTTGTCGGTAGCGTTTTCCGGAAGGACCCGTACACTCAAGGTTCTGGTCTGGCCCGCGAGTATAGTTATGTCTGACTCGTCCGATTCCAGAGACTCTACGGGAATATAGGTGGTGCCAATGACGGCGCGGACAGGGTAAATGTTATCGCGCGGTCCTATTCCAGGGACCAGTTCGGAACTAGCGAAATGCCAAATCTTTGCATATCTCGAATCATCCTTATCCAGGGAAGTCGTGAGATAATCGCCAGCATAATAATCCATCTGCTCATAATACTTTGTGGCAGGCAGGAATATGGTGTGAGAATTGATCTTGCTGGTGAATTTCATGCCCCATATTCCGTATTGTTGGATAAATGCATGGTCGCAGTTATCCATCAGCTCTTTCACGTTAGCCTCGGTGGGCATACACCAGTCGCCACCCCATTGTACGTGAGCAGCATCATCCTGCGGTTCAAGAAAAGTCCGATTGTCAACGTCGCCATACTTCGAATCGGTAACGTATTTGGTATACTTGCCTGTTGCGGAGTCAAACAAAGAATACGGAGGATTATCAGAGGATTCCCTCGCAAAGGTCTCTCCCCAGGCAAACCAGGAGCCGGTCTGAGTGGCGTTATCTGCACCTACGTTGCAGGTCGCCCACTTTATGCCGCTCGGCAGACCCAGGTCGACCCAATAGTGGCCGTTCTCTTCACCGTCAAATTCATCGACTATTACAATTGCCATGACAACGCAGGTGGCCACAAT
>JAEETP010000058.1 GCA_016290415.1 Bacteroidales bacterium
ACTCACAGGGTGGAGTTATCGCCTCTATGACGGCCGGCCGTCTGGCGGCGGAGGGTCTTGAAGATCCCGCCGCTCTGGTGCTTATAGCTCCTGGTTCCGTGATTAAAGATGCCTGCCAGGCCGGTGTCTTTTTCAACGCCCGGTTTGACCCCGAGAATCCGCCGGAGTATATCAGCTGCTGGGGATTGTTCAGGCTTGGTCGGGAATATCTGATCTCCACTCAGCAACTGGATATCTATGGCACGGCATCGGCCTACAAAGGCCCAGTGTGCATCCTTCACGGCAACAAAGACGGCATTGTGCCTATGTGGTGCAGCGACCGCTATAAAGAGACCTACGGCGACCAGGCAGAACTCACTGTAATTGACGGTGAAAACCACCGCATTACCCGCCGCCGCAGCGAGGTGGTGCGCCGGGTGGTAGAGTTCTTCAAAGTTTTATAGTCTATCTGATGAAATGCATCGGGGCCCAGGGCTCGTCGCTGCCGGGCAGCGGCTTGCCGCCGGTGGCCTTAAGCAGGGCGGCCATATTGTTGGCCAGCGTTCGCATTGTCTGAAGACCCTCTGTGTCCAGCGCCGCCTGGCCCGCTTCACGGCCATAAACTATATTCCAGTATTGTGATGTCACCACAGGCATATTCATCATCTGGAAGGGCATATTCAAGGACTGGAAGACGGCCGTCGCCCCGCCCCTGCGGCATACTGCCACCGCCGCTGCCGGTTTGCCGCGGAAGGCGGTGCCGTTGGAATAGAACATCCGCTGGACCACAGACAGCACAGCGCCGTTAGGCTGCCCCCAATAAACGGGAGAACCCACAATCAGCGCATCGCAACCGTTCATCTTTGCCGATATCTCGTTGCATATATCGTCGTTGAAAACGCAGGCGCCTGGATTCTCCTTGCACTTGTTGCAGGCCATGCAGCCGCGCACCGGCTTATTGCCAATCCACACTATTTCGCTCTCTATCCCAAGCTTTTCCAGCCGCCCTACAATCTCGGCCAGCGCAATGGATGTATTCCCGCTCTTGCGCGGGCTCCCGTTAATCATCAATACTTTCATATCTATTCAATTTGGTTTCTATCTTGTTCAGGGTGTCGAAAAAACGGCCGGTGGCTACAGCCGGGCCCAGCAGCAGGATGCCTAAGGTGTTCCAGCCGAACATATGCCACCAGGATGTATAAGGCCCTTCTATGCCCAGTGCAATGGCCTTTGCCTTTAACTCCTGGGCAATATCGGCCATCCATACCAGCGGGTATATGAATAGCGTGGGAATGCCCAGCAGATAGGCCACCCAGTAGCGCTGTGTCCTGCGCCCCAGAATGTAGTCCAGCTCGCTTTGCAGCCCGCCGAGCGGCATATAGAAAAGGAAAAACAGCCCGGCCGTGAAGAAATCTATGAAGCCGAACCAGAATCCCGGCCTGTGCGTATGCTTGAATTTCATAGCACTAATTTAGGAATAATATCATAACTTTGCTTCAAAATAAACCCTTAAGAATCCTAAACACACTATGGCTACTGGAAACGTCCGTCCCGCCGATATGGAGCGCATCACTACCCCCGCTCTGGCAAAGAAATTCATTGATGAACAGATTAAAGAGCTCCGCGCTCAGATTGGCGACAAGAAGGTGTTGCTGGCCCTCTCGGGCGGCGTAGACTCTTCTGTGGTTGCAGCGCTGCTTATCAAGGCTGTGGGCAAGCAGCTGGTTTCTGTCCACGTCAATCACGGCCTGTTGCGCAAGGGCGAACCCGAGCAGGTGGTGCGCGTGTTCCGAGACGAACTTGATGCTAATCTGGTTTATGTGGATGCCACCGACCGTTTCCTGAACAAGCTTGCCGGAGTTGCCGATCCCGAGCAGAAACGCAAGATCATCGGCGCCGAGTTCATCCGCGTGTTCGAAGAGGAGGCCCGCAAGCTTGAGGGCATCAGTTTCCTGGCCCAGGGTACTATCTACCCCGACATCGTGGAGTCCGGTCCGGTAAAATCCCACCACAACGTGGGCGGTCTTCCCGACGACCTTCAGTTCGAGCTTGTAGAGCCCATCAAACTTCTCTTTAAAGACGAAGTCCGCGTGGTAGGCAAAGAGCTTGGCTTGCCGGATAATATGGTGTTCCGCCAGCCGTTCCCCGGCCCCGGCCTGGGCGTAAGATGCACCGGCGCCATAACCCGCGACCGTCTGGAGGCTCTGCGCGAGAGCGATGCCATATTGCGCGAAGAATTTGCCAAGAACGGCCTTGAGGGCAAAGTATGGCAATATTTCACAGTGGTTCCCGACTACAAGTCCACCGGTGTCAAAGACAATAAACGCAGCTGGGACTGGCCGGTGATTATACGTGCCGTGAACACCCGCGACGCAATGACCGCCACAATAGAAGAGATCCCCTACCCGCTGCTGCACCACATTACCCAGCGCATCGTGACTGAGGTGCCCGGTGTGAACCGCGTGCTCTACGACCTAACTCCGAAGCCGACCGGCACCATAGAGTGGGAATAGGGAACAGCACTATAATCTGCTGATAACCAATATTGTAAGGTCGTCGCTCTGCTCGGCGTCCCCAATGAAATCCTTTGCTGCAGACTGCATATTCTTGCAGATATCATCTGCAGAGGCGTCCTGTTTCATTGTTGCCAGGGCGGACAGTGTCCTATCTTCACCAAACAGGACACCGTCGGAACGGGTGGCCTCTGTGAGTCCGTCGGTATAAAGGAAAAGCGAAGAGCCGATGGCAAGCTGGGCAGTCTGTAAAGAGAAATCCCAGTCGGACACAATGCCCACTGCGACATTGGAGTCTGTCTCCAGGAATTTGGCCTTGCCGTCCGTTATCACAGCCGGGGCGTTGTGCCCCGCGTTGCAGTATCTCAGATGGCCTGTTGCCAGGTCAAGTTCGCCTGCGAACAGCGTCACGAACATCATATTGTCGTTGCGCGATGCCATAGAAGAGTTGATAGAGGATATCAGGCTGGCAGGACTCTCTTCCGAGGCAGAAAGGGTACGGAACATAGAGCTGATGACGGCCATCACCAGAGATGCAGGAACGCCCTTGCCGGACACGTCGCCTATGCAGAAGTGGAGTTTGTTGTCCCTGATGCAGAAGTCATACAAATCGCCGCCGACGGCCTTAGCCGGAATCAGGCAGCCGTTGATGTCGATGTCTGTTCTGTCGGGGAATGCGGGCCAGGTCATAGGCAGCATTGCCATCTGGATGCTTCTTGCCACATTCAGCTCGTTTTCCATAGATGCTTTCTGGGCAGTGGTTTCGGTAAGGTCTGCTATGTATTTTGACAGGGAATTCTGCATATTTTCAAACGAATCGTGAAGCAGGCCTATCTCGTCTTCAGAATCAATATCGGGCAGCGGCGCATCAAACTTGCCCTTGGCTATCTCTGTTGCCGATCCGGCAAGCTGCACCAGAGGCTTTGTGAATTTCCTTATGGTGCTGCGGCTGATACGGAACACGATGGCCAATCCCAAAAGCATCAGCAGAAGTATTGCAGATCCAAGGGCGAGCCCGGGCCCCGTGAGGCTTGAATACGGCACAGCGATTCCCATAGACCATCCGGAACTGGATACGGGAGCATAGAATACATTATATCTGCGGCCGTCTATCCTGGTAGTCTCTTCTCCCGTTTTGCCGCTGCACATATTCTCCCCCAGCCTTCTGTATGATCCGGACTTATCTTTGCCGCCATAGTCAAAAAAGTTTCGGGCGTTTTGGAACCGTTCGTTGTCGGGATGGGCTATGTACTCTCCTTCAGGGCCAAGGATAAAACTGAAAATCTTCTCGCTTTTCTTACAAAAAGTCAGGGGCATTGAACCCAGTTTGTTTTCCCTGTCGTCAATCTCTTTTAACTGTGATACCAGCCATAAAAGTGACATATCGGCGCCCAAAACTCCAGCAATCTTGCCGTCCGGCGTTTTGATGGGAACGCCGTAGGTACAAAGCAGGGTTCCGGCACCGTCCGTGTCCAGATACGGCTTTGACCAGGCTCCTTTTGCAGAAGACAGACCGGAAGTATACCATTCCTGGTTATGATAGTCGTGCGATTCGGAGCCGATGTCTTTGATGCTGATACCGCTTTCGGTCACTTTGGCGTATGGTTCGAACCATCGCCCCGTTTGAGGATAATAGTCGGGAACAAACGCCATTCCGCAACCCTCCAGATTGCGGTTTACGTTCATCTCGTATTGCAGCGTAGAGATAACTTCTTCTGGCGAGGAAAGGTGCCAGGGAAGCTCGTCGGCCATATTTACGGCGGATATTTCTACCTTCTCAAGATTTGCTGTTATGCTGCTGCTGATATTCTCGATGGAATCGGCAAAGTGCTCTCTGAAAGATGAGTATAGGCTTTTTGCCGTCACATAGAATGCCAACAGCGAAATGCCGGCCATAATGACCAGGACTATTATAATAATTTCCCTGGTCAGTCTGCTTGAGAACGAATTTGCGCGCTTACCCATATGTGTATTATTTTCCCAAAGATAATTATAGTACGGAAAAAAAAAGGCCATATTTGTATAGTATGAAACAGGTACTTGATTTTTTGCGCAATTTGTTGCTGAACAACGAGAAGCCTTGGTTTGACGCCCAAAAGGCGGATTATTTGCAGGCAAAGGACACAATAAGCGCTTTTGCAGAAGAGTTGATAGAAGGAATCCGCAGTTTTGACGATACGGTGGGGCCGCTGTCGGTTGCCGACTGCACCTACCGGATATACCGCGACGTGCGCTTTTCAAAAGACAAGAGTCCCTACAAGACCCATATGGGCATATATGTGTGCCGCGGCGGCAAAAAGTCGGGCTACAGCGGTTATTATTTCCACATAGACGGCAGCGGCGAACACCTGCTGGCCGTTGGCAACTACTACACCGAGCCCAAAGTGCTTAAGATTCTGCGCGAGGATATTTCTATGGGCGGCGGAGATTTCAGAAGGATACTCTCCGGAGTCGCCCCCGGCCTGGAACTGGAGACAGAAAGCGCATTGAAAAAGGTCCCTGCCGGATTTGCGGCAGACAGCCCTGATGCCGAATATCTGAAACTCAGAAACTTCTGTCTGGTTAAGATGCTGGACGACGATTTCATACTCTCCCCAAACCTGAAGAAAAACGTTCTGAAAATCTTCAAGTCAGCCACTCCGTTCCTGCACTACATCAATCGCGCGATTGACTATTGCCGGGAAGAGAATCTGCTAAGTTAAAGAGGCTCTCCGGCCAGATACACCTGACGGATATATGGCGTCTGGTGCAGGTATACCATTTTGGTAAGGTCCCAGCCCGGCCTTGTAAGTATCAGGTCGGCCCTTTTGCCGGCGGCGATGCTGCCGGTAATGTCGCTCACACCCATCGCGTAAGCGCCGTTGATGGTCACGGCATTGAAGGCCCGCTCCGGAGTAAGTTTCATCTTGATGCAGCCCAGCGCCATCACAAAACGCATATCACCGCTGGGGGCGCTGCCCGGATTGAAGTCGGAGGCCAGGGCCACCGGCAGTCCGGCATCTATAAAGGCCCGGGCTTTGCCATAGGGCAATCCAAGGAAAAATGAAGATCCGGGGAGCATAGTTGCAATGGTGTCTGAATCTTTAAGGGCAGCTATCTCGTCGTCGCCGGCCTGCTCCAGGTGGTCCACCGACAGTGCGCCGTATTTTACTCCGACCTGCACTCCGCCGCTTGCAGATAATTGATTGGCGTGTATTTTGGGCCTTAAACCGTGCTTTTTCCCCGTTTCCAGTATTCGGGCAGTATCTTCTACGGTAAAGAACCCTTTCTCGCAAAAAACGTCCACAAAATCGGCCAGGTGGGCCGCTTCTGTCATCATCTGGCACACCGCGAACACATAATCTTCGTGGCTGTAGCCGCGGCCCACGGCGTGTGCGCCCAGGAATGTGCTCTTCACCACCGAAGGAGAATGAGCCTTGATGCGGTCGATAACCTGCAGCATCCTGATCTCGTCGGTGGGATTCAGGCCGTAGCCGCTTTTGATTTCTACGGCACCGGTGCCCTGATAGTTCATCTCTATCAGGCGTTCAACGGCATTGGCGTAGAGAACCTCTTCGGGGGTTTCGTGCAGACGGTCGGCGGAGTTGAGAATGCCGCCGCCGCGGGCAGCAATCTCTGCGTAGGAGAGGCCGTTGATCTTGTCTATGAACTCCCCTTCCCGGCCACCGGCATATACTATGTGGGTGTGGCTGTCGCAGAAGGCCGGCATAAGCATACCGCCCTCGCAGTCAACCACTTCGTCTGCTGTGGGCAGGCTGTCAGCAGCGGTGCCGAAGGCGGCAATCTGCCAGCCGTCCGACAGCAGCCAGGCGTTTTTGAGCAGCCCGGCGTCGTCCATCTGGGAGCCGCACTTGCGCAACAGGCCGCCGGCATTGACTCCCGCCAGGATTCCTATGTTCTTGAAGAGCCGTTTCATTCTATCGGAGCGCGGTTTTCGCGGATATAAGCCGCCGCATTCATAATCAGCGGGTGCATATAGGTGTCTTCTTCAATGAAGGGAACTGTTTTGCGCAGCCCGGCTACGACGCTCTCCAATATCGGCGAGGACTTGAGCGGACGGCGGAATTCCAGTGCCTGGGCGGCATTGAAAAGCTCTATCGCCAGCACTGTCTCTACGTTGTCTATCACGCGCACCAGTTTGGTGGCGGAGTTGGCACCCATACTCACGTGGTCTTCCTGTCCGTTTGAAGAGGGCACCGAGTCGCACGATGCGGGCCAGCAGAGGCCCTTGTTCTGGCTCACGATGCTGGCTGCAGTGTACTGCGGAATCATAAAGCCGCTGTTCAAGCCGGGCTTTGCCACCAGATATTTGGGCAGGTCGCGGTAGCCGTGAACCAGCAGGTATACGCGCCTCTCGGAGATGCTGGCCAGCTCGCTAAGGGCCACAGCCATTGCATCCATAGGAATTGCAATGGGTTCACCGTGGAAGTTGCCGGCTGAGATTATCATATCCTCGTCGGGGAAGATGTTGGGGTTGTCGGTTGTGGAGTTGATCTCATTTTCTATCACGGATGTCACGTAGCGCAGGTTGTCTTTTACCGCGCCGTGCACCTGAGGAATGCATCTGAATGAATAGGGATCCTGCACGTGCTCCTTGGCTCTGTTTATCAGCTCGCTGCCTTCCAGCAAACGCATAAACCGCTCGCCGGTGTCAATCTGGCCCACGTGGGGACGGATGCGGTGGGTAAGCGGCAAGAAGGGCTCTATGCGGCCGTCGTAGGCATCCAGAGAGAGGGCTCCTATCACGTCGGCCCACTTAGAGAGCCTCTTGGCGCGAATCAGCGACCAGATGGCGTGGGCACTCATAAACTGGGTGCCGTTGAGCAGCGCCAAGCCCTCCTTGGAAAGGAGTTTGATGGGTTTCCAACCGAACTCTTCCCATACATCGGCAGCCTGACGGACCTCGCCCTTATAGAGCACCTCCCCCATTCCTATCAGCGGCAGGCACAGGTGTGCCAGCGGAGCCAGGTCGCCCGAAGCGCCCAGCGAACCCTGCTGATAAACTATCGGAAGGATATCGTTGTTGAACATATCCACCAGCCGCTGTACGGTGACCAGCTGTGCGCCGGAATGGCCGTATGAGAGGCACTGTACCTTGAGCAACAGCATCAGTTTCACGATTTCTGGCCTGACCGTCTCGCCGGTGCCGCAGGCGTGCGACATCACCAGATTATGCTGGAGCTGGGAAAGATCCTCCTCCGGAATGCTGACGTTATAGAGCGAGCCAAAACCGGTGGTGATGCCGTACAGGGGATGATCCATCTCCTTCATCTTGGAATCCAGATACCGGCGGCATTTCTCTATGGCGGCGATTGCCTCCCCGCTCAGGGCTATCTTCTCGTGATTGTCAATAATCTGCTGGAGCCTCTCCAGCGAAAGGTGTACGTGAGATATGTAATGCATTATTTTAATACTGATTTTATTAATTCATCGTCTGCTATGTTGGGGATGGTGACTTTGAGGCCGGGGGTGCGGTCCATCTCGCGGCGTATGGCCTCTATGGAGCCGCTGTTGCGCGCCCAGCTGCGGCGGGCAATGCCGTTGTTCACATCCCAGAAAAGCATCTGGCGGATATGCCGTGCAGAATCTTCGCTGCCGTCAATCACCATACCGAAGCCTCCGTTTATAACTTCGCCCCAGCCTACGCCGCCGCCGTTGTGGATGCTGACCCAGGTGGCGCCGCGGAACCCGTCGCCAATCACATTCTGGATGGCCATATCGGCGGTGAAGCGGCTGCCGTCATAGATGTTGCTGGTCTCGCGGAAAGGACTGTCGGTGCCGGAAACGTCGTGGTGGTCGCGGCCCAGCACTATCGGGGCCTTGATTTCACCATTGCGGATGGCATCGTTGAATGCCAGCGCTATCTTGGTGCGGCCTTCGCAGTCGGCATAAAGAATGCGCGCCTGGGAGCCTACCACCAGGTGGTTGCGGCCCGCCTCTTCTATCCAGCGTATATTGTCCAGCATCTGGCCGCGGATGCTCTCCGGAGCGGTGGCGGCGCACTCGCGCAGCACCTTTACCGCCAGGGCATCGGTCTTGGCCAGGTCGTTGGGATCCTGGCTCATACATACCCAGCGGAACGGGCCAAACCCGTAGTCGAAATAGAACGGGCCCATAATGTCCTGTACATAAGAAGGATATCTGAACCCTTCCCCATCCATTATATCAGCTCCGGCGCGGGAAGCCTGCAGCAAGAAAGCATTGCCGTAGTCAAAGAAGTACATACCCCTGGAGGCCAGGGTATTGATGGCGTCAACCTGGCGCCGCAGCGAGGCCTCCACGGCCTTTTTGAAGCGCTCCGGCTCGGCGGCCATCATCTGCTTGGATTCTTCAAACGAGTAACCTACAGGGTAATAACCGCCCGCCCACGGGTTGTGGAGCGAGGTCTGGTCGCTGCCCAGGTCCACGCGGATATCCTCTTTTGCCAATCTTTCCCAGAGGTCCACCACATTGCCCACATAGGCCAGCGAAACCACCTCCTTAGATGAAACTGCCTTGCGGATGCGGAGCATAAGCTCGTCCAGATCTTCGTGAAGCTCATCTACCCAGCCCTGGTCGTAGCGCTTGCGGGCTGCCAGAGGGTTGATCTCTGCGGTGACGCTCACCACGCCGGCAATGTTGCCCGCTTTGGGCTGTGCACCTGACATACCACCCAGACCGGCGGTCACAAACAGCACCCCTCGGCGGTCATCGCCGTCCAGGCCGCGTTTCTTGAGCTGCATACGGGCGGCATTCATCACAGTGATGGTGGTGCCGTGCACAATGCCTTGCGGACCTATGTACATATAGCTGCCGGCGGTCATCTGGCCATATTGCGAAACGCCCAGCGCATTGAACCGCTCCCAGTCGTCCGGCTTGGAATAGTTGGGAATCACCATACCGTTGGTGACCACCACCCTGGGGGCATCTTTATGTGACGGGAAAAGCCCCATCGGCAGGCCCGAATACATTGCCAGCGTCTGTTCTTCTGTCATATTTGCCAGATACTGCATTGTTAGCAGATACTGGGCCCAGTTCTGGAACACGGCGCCGTTGCCGCCGTAGGTGATGAGTTCGTGCGGATGCTGCGCCACCCTGGGATCCAGGTTGTTCTGAATCATAGCCATAATGGCGGCAGCCTGACGGCACTTGGCAGGATAGGCATCTATAGGCCGGGCGTACATCTCGTATCCGGGACGGAAACGGTACATATAAATACGGCCGTAGGTCTCCAGTTCGGCTGCAAACTCGGGAGCCAGAGTGGCGTGGTGTTTTTTATCGAAATAGCGCAGTGCGTTTTTCAGTGCCAGCGCCTTCTCTTCTTTGGTGAGGATATCCTTGCGCTTGGGGGCGTGATTTACTGTTGTGTCGTATTCCCGCGGTGAGGGCAATACATCGGGTATGCCCGCCAGTATCTCTTTCTGGAATTGATCCATCATTATTCGTCTATATGCTTGTTAACGGTTTCAAGGACTTTCTTCTCCAGTTTGGTGGCTTCTTTTACAATCTGAGCCGCTCGTTGGATGAGTGGCTGGGCAGATGATTTGTCCTGCAGGCCGGCGGCATTGATGCGGACGTTGAGTTCTGCGCCGCGGATGCCGGCCAAGGCTGCCAGGGCTGCCACGCCGGCGTCGGAAGCCGATGCCGGATTGCCCTTCTCTGCCATCTGGAGAGCCAGCGGAAGCGCCTTGAAAGCAGCCTCCATAGTCTTTAGGGGCACCTTTGCAGCAAACAGAGTCGCCTCTTCTATAGCCGCCGCACGGGCTGCCTTCTCTTCTTCGGTGCCCTTGGGCATACCAAAGCAGGCCATTATCCTGTCAAAGGCGGCGGTATCTTCGTCCACCAGATTCAGCAGCTCGTCCACCAGAGCCTGACCTTCTTCTGCCACGTCAGAGAATTCTTTCCATCGGCTGTCCCAGCCGCGTTTGTGCGAAGAGAGATTTGCCACCATTGTGGCCAGAGCCGCCGACAGGGCGCCCATATAGGCCGATACGCTGCCGCCGCCGGGGGCGGGAGATTCGCTGGCGGTTTCGCGGGCAAAACCCTCTGCCGTCATCCTTATCAGGCGGTGCTTCACGGCCTCTTCGGCCTCGTCCTGCATAAGATATTCTATAACCTTTTCCTTTGGATTGAAGGGCTTGAGGTCGTCAAGGGACATACTCTTCACCGCAATCTTGATAATCTCTTCTTCGCTTATTCCCAGCGAGCGCTGCTGGCGGGCAAGATAAAACTTGCCGGCGTCTATAAGCACGCTCTTGGGCACCAGGCCCACAATCTCGGCGCCGGTCACCTTTAGGCCGCGTGCCGCCGCTGCCCTGCAAACCTCTTCGTATGCGATGTGCAGCGGAGTCTGGTTTATGTCGGTGATATTCATAGAGACCTGGGCGATGCCATATTCATCTATATACCAACCTATGGCCTTGCAGCCCTTGAGGGTGCCTGGAATCCATATCTGGTTGCCGTTTTCGTCTTTGAGAAGCTTGCCAGTAAGGGAGCCTCCCTCGCGGGCCTTGCGACCCTTCTCGCGGACGTCAAAGGCAACCGCCATTGCCCGGCGGGTGGATGTCGTATTGAGATTGAAATTGACTGCTATCAAAAAGTTGCGCGCACCCACGTTGCTGGCGCCGCTGCGGGCCACGGTGTCGTTGTAGCCGTCGGGGCCAAAGTCGGGCTTTCGTGCGGGGTCGGCCATTTTCTCCGGAAGGGCCTCATATTCACCTGCACGGCACACTGCAAGATTTTTCCGCTCTGGTTTGAATGCGGCAGCCTCGTAGCAGTAACAGGGAATCCCCAGTTCGGTGGCCATACGCTCTGCGAGTTTACGGGCCAAGATTGCACACTCTTCCATAGTGATGCCCGCCACGGGAATCAGGGGCAGCACGTCGGTGGCACCGCTGCGGGGATGCGCACCGTGGTGCAGACGCATATCTATCAGTTCCTGTGCTTTTGCTGCTCCGCGGAAGGCCGCTTCGCATACATCATCGGGGGCCCCCACAAAGGTGACCACGGTGCGGTTGGTGGCCTCTCCGGGATCCACGTCCAGCACCTTAACTCCATCAACAGAGGCAATTGCCCCCACAATACCGTCAATAACTGATTTGTCGCGGCCCTCGCTATAGTTGGGGACGCATTCTACTATTTGCTTCATTATGCAGAAATAATCTTGATATATCTATCAAAGATAAACAACACGGGCGGTTTTT
>JAEETP010000059.1 GCA_016290415.1 Bacteroidales bacterium
CTATCCTATGCTGGCACACGTGGCCAACCGTCAGGGCGAGATTGTGGTGAACAACCTCACCGGCGGCAACGACCACTTCCGCGGCGACGCCATCCCCAGCGTGGTTTACACCAATCCCGAAGTGGCCAGTGTGGGTCTCACCGAGGCTCAGGCAAAGGCTGCCGGAAAGGACTTCAAGATTGTCAACCTCCCTATGGCATATGCCGGCCGCTTCGTGGCCGAGAACGAGGGAGGCGAGGGCTTCTGCAAGATCCTGGTGGGTGCAAAGCACGGCGAGATTATTGGTGTCCATATGATGGGCAACCCCTCCAGCGAAATGCTGTACGGCTGCTGCCTGGCCATCGAGATGGAGATGACGGTAGAGGAGCTCAAACAAATCATTTACCCGCACCCCACGGTGAGCGAAATCATCAAGGAGAGCGTTTTTTCAGTCAAATAATTAAAACAGATATAAGTTATGCCTAAGTCACAATTTGCAGATCCCGATTTTCTGAGGAAAGCGGGCGAAGTCAAAATCAATCCGATTCCGGTCAATCAGTACAACAAGACCATCAAGGAAGAACTCAAAGAGAAGCATTTCACCAAAGATGATCTCAAGCATATCTATCGCGATATGTTCACCATCCGCGAGTTTGAGACAATGCTGAATCTTGTAAAGACTACCGGCGGTTACAACGGTGTTGAATACAACAACCCCGGCCCCGCACACCTTTCTATGGGTCAGGAGGCAGCCGCTGTAGGTATGGCCTATAATCTTACCACCGACGACTTTATTTTCGGAAGCCACCGCAGTCACGGCGAAATCCTGGCCAAAGGTCTCCGTTCAATAGAGATCCTCTCGGACAAGGAACTCACCAAGATTATGGAAGAGTTTTGGGGCGGCAAGACCCTGGAAGTTGCCAAGAAGGGCTTCAAGGGCGGCAGCGTGAAGGATCTGGGTATGCATTTCCTGCTCTACGGTGCAATGGCAGAGATTTTTGCCCGCACCACCGGCTTCAACAAGGGCCTCGGCGGAAGTATGCACACCTTCTTCACTCCGTTCGGTATTTATCCCAACAACGCCATCGTGGGCGGTAGCGGTTCCATTGCAGTGGGCGCAGCCCTCTACAAGAAAGTAAACCGCAAGAAAGGCATCGTGGTTGCCAACCTGGGCGACGGTGCCCTGGGCCGCGGCCCGGTTATGGAAGGTATGACCTTCGCCTCTATGGATCAGTTCACCCAGCTTTGGGAAGGTGATATGAAGGGCGGCCTGCCTATCCTGTTCAGCATTATGGACAACCAGTATGCAATGGGCGGCCAGACCCGCGGCGAGACCGAAGGCTACAACTTTGCAGCCCGCATCGGCGCCGGCTTCAACCCCGACAGTATGCACGCAGAGCGCGTGGACGGCTACAACCCGCTGGCAGTCATAGACGGTTTCCGCCGCAAGATGGCTCTCCTGGCCCAGAAGAAGGGTCCCGCACTGCTCGATATCGTGACTTACCGCTATGCCGGCCACTCGCCGTCCGATTCTTCTACCTACCGTACTCCCGAAGAGATCAAGGCTTGGGAGGCTATTGACTGCATCAAGTGCTTTGGCGAGAAACTCGTTGAAGCAGGCGTTGCCACCGAGAAGGAGCTTGAAGAGATCCGCAACAAGCAGCAGAGCATCATCTTTGAAATGTACAAGCTGGCCATTGACCTGGAGGTATCTCCCCGTATGGATCTGGTCAAGGAGAGCGAGCTGCTGGGCGATATGATGTTCAGCAACGGCAGCGTAGACTCTATGAGCGATGCCAAGCCCGAGGTCAATATGCCTATGGCAGAGAACCCGCGCGTTAAGCAGCTGGCCACCAAAGAGCGCTTTGCCTTTGACGAGAACGGCAAGCCCTATTCCGCCATCAAGACCTTCGGTATCCGCGACGGTCTGTTCGAGGCCATCATCGACCGCTTCTATAAAGATGCTTCCCTGGTTGCCTACGGCGAAGAGAACCGCGACTGGGGCGGCGCATTCGCAGTGTACCGCGGCCTGACCGAGGCTCTGCCTTATCACCGTCTGTTCAACTCTCCCATCAGCGAGGCAGCCATCATAGGCACCGCCATCGGTTATGCTATGTGCGGCGGCCGCGTAATCCCCGAGATTATGTACTGCGACTTCCTGGGTTGCTGCGGCGACGAAGTGTTCAACCAGCTGCCCAAGTGGCAGGCTATGAGTGGCAACATCCTCAAGATGCCCGTTGTGGTTCGCGTTTCCGTAGGTAGCAAATACGGCGCTCAGCACAGCCAGGACTGGACATCCCTCTGCACCCATATCCCGGGTCTGAAGGTTGTGTTCCCGGCTACTCCCTATGACGCCAAGGGTCTGATGAATGCAGCCCTCCAGGGCACCGACCCCGTGATCTTCTTCGAGAGCCAGCGCATCTACGGCCAGGGCGAGGAGTTCCACAAGGGTGGCGTTCCCAAGGAATACTACGAGATCCCCATCGGCGAGCCCGATGTCAAGAAAGAGGGTAAGGATGTCACAATCCTTTCTATAGGTGCAACTCTGTACCGCGCTATGAAGGCAGCCAAACTCTTCGAAGAGAAAGGCATCAGCGCAGAGGTTATCGACGCCCGCAGCCTTGTGCCGTTCAACTACGACAAGGTTATCGAGAGCGTTAAGAAGACCGGCAAGATTATCATAGCAGCCGACGCTTCTGCCCGCGGATCGTTCCTGAACGACCTGGCAGCCAACATCGCAAGCTTCTGCTTCGACTATCTGGACGCAGCTCCGGTAGTGCTTGGCAGCCGCAACTGGATCACCCCTTGCCACGAGCTGGAAGAGGCATTCTTCCCTCAGCCCAGCTGGTTTGTGGATGCTTACCACGAGCGCATCGCGCCCATCGCGGGCTACACACCCACAGCAAATCTGACCAACGCAGAACTGCAGACCCGCGCAAAGAAGGGTATCTAATATGTGTTTCTGCAGAAAGAATAAAATACGCCGTATGGAGGTGGTTGACGTTAACGCCCACCTCCATACTCCGTATTCATTCAGCGCCTTTGACAGCATTCCCCAGGCAGCCCAGATGGCTGCCGAGCAGGGCGTCAAGGTGGTAGGTATCAACGATTTCTACTCTATGGACGGATATGCCGAGTGGGACAGGGAAACCCGTGCCCGCAAGCTATATCCACTTTTCAACATAGAGTTCATCTCCCTCAACAGCGAGGACCAGGCGGCCGGAGTCAGGGTCAACGACCCCAACAATCCCGGCCGAACTTATATCAGCGGCAAGGGCCTGGCTTTCCCGGTGAAACTTTCCGGCGAGCCTGCAGCCCAGTTGGCGGCAGTCAAAAAGGAATCCAACCTTCAGGTGGCCGCTATGTGCGAAAAGGTGACCGGCCTGTTCAAGGCCCTGGAAACTGAATTCGGCTGGGACGAAGCCTCTATCCGTGAGAAACTCACCAAAGGCAGTCTTCGCGAGCGCCATCTGGCCAAGGCCATTCGCCTGGCTGTGGCACGTCTGTATCCCGATGCAGAGGCTCAGAAGGCATTCTACGAGAAGTTGTTTGGCGGAAAGGCCCTCAAGAGCGATATAGCAGCCGACGCCAAGGTAGAGAACGAGATCCGCGGCAACCTGCTCAAGGCGGGCGGCGCGGCTTTCGTGCCCGAAACTCCCGAGGCCTTCCTGCCGATGGCCACTGTGCGCAGCATTATCCTTGCTGCCGGCGGCATTCCCACCTATCCTTTCCTGGCCGACGATGCCAAGGGCGGTTTCACCGACTTTGAGGGCGACCTGGAAAAGGCTGCCGCAACGCTCAAGGCCCGCGGCTTTTACAGTGCGGAATTCATCACCACACGCAACAGTGTTGAGGTACTTGAGAAATACTGTAACTATCTGTGGGACAATGGTTTTGTGGTTACTCTCGGCAGCGAGCACAACACCCCGGCAATGGAGCCCATCAAGTTGGCGGCCCGCGGAGGTGTAGATCTGACGCCCCGTCTCAAGCAGCTCAACTATTGGGGAGCCTGCATCACCGCCGCCCATCAGAAGTTGGAGGCCGACGGTTTCGAAGGCTATCTGGACGCCGAAGGCTGTCCCAACCTTAAATATCGCGACAAATTCATCCTTATGGGTGACAGAATCATCAAGGAAGCAATAAAATGACAGATATCGAAAAATTAGTGGAAGTTTCAAGGCGTTACGGCGCCGACAGCCGCTTTGTGATTGCAGGCGGCGGAAACACCTCTTTTAAAGATAACGAACGCCTTTGGGTTAAGGCGAGCGGCCACGCACTGGCCACTATTGACGAAGATGGCTTTGCTGTGCTGGACCGCAGCCTTCTGAACCAGATGGGGGAGAAGGTCTACAGCAGCAATCCCGCAGAGCGGGAAGACCAGGTGAAGAACGACCTGGCCGCAGCCTGCATCACCAAGGGCCGCCGCCCGTCGGTGGAGACATCGCTGCACAATGCTATGAGCGCCCGCTTCATAGTGCACCTGCATCCCACCGCCGTGAACGGCGTGATGTGCTCCAACAAGGCAGAAAGCGCCTGCCGTGAACTCTTTGGCAGCGACGCTCTGTTCGTGCCCTACACCGACCCCGGCTACACCCTTTTCAAGAAGGTCTATGACGATATCAAGGCTTTCAAGGCTGCCAACGGCCGTGAGCCCAAGGTTATCTTCCTCCAGAACCACGGCGTGTTCGTGGGGGCCGATACAGTAGAAGAGATTGATGCCATCTATGCCGATATGCTCTCCAAGATCGAGGCCCGCGTAAAGCCGGTGGACGAAACTCCCACCGAGGTTTGCGACTGTGCCACAGAGGTTGTGCCGGCCATCCGCTCTATCCTTTCCCGCGGCGGCCGCGGCGACAAGATCATCAAGGTCGTGAAGAATGCCCTTGTAGATGAATTCATCGACTCTGAAGGCGCTTTTGCCCGCGTGGCTGCGCCTTTCACCCCGGACGGCATAGTATATTGCAAATCGGCCTATCTTTTTATTGACGGCGACGATGCCGCTCAGAAGATTGACAATGCCGAGAAAGCAATTGAGAAATACACCGCAGAGCGCGGCTACACCCCCAAGGTCATTGCCGTTAAGGGCATCGGCCTGCTGGCCGTTGGCGACAATGCAAAGGCTGCCGGCATCATTGACGAGGTCTTTACAGATTGTATGAAGGTCGCCTCTTATGCCGCTGCCTTTGGCGGTGAGCACCCGATGACCAAGACCCAGATCGATTTCATAGATAACTGGGAGGTAGAGAATTATCGCCGCAAGGTGAGTGCTGCCGGAAGCCACGGCCGCGCCGAGAATAAGATTTTCATTGTGACAGGTGCCGCCCAGGGCTTTGGCGAGGGCATTGCCCGCTGCCTGGTAGAGGAGGGGGCCAATATCGTGGTTGCCGACCTCAACGAGAACACCGGTATGGCCACTGCCGCCAACCTGAACTCCCTGTGCAAGAACAACCGCGTGACCTTCTTCAAGACCGATGTCACCAGCTACGACTGCCTGGTGGCCCTGGTTAAGGATACCGTTTGCAATTTTGGCGGCGTGGACTGCTTTGTAAGCAACGCCGGCATCGCCATTGCGGGCGACCTGACCCAGATGGTTCCTGAGAAGTTCGACCTGGTGACCAGAATCAACTACCACGGTTTCTTCTATTGCGCCAAGGCGGTGGCTCCCGTGCTCAAGGCGCAGACCCGCTACGACGAAGAGCGCTACGGCGATATCATCCAGATCAATTCCAAGAGCGGTTTGGAGGGCAGTAAGGCCAATTTTGCCTATGCCGGCAGCAAGTTCGGCGGCCTTGGCCTGGTTCAGTCGTTCGCTATGGAGCTGGCGCCGTTCCGCATCAAGGTAAACGGCATCTGCCCCGGCAACTTCCTGGACGGTCCGCTGTGGAGCGACCCAGTGAAGGGTCTCTACGTGCAGTATCTGAATGCCGGCAAGGTGCCCGGCGCCAAGACTGTGGACGACGTGCGTGAGTACTACCTCAGCAAGGTTCCTATGCACAAGGGCTGCACTCCCAAGGATGTCACCAAGGGCGTTTTGTATCTGGTGGACCAGACCGGCGAGACCGGCCAGGCTCTGCCAATTACCGGCGGCCAGATTATGCTGAAATAATAAATAAGATATCTATATGAAAACTAAAGCTGTACGTCTATACGGAAAAGATGATCTCAGACTCGAAGAGTTTGAACTTCCCGCAATCAAGGACAATGAAATTCTTGCAAAGGTTGTGAGCGACTCCATTTGTATGTCGTCATACAAAGCTGCTCACCAGGGCACCGACCACAAGCGCGTTCCCAACGATGCGGCCACCAACCCCGTGATCATAGGCCACGAGTTTGCCGGTGAGATTATGGAGGTCGGCAGCAAGTGGGCATCCGAGTTCAAGCCCGGTGACAAATTCTCCATCCAGCCCGCCATGAACTGGCCCGGCGGCCGTGTGGGCATTCATTCCGCCCCCGGTTATTCTTATTCCAATATCGGCGGTGACGCAACTTATGTTGTGATTCCCAACGAAGTTATGGAAAATGGTTGCCTGCTGCCCTACGAAGGCGATGCTTTCTATCCCGCATCCCTTAGCGAGCCCCTGAGCTGCGTGATTGGCGCAATGCACGCCTGCTATCATACTCACGCTGGCAGCTATGTGCACCAGATGGAAATCAAGGACGGCGGCAAGATGGCCCTTCTGGCAGGTGTAGGCCCTATGGGTTTGGCCTGCATCAACTATGTGTTGCATCGTGAAGACCGCCATCCGTCGCTTTTCGTTGTCACCGATATTGACCAGGCCCGTCTGGACCGCGCTGCAACCCTTTACACCAAGGAGTATGCCGCCAGCCGCGGCATAGATCTCCGCTATGTAAATACCGGTGCAGTGGCCGATCCCGTGGCTGCCCTTCGTGAAATTTCCGGTGGCGACGGCTACGACGAGGTCGTGGTTATGGCTCCCGTGCCCGCAGTGATAGAGCAGGCCGACGCCATTCTGGCCTACGACGGTTGCCTCAACTTCTTCTCCGGCCCCGGCCGCGCAGATTTCAAGGCTCCCTTCAATTTCTACAACGTGCACTATGCATCTACCCACGTGGTTGGTACCTCCGGCGGCAACACCGATGATATGAAAGAGGCGCTCTACTATATGGGCAAGGGTATGGACCCCGCAGGTCTGGTGACCCATATCGGCGGCCTCAACGCGGTGATTGACACTACCTTGAATCTTCCGCAGATTCCCGGCGGCAAGAAGTTGATTTATACCCATATAACTATGCCGCTCACCGCCATTACAGAGTTCGCAGAGAAAGGCAAGACCAACCCGGTTTATGCCCGTCTCGCAGAAATCTGCAATGCCAACAACGGGCTTTGGAGCGCAGAGGCAGAGAAATATCTGCTGGCCAACGCCGACAAGCTTGCCTAGCCGATGTTGAATATAGCGCGTTTTGTGTTCAATCCCTTCCGCGAGAATACCTACGTGGCTTGGGATGAGACTCTGGAGGGAATTGTGGTCGACCCCGGTAACAATTACCCCAAGGAGCACGACGCGCTGTTCAATTTTATTGACAATCAAAACATTAAGCTGCGTGCAGTAGTGGCCACCCACGGCCACTACGACCACGTGTGCGGTGCAGGGGCGCTTAAGCAGCGGTACGGCGTGCCGTTTGCCCTTTGCAGCACCGACGAATATGTCTATAGCACCAGCGCCTTCGACGGCAACCGCTATCAGTTTGTCTTCGAGCAGGTTCCATACGAGATTGACCTGGCATCGGGGCAGCCGCTCAAGTTTGGCAACACCATTCTTAAGGTGCTGCCCACGCCCGGACATACACTTGGCGGCGTTTCACTTTACAGCGAGGCGGCCAAGGTGATTTTTACGGGCGACACCATTATGTGCGGCACGGTTGGCCGCACCGACCTCAAGGGCGGCGACTGGCCGACGCTTCACCAAAGCATTGTCAGAGAGATTATGCCGCTGCCAGACGAGGTGGAGATTTACCCCGGCCACGGCCCGCAGAGTACTGTGGGGCACGAGCGCACCGATAATCCTTTCCTTAAATGAAATCCATCCTTAGATCCATTATTCTGGCGGTAGCGGTTTTCGCTGCCGTTTCTTGCGGTGTGACCCGTCCTGCTGCAGGCGGCGACGCTCCCAAGGCCCGCATTGTCCCCGATTATCTTCGTCCCGGCGACAAAATTGCCATAATCGCCCCGTCATATTCCACACCTATGGAAAATGTCACCGGTGCGGCAGAAGTCATCCGCAGCTGGGGCTATGAGCCGGTGATTGGCTCTAACGTGGATAAATTGGATGCCGGCAAATATGCCGGTACCGTGGAAGAGCGCACCGCAGATTTGGTGTCTGCCATAGAAAATCCTGATATTAAGGCAATTATCTGTACCCGTGGTGGCTACGGCACCATCCATATGATTAACCGGCTGCGCCCTGAGCTATTCTCTGCAAATCCCAAATGGATCGTGGGCTACAGCGACATCAGCACGCTGCTGGAAATGGAAGCCTGTGCCGGAGTGGCAGGCATCCACGGCACTATGGGCAATACCATAGCCAAGGGTGGGGAAGACCTAACCTGCCAGACGCTAAAGTCTCTTCTGGAAGGCTCTGTCCCGCAATACAAACTTCCCGCTCATCCTCAGAACCGCCCCGGCAAGGCCGCCGGAATTCTGGTAGGCGGCAATTTCTGCACCTTCGCCGCCAATCTTGACACCTGGGCCGACGCCACCCGCCTGGACGGGATAATCCTCTTTATAGAGGAGGTGGACGAGAGTATGCACCGCATAGACCGTTTGTTCAATATGCTGCTTATGCGAGGCCTTATGGACCGCTGCAAAGGCATTATTCTGGGCGAATTCACCGACTGCGGCAGCGAGTTTGACTACGGCAGCGTAGAGGCTATGCTGAATACATATCTCAAGGATTATGACATCCCGGTGATGTGCGGTTTTCCCGCCGGCCACGACACTGTAAACCTGCCGCTTGTGATGGGCGCAAAAACGGTAATGGAAGTCCGCGAAGACGGAGCGTCCCTCTCGTTTGATATACCTGGCAGGCAGAATTCTGTGGATCTTCGTTAAAAAATGGTATTTGTATATTTCGGGCGGTTTCGTAAATTTGTACGATTCATATTACGCCTTGAAAGCAGATACTTTTAAATGAAGAGATTATTTCCTTTAGCAGCAGTTATTTGCCTTTTCGTTCTCTGGGGCTGCCCCAAAGAACAGCCGGAAGAGCCGGTACTGACTCCCATCCAGACATCCTATACAATAGGTGCCGACGGAGGCAGTTTTGACATTTCTTTCAGAACCAATCAGGTTTGCCAGATAAAGAGCAGTGCGCCGTCTTGGCTCACTGTGGATTCTCCCACCAAGGCTGTCACCACCAAGATTTTCACTGCAAAGGCCAGCGCCAATTCCGATGAGAACCCGCGCACGGCCAATATCTCCATAACCGCCGGCAGTCTTTCGGCGACCATTACCATCACCCAGGAGGGCCGTCCCAAAAAACCGGAACCGCCGACCCCCGAATATTCCGATGTGCTTGAAAATGCGGGTACCTCTACGGGTACCTCTACCTATACAGTGCCTGCCGCAGGCCAGGATATCACCGTCAGGGTCCGCAGTAATGTGGAATATAAAGTAGAGTGCAGTGTAGACTGGATCACCAGCACCAAGGCGGATGCGCCTCACGTAGACGATCTCAAGTTCCACGTAGCTGAGAATACAGGTGCAGCCCGCAGCGGCGCCATATCATTTACCTACGGCGGCGATCTCACCTTCACCGTAACTGTAAACCAGGCAGAATTTGTTCCTGCGGGAGATGATCCTTTTATGGAGCTTTCCACTACGGTTGTCAATCCAGAAGGCAATGGCGGTTTATATACCATCGGTGTCGATGCAAACTATCCTTATACCGTGGATTGTGACGCCCAATGGATTGCTGTAGAGCAGACCGGCGGTGACTGCGTTCTCAAGATTGACTACAATCCCGGCGAGGACACCCGCACCGCCCAGCTTATTTTCTCTTGCGAAGGCCTGGTAGAGATTGTAACTGTTTCCCAGCCCGGTTCCGATGCAACTGCCGACCCGTTTGACATTGGCAGCAACCTCTCTGCCCGCGGCTATGCAAACTGCTACGTAGTGACCAAGGCCGGCAATTTCAGTTTCGACGCAGTTGTGATGGGCAACGGTCCCGCCGGTTATATCTGGCCTGAAGATGAGGCTATAGCCCAGAATCTCTGGCCCTGGGAGCTGGCATCGGTGTCTTTCACCAACTATGGCGGCGAGAAGCCTTCCCGCGCAGAGATTCTCTGGGACGACAATAGCACCGTCAGCAATGTCACTATCGATAACAATCTGAAGGTCTCCTTCACCGCCACCGGCAACAAGGGCAATGCGGTGATTGCTGTCTACAACAAGGCCAATCTGCTTTGGAGTTGGCACATCTGGTGCACCGACTCTCCCAAGCGTATCCGTCACGAGGCCCTCGACGGCACTCCAATAGTAATGCTTGACCGCAACCTTGGTGCAACCAGTTGTGTTCCCGAGGATGGTAAAGCTACCTATGGATATTGGTATCAGTTCGGAAGGAAAGATCCTCTGAGACTCTACCCCGATGTGGCGGGCGATATGATACCGGGAGAGCTTTCTGTCCAGCATTCCGTGGAACATCCTACTGCCATCTATCAGATAACAGGCAAGGATACAGAGTGGTTTAACGGCTCTGTGGCCACCATAACTGCCGATCTGTGGGGCAACCCATACGCAATGCACAATGGCACCGACCATATGTACCAGGCCACAATGGATGAGCTTCGCAAGACTATCTACGACCCGTGTCCTCCGGGATATATGGTTCCTCCCGAGTGGGCGTGGGAGACTCTTTCTATGAGCGATTGTACAGTGGATAATTACGGATTAACCTTTGCCTTAGAAAACGGTGATATGTTTTATCCCTTTGCCGGATATGGTGATAGCGGCGATGCCTGGGGCGGAGACAGTGGCTGGTATGGCTATCCCGGGTATGCTCCAAGAAAGAATCCGTCAGACGGCAAATGGCATCACAACTGCAGGAATGTCGTGGCGTGCTGGAGCAGTGGCAGTGAATGCGGCTATTGGCGCTCTGGTCTGGATTGGGATCGTGACAACTATCACCACGCGAATATGCTCCATTATCTGCAGGACGAGGAGGCGAGTCAGAACACAGTTCAGGTCAATGAAAGTTCACAGGCTCATTTCTATCCCAAGTACAGTCATATCCGCGAGCGCTGCTGCAGTGTGCGCTGTATGAGGATGAAGTGATTTTTCAATAGATAATTCATTTAATAATATAAACACAGTTATTCAGTTTCAATAATGAAAAAGTTATTCCCTTTGCTTGCACTGATGTGCATATTCGTGCTTCAGGGCTGTCCCAAGGGTCCCGAACCCGAGGCTGACACCCTGGATCCGATCAAGACGGAGTACACCATCGGCGCCGCCGGCGGCGAGCTGACCCTGTCTTTCAAGACCAATCAGACCTGCAGCATCAAGAGCGACGCATCGTGGCTCACGGTGCTGGAGCCCACCAAGGCGGTGACCACCAAGACCACTACCGTGAAGGCTGAGGCCAATCCCTCTACCGATTCGCGCAAGGCCAACGTCAAGATCACTGCCGGTACGCTTTC
>JAEETP010000060.1 GCA_016290415.1 Bacteroidales bacterium
GAAGACCAAGGGCGGTTCGTCAGAACTTCCTGACCTGCCCGGCAATCTTTAGCCGTCCATTTAGTTTGTTTTGAAAGTGCAGCCCGGCCTGAAGTTCAGACCGGGCTGCTTGTTGTTTATCTATGCCGGAAGATTTATTTCAGCAATTCGGCGCTGCGGCGAATAAAGTCGGCGAGCGGCTTGCCCTTAAGCATTCCGGCCGAGAGCAGTGCCAGGTCGCACAGCTGGCGCAGCAACTGATTGTCGGCGTTCAGGCCGCCATCGGACTCCTGAGCCTTCTTGACCAGCGGGCTGTCGGCATTCACAGTTACTGTGTAGTACGCAGGCATATCGCCATAGAAGCCCATTCCGCCGCCGCTCACAGCCGCCATATCGCGGTAACGGCGCATAAACTCGCTCTGGTTGATGCTGATGGCGTCTGCCTCTTCGCCCAGGTTCTGCATTGAAACTTCGTATTTGCCGTCGGCGGGCAGTATCTTCTCGAATTCTTCCTGCAGCTTTTTCTTCTCGTCGTCCGTCATCTTGACCTCTTTGAGGTCTTCCTTCACGATCAGTTTCTCCAGGATGTCGGCGTCCACGCGGGTAAATACGCTGTCGGGGATGTGCTGCTCCAAAAGGCCTACGTAATGTGCGTCCAGCTGGCAGTCCATAACCAGTACGTCATATCCTTTGTTCTTAGCTGCCTCAATCTGAGTATACTGGGCCACAGGGTCGTTTGTGTAAAGATATACGACCTTTTTGTCTTTGTTGGTCTGGTTGGCCTCTATTGCCTTGCGGTAGTCGGCCATCTTGAAGTATTTGCCGTCGGTGTTCTTGAACAGGGCGAATTCCATAGCCTTCTCGCAGAACTTGGCGTCGGTGAGCATACCGTACTCGATGAAAATCTTCAGGTCGTCCCACTTCTTTTCAAAGTCGGAGGCGTTATTGCGGGAGATTTCGTCCAGTTTGTCGGCCACCTTGCGGGTGATGTAGCCGCTTATCTTCTTCACATTGTCGTCGTTCTGCAGATAGCTGCGGGATACGTTCAGCGGGATGTCGGGAGAGTCAATGATGCCGTGCAGCACCGTCATATATTCAGGGACGATGTTTTCCACTGAGTCTGTCACGAACATCTGGTTGCAGTAGAGCTGTACCTTGTTGCGGCTCAAGTCCAGACGGTCCTTGATCTTGGGGAAGTATAGGATACCGGTCAGGTTGAACGGGTAATCTACGTTCAGATGGATGTGGAACAACGGGTCGTCCTGCATAGGATAGAGTTCCTTGTAGAACTTGTCGTAGTCCTCGTCTTTGAGCTCGCTGGGTTTCTTGGTCCAAATGGGCTCAACATTGTTGATGATATTATCTTTCTTGCCATCAACATATTTGCCGTCTTTCCACTCCTGCTCTTTGCCGAAACGGATGGGCACCGGCATAAACTTGCAGTACTTCTTGAGCAGGCTCTCCAGTTTGTAGCGGTCAGCAAATCCTTCGCTCTCGCTGTCCAGATACAGGGTGACGGTGGTGCCGCGCTCGGTGCGGTCGCTGCGCTCCATAGAGTACTGCGGGTCGCAGTGGCAGGTCCACTTCACGCCCTTGGCGTTGCCCTTGTATGACAGGGTGTCAATGGTCACCATCTGTGATACCATAAACGATGAATAGAAGCCCAGTCCAAAGTGGCCGATGATGTTCTGGTCTTTGTATTTCTCCAGGAATTCGCCGGCAGAACTGAAGGCAATCTGGTTGATATATTTGTCCACCTCGGCCTCTGTCATACCGATACCGTGGTCGGTCACAGAAATGGTCTTTACCATCTTCTCCTCACCCTCTTTCTCGCCGGGCAGTTTGGCTTCGCCCACGGCGATGTCTATGGTGAGGTCGCCCATCTCGTGTTTGAAAGTGCCGTTAGAGGCAAGCGCTTTTAGTTTCTGGGTGGCATCCACGGCGTTGGCCACTATCTCGCGGATAAAGATGTCGTTGTCGCTGTAAAGGAATTTTTTGATTACCGGGAATATGTTCTCGGTGGTTACACCAATTTTACCTTGTGCCATAATATGATTGTATTTTTGATTATTCTTTGTTTGCCCCTCTCTAGGGCAAAAAGAATACCAGCCCCGCCCGACTGACAAAATGGCAAAAATGTACCGATTGTTTTGAGTCTCAAGCCCCCTTCCTGGGAAGGTGAATGTATAAGATGAAGATAAAGAGAATGAATAATGGGGAATAATAGCCGCGATAGCGGCCGGCGCCTTGCGCCGCAGGGGTTTTAGGGGGCAGAGCCCCCTAGTATAATAGGCGGGAGCTATAGCTCACACAAAAAAAAGAGAAACCAGATGGTTTCTCTTTTTGAAGTGGGAGCTGAGGGAGTCGAACCCCCGACCCTCTGCTTGTAAGGCAGACGCTCTGAACCAACTGAGCTAAGCTCCCTTTTTTGTCAAAGCGGATGCAAATATAAGGCAATTTTTGAAACCGCCAAAATTATTTTTGCGATTCTGCAACCAGCCACTTGAAAAGCGGCAAAAAAGTAGTGTCGCCGTCAGCCAGCATTTTCTCTGGATGGAACTGCACGGCAACTATGCGGGCCACATCATCTATTCTCTCTATGGCCTCCACAAGTCCGTCTTCAGAGACGGCAGTTACCTTAAACCCGGGCGCCACGTCTTTGACTGCTTGATGATGGAAAGAATTCACATTGAAATCCCCCGACCCGACCATAGAAGCCAGCACAGACCCCTCTGCAACTGTGACTTTGTGCATAGCGGTCTCGCCCTCAGGGGCTTTGTGGCACACTTTGGACTGCGGGACCTGAGCCGGTATATCCTGCCACAGAGTTCCGCCAAGGATGACGTTGATCACCTGCTCTCCACGGCAGATTCCAAGCAGCGGAAGGCCCGCCCCGAAACAAAGATGTATCAAGATATCTTCATAAGTGTCTCGGGCGGCATTCACCTCTCCCAATTCCGGAATCGGCGCCTCGCCATAGTACTTAGGGTCAATGTCTTCGCCGCCAATCATCAGCACGCCATCTACCCTGCGGAGCATATCTGAAATAGCGGCAGCATCAGTTACGATGGGCAGAATCACCGGCACACCGCCGGCGGCGCATACGGCATCTATGTAGGCCTGGCCTACCCGACTCTGGCCCACTCCGCCGGCCGTAATGCCAATTACCGGCGCTGCCTTGTGTGCTGCACGGCGCGGGGCCGAGCAGCCAAAGAGCAGCGCGCAGATAACAGCTATGACGGCAATACGCTTCACTATCGTTCTGCCTTGTGAAGGGTGATGCAGTCTATGCTGGGCATAAATCCGGTGTCATTTGACAGGCGGATCTGGTTCAAGCCCCTCTTGAGTTTGATCTTGAAGTTGACACTTTCCCAGGCAGAAGAATCGTCGCCTGTAGAAAGGTCTTCAAACGAAGCGGCCTCGCGGCCGTTTACGCTCACTTTGAATGCGGTGGGATTGGCAGAAGTATAGCGCACAGATGCCACATATTCCCCGCCCTTGCAGCTGAACACATTGTTCCACTGCAGCCAGTTGTCGGGGTTGCAACCCAGGCCGGCGGCATACATACCCATATCGGCCGATTCGTTGGGCAGATATACGGGCGACTGATAGCCCTCTATGGTGCTGAACATATTCATAAAGGACTCCTCTGCCTGATATACACTCTTCTCTATCCGCTTGCCGGTCACGAACAGTGCCACGCAGCAGTGCGGCTCCAGAGAGACATTGAACGAACTCTCGCTGGCCATCTCGGGCACTTCTGTGTGGACTTTGCAGTCGTAGACACTCTTGATGCTCTCAAACCCCAGGTCGGCCACGGAGACATCGATAGACGAAGGCTCTTCGCCCAGGTTCATAACCACCACGGCTCGTTTGGGACCGAAGATGCGCTCGATATCCTTGGCCACAACGTAGGTCTCTCCCTGACGCTGCACCACGGGTGCGCCCAGGCCCAGCTTGTCCTGGTTCATAGCGATTAGATCTTTGTTTAGCATCACCTCGCGCGAAGCCTCAGGCACTTTGCGCATATCGCAGCCCATAATCAGCGGCGAAGAAGCGATGCACCAGTATGCCATATGGGTGAATTCCTCCTCGGGGCTCAGGCAAGCGTCGCTGCCGGGCCATTTGGAGCCTATTTCCAGCATATCGCAGTCGTTGTAGTGTCCGTCGCGGGTGTAGGCCTGAAGCCAGAGGTTTTCGTCTATGATATATTTCACGCGCGAGAACCAAGGACGGATGTCATATGTGGTGCGCCAGGAGGTGGCAAGGTCGGCCGCCCAGGTGCCGGGGAAGCGCCAGCGGCAGATATTGAAGATGATGTCCTTCTTGTCGCAGGCGCGGATGGCTTCGGCAATTTTGGTGTACTGCTCCCGCTCGTCCAGTTTGGCGTGCTGTCCGCCACAGAAGTCTATCTTGATGAAGTCGTAGTCCCACTCGTCAAAGAAGAGCTTGCAATCTTCCTTTTCGTGGCCATAGAGACCGGTGCCAAGGCCGTATGCATATATATTCTCACTTCCGCAGGTGTTGTCTCCTGCATCGGTATAAATACCAGCCTTGAGGCCCAGAGAATGGATATAATCGGCCACGGCACGCATTCCGCTGGGAAAAAGGGAATCGTCGGACAGGAAATTGCCTTCGGGGCCGCGGGGGCGCTGGAAGCCGTCGTCTATATTGATAAACTTGTAGCCGGCGTCGGCATAGCCCAGCTCTTTAACGGCAAGGGCCTGGTCTTTGACCAGGTCCTCGTTTATATTCAGCTGAAAGGCGTTCCAGAAACTCATACCCATAGTGGGAGTATGGCCCACCTCATATTTGATGCTGTAGTCGCGTTCGCAGGCACACAGAAGCAAACCGGCGAAGGCTGCGACAAATAATAACCTTCTCATAATTACATTTTCTTGACGGTCATACAGTCAATGTCGGGCATCTGGGATGCGGGGTTGGAAAGGCGGATGGTATTAAAGCCCTTCTCCAGCTTGACCTTTATGTTCACATCCTGCCATTCAAGGTCGGAACCGGTATTCAGGCTGCCCAGCAGTGAAGCCTCGGCACCGTTTACGGAAACCACCATATTGCGGGCATCCTTGCAGGCGTAGCGGAAAGACAGAGCATAATCGCCGGCTTTGGAAACATATACGTTGCGCCACTCCAGCCAGTTCTCTTCCCAGCCGCCGAGCTCGGTGGCGTAGAAGCCCATATCTGCAGCGGCACTTTCGCGGATGCGGGGCGAAGGGATTTCGTAGGGACGGCGGTAGGCTTCGTAGTCCTGTTCGTTGATCTCGGTATAAGCATTCAGGAAAGCCTCTTCTACCTGATATACGCTCTTGTCTGTGCGTTTGCCGGAGACAAAGAACGCTTCGCTGTCGTGAGGAGCAATGGTTAGAGAAAACGCATCGCTCAATTCAGGGCGGTTCTCGTGTTTGAAGCAATCGTAGACATCTACTTTGCCTTTGAAACCCAGAGCGGTGACATCCACATTTATGGTTATCTCTTCATCTCCAAGATTGGCAACCACCACAGCCCGTTTGGGACCGTTACGGCGTTCCATATCCTTGGCCATCACATAGGTCTCCCCTTCTTTCTGAACCACCGGCGCAGCTATGCCCAGACGGTCCTGGTCCATAGCTATAAGGTCGGGATTCTTGAGGAACTCAATGGAATAGTCGGGCATATTGTTCAGGTCGCAGCCCACCACCAGAGGAGAACTCTGGATGCACCAGCAGGCCATATGGGTACGCTCTTCTTCGGGTTTGAAACCCATACCTATCTCAAGCATATCCATATCGTTGTAGTGGCCGTTTCCGGTGTAGGCTACCAGATACATATTCTCTTTGATGATGGTCTTGAGGGTTTCCCAGTTTACCCAGATGTCGTGGGTGGTGCGCCAGCTGTCGGCGATGTCAATAACCCAGGTGCCGGGGAACACCCAGCGGCACACATTGAAGTTGACATTCTTGTTTTCGCACTGGGCAATGGCCTCTGCGATTTTGGTGAACTGCTCCTGCTCGTTGAGATCCAGGTGGCGTCCGCCGCAGTTGTCAACCTTGAAGAAGTCGTAGCCCCACTCGTCGAACATCATCTTGCAGTCCTCCACTTCGTGTCCGTAGAGGCCCACGCCAAGGCCGTAGGGCTTAACATTCAAAGAGGCGCAGGTGTTGTCGCCGGCATCGGAATACATACCCGCCTTAAGCCCTTTTGAATGGCAATAATCGGCAATGGCCTTCATCCCGTTGGGGAATTTTACTGTGTCTATGATGATGCGCCCGTCGGCTCCGCGGCCGTCGGTGAAACCGTCGTCGATATTGACATATTTATAACCGGCATCGGCCAGCCCCAGGGAAATGAGGGCGTCGGCCTGGCCGCAAATCACTTCTTCGCTGATATCAGTGTGGAAATGGTTCCAGCTGCTCCATCCCATAATGGGCGGGTCAAAATCGCGGGTCAGCGGTTCTTCTTGTTTAGGAGTGCAGGCAAACACAAGAAGTGCAGCTGCAACAATTAAGAAAAGATGATTTCTCATAGTATTGCGGTCTACTCAATATACATAGTGTAGAGAGTTGCGTTACGCATCTTCACGCGCAGTTTGAAAGGACCGTCGGGCAGGTCAAATGCAGGCATATGGATGCCGTCGCCGGTCAGGCTCACCTTCTGGCTGCGGTCGCCGCCTACAACTTCGATATCAAGCTTGCCGCCCTCTTCCACTGTGGCGTTAACAAACAGACGGCCGCCGCCTTTGATAGGATTGGTGGTGAAGCAGCCCGTTTTGTCGCCGGCCTTGACGCCGAACCAACCATCGGCGCGGTAAGAAATCACGGCAATGGAGCTGTGGCCTTCGCGGGTCATTTTTGCAAGACCTTCCCAGCCGCCAACCTTGTCAAAATAAGGGAGTTTCTCTGCCATACCGCGGTTCTTGAAAATACGCTCGTAATCTTCTGCGGTGACTTCTGCAAGATGGTTGCGTGCAAACAGCGGTTCGGGGAAGAAGTGAGGCCAGGTCATAACCTGAGCCACCATCTGATAATAGTTGTTTCCATTCTGAACAATGTCTGTGTCAAAGTTGTACAGACCGCCAAAGTAGAAATCGTCCAGATTGTCGGTATAGAGGAACGGGCCGTCGCCGGGAGCGTCGTAGAAGTTGACGCCGTCGCGGCTGTAGTCCAAATCGAGGCTGCTCTGCTGCATATCGCCCACAAAGTGCTCTACGAACACCAGATACAGGCCGGCATCGGGCATCTTGCATATGCGTGCGCCGTACTGCTGGGTGTAGGGAGTGTCGCGCTCGCCGTCGCTGGTAAATGAGTGGAGATATTTCCAGTCTTTACCGTCCTGGGTGGAATATACGGTCAGGACGCGGGTGTCCACCATATCGTACGGCAGGTCGTACGGAGCGTCGCGGCGCAGGGTCTGGCCGCGGGCAATATAGAGGGTCTTGCCGTCTTCAGAAAGCCAGCTGTTGCCAAAGTTGTCGTTGGTGGTGAAGCCGTTGTCCCACTGGTCGGGTTTGTACACGGGAATATCCTGGAATACAGGCTTGTCGCTCAGGAACACGGTGTCGCCGGTAGAAGTGGTGGCGTATGCCCAGTAGGTGCGGTAGCCGGCCTGTACGCAGCCGAAATCTTTGGGATTGATCTGCTGTGCAATACGGATGTCAGTCAGTTTGTATGTGCCGTGCTTTGCGGGGTCATAAAGCTCATATTTGCCGTCCAGATGGTCGCTGCACATCATCGCGCCGCCGGTAAACAGATTCATACGGCCGCCCTTGGCCATCTTGGGTGTATTCTCAATGCGCTTGTAAGGGCCTTCGGGCTTGTCGGCAGCCATTGTGTAGTAATAAGGCTTCTTGGCATAAAGGCCATAGCGCTCTACATAGGGATTGGCCACCACATTGATTATAAAACGGCCGTCTTCTGCCCGATAGAAACTGTTGCCGCCAATATACACCACAATTGAATCGGTGTTCTTTACTGCCTCGTAAATCTGGGGCTTGGAATATTCTATCTTAAGATTCTTGGAGATCTTCGAGAACATATACTTGTCGGGCGTGAATATGAGCTTGCGATAGGGAATCGGCTCGGTGGGCGCCTCGATCTCGGGGATATGCTCTATGCGGAGAAGCCTCTTGAGAGTGGTGTCGCCAAGATGGATCATTGCGGTGTAACGGCCTTCTGCCAGACCGCCAATCTTCTTCACAGGGCAATTGTTGGTGCCGGGTTTGAGTTTGTAAGTCTCGGTGCGGATCAGGTTGCCTTCGGGATTGAAAAACTCTACCCTGGCCTCTTTGGGACCATTCTCAGGGATCACAACGGTGAGGGCAGCAGCCTTCTCGTTGCGGTAGATGGGCATTGTAAACTCTGCCTGCAAATCGCCCACCGGGCGCTGTGCAAACGCCAGTGCGGGTGCCGCAAGCAGCAACATCGTCACAATTCTCTTGAAAAATCTGTTCATAATCTGATTTGTTGGTTGGTATTGGTTATTCTATAAATTTCCAGTTGTCACAAACCTCGGGCTCCAGTGTGCCCAGCGCTTCAAGGTACGAGTAAAGTATGTCACGAATCTCGTCGTAGCGGCCTGTGATGTAACTCTGCGGATTGCTGACATCCAGACCAGCGCCATTTTGCAGCAGCCCGTCGCCGCCCATCGCCCTGTAGGAGGTGATGGCCACACTATAACTGCGGCTCAAATCAAAAGGAGTGCCGTCTTGCATAGATTCAATCTCTACCCTGCTCCCGGCCGGGCGATGTTTGTAGACCTTGTATTTGATGCCGCCTGCAGAATCGTAGCAATAGGCCGGTCCTTCCCGGTTCAGCCAGCGGTTGTAGGAATATTCCAGATAGTCCTTGATCTGGCGTCCGGTGAGGTTTATTGTGTAAAGTTTATTCTCAAAGGGATAGATGCGGGTCAGGTCGTTGAACACCAAATCGCCGGCATTGATTACGCCCGACGAAGTCAGCGGCGCGGCAAATGTAATATCGGCTCCGGAAACAGCCAGCTGCACGTCGTAGAGAAGTTTCATATAGGCCGAAGGGCCGTCCAGCGCGTCCGAAAGTGCAAACGGCGCACTCACGGTGCATATTTTCTGAAGGGTGAATTTCTTGACCTTGACATAGTCGGCCTCGAATTCGGCGTCAAACTTGGCGTCGGGGGCCATATCCACCAGCGGAATCAACTCCACCGCAAGACTGTCGCCAACCCGCCTGCCGCCCTTATAAGTAAGGCTGATTGTGGCGTGGCCAAGATAGTTGCACCTTGCTCCGGGGTTGATATAGCCAGTGGGAACCTCCTTGTCCATATATCTTTCTGTGCGCGGACGGTGGTCGTGACCGCCAATCACCAGGTCAACCCCTTGCAGACGCTTTGCAAGATACAGTGCGTCATTTTCAAAAGAAGGAACATCCTCTTCGCCGCTGCCGCAATGTGCAGCAACAATCAGCACGTCGGGTCGTTCTTTTGCGCGAACCCTGTCTACCAGAGCCTGGGTTATATTGTCGCAACCCTGGAATTCAATGCCGCTATAGAGGCTCTCTGTGATCCAACTGGTTACATTGGGATTGGTCAGACCCACAATTGCCACCTTGAGGCCGTCGCGCTCAGCAATAGTGTATTCGGGGAAATAGGAATTTCCTGAGTCGGTGGATATTGCGTTGGCAGCCAAAAGCGGCGCGTTGAATTGCCGGCTGACACGGTCATAAACAGAATGCCCCGCCTCCACATCGTGGTTGCCCAGCACAATTGCATCATAGTTCATATAATTGGCCATTCTGGCAAAAATATGGGTCGATGCGGTGTCCACAAAATTGAAGTAGAAGGCGCTGTTGTCGCCCTGGAGGTTGTCGCCGTTGTCTATCAATAATACATTGGCGCCGTCGCTGCGGGCAGTGCCAACCACTGCCGACACCTTACTTAAAGAGTTGGGTTTCAGACTGTCGTCCAGGTAAAACTTGCTGAAATAACAGCCGTGGATATCGCTGGTTATGTATATATCAAGGGTATGGTTGCCGTCCTTAACTTTGCTGCAAGAAGAAATCACTGCCAAAACAAGGGTTAATATGAATAACGGTTTACGCATCAGGGCGGATGTTTATAGTTTACAAATATCGAAATATTATTTGTAAATTTGAAAAAATTTGGACCTATGAATATAGAGCAAATAGCTGGCCGGATGCGCCGGGAGTGCCTTGCGGCAGATGGAGCGCAGTTGATATTTAACGACTTTCAGAAAGCATTGCCCGCTCTGCGGCAGTCAAAATTGTATGAGTTGTTCCGCAAAATGCCCAAGGGCCGGCTTATGCACGCCCACATTGAGGCCACTTTCGATTTGAGATATGTCCTCTCCCTGGCCCTCTCCTGCCCCGACACTTATGTATTCACTGAGCCCGAGACTCCAGAATTCCGCTATTTGCAGGTGGCTCACAAGGCTTGGTTCGAGGGCGGGACTATCCCTGCCGGCTGGGAGAATCTGCAACAGGCCGTGGCGGCACGTCCCGAACTGAAAGATGAGATTTTCGAGGCTTGCACGGCGTCTATCGAGATGATAGACGAGAATATCTGGCCCAAATTCGAGGCGATTTTTGACCGTTACAAAGCGCTGAACAATTACAAACCGTTCTTTATAAAGCTCTACACCAAGGTTTTGTGCGAGATGGCAGAAGAGGGTGTGATGGGTGTGGATTTCCGCTATATCAGCCAGACCATTTTCGATGAGGACGGCCGCCGGCTTTCACACGATGATTATGTGGATCTGGTCAAGGAGATTAACGCTGCGGTCCAGGAGAAGTATCCCTGGTTCAAGGTCCGCCTGATATACAGTTATTACAAAGGCGTTCCTGCCGAGACTGTCCCGGATCGTCTTGAATATGCCCGCCATCTGTGTCAGAAATATCCCGATGTAGTGATCGGTTACGATATGGTGGGCGATGAGGCTTGCGGCAAGGACTTGAATTATTATGCTGATGTGCTGCGCGATGCCGGAGTTCCGGTGATAATGCACGCCGGCGAGTCGGTGGATCCGGCCAATAATAATATTGAACTGGCGCTGAAGCTTGGCATCAATCGGCTAGGCCACGGGCTTAATCTGTTCCAGCATCCGGAAGTTGAGCCTAAGGTGAAAGCGGCGGGCGTGATGCTGGAGGTGTGCCCGCTTAGCAATCAGTTGCTTGGGTATATTCCCGATTTGAGGAATCATCCTGCCGGCGGTTATATCAAGCGCGGGTTGAATGTGACTCTGAACAGCGACGATTGCGCAATCTTTGACACTGCATATCTCACAGATGACTTGCTGGCAGCGTATCTCTGCTGGGACCTGAACATCGCAGATCTCAAACGCTGCCTTCTCAATTCCCTTCAGGGTGACCCTGCCCTCACCTCCTTCTTCGAGTCCCAGTGGGCCTCCTTCGAGAATTCGCTGTAGTTACCTTTGCTGCCGCTTTGGCTTCGGCGGCGACTTGTCTACCTCTCGAGTCGCAGCAAGAAGCCCGAGCGATACAGCGAAGAAAAAGCTTTGCGTAGGGAACAGGGGTTCTATGTTCTCCCTGGCCCGGAGCAAAGTCTTTTTCGTAGCCTAGCGAGGG
>JAEETP010000061.1 GCA_016290415.1 Bacteroidales bacterium
CCCCGACTACAATCTGACCGGCAGCCTGCACATCCTGCACAAGGCGGTGGACATTATGTATGCCTCGCTGCCTCTTTTTGAATTCGGTCCCGAAGGCGGTTCGTTTGAGTTTGACACGGATCCCACCAAAGAATATAAGTTCACCGTAGATGGCACCGACTGGGTTAAAGTCTCCACTTTGGATGGCAATCCTGCAAGGCGCATAATCACAGTGGACAAAAGCCTGTTGGGCGAGGGACGCACCGCATCGCTGACCATTAGCCGCGGCAATGTAAAGAAGACTCTCGACTTTTCCCAGGCGGGGGTTGCGCCTGAGTTCTCTGCCCAGGAGTTGAGGTTTGCCAGCGCTGGCGGCAGCCAGATTCTGAGTGTGACCGGCAGCGTGGAATACACCCTGGTTCCGCCAGAAGATGCACCCTGGTGCACTGTGGCAGCCGCAGAAGATGGCGGCTATACCGTCACTGTCGCCGCCAATGACGCCGAGCAGTCCCGCACCTGCAGGATAGGTTTTGTAAATAAAGAATATGAGGTCAGCGAGACCGTCACTGTGCTCCAGGCGCAGAAAGACGCCTTTGAGGTCAATCCTCTATCATTCTCGTTCGGCCCCGAGGGCGGCAAGGCTGAGGTGGACATCCACACCAATATAGGCTACACTTGTGAGTCAGATGCTCCGGAATGGATAAGTGGCGATGTCGGCACCACCGGCGGCAAGCGCGAGTTCACCGTTGCCCTCAATGACTCCGGGAAGGCTCGTCAGGGCCGCCTGACATTCACGGCAGACGGTTTTGAAAAGATTGTGTCAATAGATCAGGAGGCGGCTTTTATCGCCGCATCGCAGCACAGTATTGAATATAATGACCAGCCGTTTGAGGGCTCGTTTGAGGTGTCGGCCAATGTACCGTTCCAGGCCAAGGCGCAGGGTGACGAGTGGTTCTCTATGGAGGTGTCCGGCACAAACGTCACCTTCTCCGCCACCGAAAACAATGAGTGGGGCAGCCGCCTGGCTGAGATAGTGTTGTACAACAGCACTTACAAGGCCTCCGACACAGTATACGTCCGTCAGGGCGCCAAGTACTATCTGGATATCAAGCAGATGGAGTTTGACCTTACTCCCGCCGGAGGCACGGTGGCTCTTGAAGTTTCTTCCAACAAAGAGTACACATACTACATAGAGGGGTCGCCCGACTGGATCTCCGAAGTTTCGCCGCTGGTATTCGAGGTTGCACCAAATCTGGACAGCCAGGCAAGGGACGTCAGGATTGTCTTCGAGCAGAACGGCAAGAGCAAGAGTGTGAGCATCTGGCAGGACGCCCCGGCGCTTGTGGTAAGTCCTGCAAGGCTTGAATTTGCCGCAGCCGGCGGAGAGGGCGCCATTTCCATCACCGGCAATGTCGGCTTCACGGTGTCGCAACCTTCTGAAGATTGGGCCCAGTGCTCCGGCACGGCTTCTTCCTGCACTATATCGGTAGCGCCTAATCCCGAGCCGGAGATGCGCAGCTGTACCATAGAAATATCCTCTGCCGAATTTGGCAGGACTGTCACTGTAGAGGTGGTGCAGGCAGCCAAAGGCATATTTGAGCTGCTCACCGACTCGTTCAGTCTGGGGCCCGAGGGTGGCGAAATCACAATTGAAGTCAACACAAATGTAGAATATACATCTTCTCCCAAAGTCGACTGGATTATAGGTGAAGGGCTTTCTTTCTCGGTTGCGTTAAATGCTTCCGGCGAAGAGAGGGAGGGTATAATAGAGTTTGTTGCCGATGGCTACAATCATATTGTTTCAGTGACTCAGTCCGCCGCCTTTGTGAATGTTGATAAAGATCAGTTGGACTTGCCGGTTGACGGAGGCAGGCGGAGTTTCTCCATTACTGCAAATGTGGGATTTGAAGTCTCCGCACCCGATGAGGACTGGGTATTACTTACTACAGTCTCTGATAATACATATGAGGTGGAGGTGCCTCAGAATGATGGAGAGCAAGTCCGTGAATGTGTAATAGATATCATCAGTGCAGATTATGGCATCGCCAGAAAGGTTACAGTGGTTCAGGATTGTTCTGACTTCTTTGAACTTACCACCACAGAGCTTGAATTTGGTCCCGAGGGCGGCGAGGCGGAGGTGCAATTACGAACCAATACCGATTATACGGTCTCTGTCAGTGCCGATTGGATTACCTATGAGGGGGATTGCAAATTAACTGTGGGCAAAAATGCCACAGGACAGGAGCGGGATGGTACCATAGATTATGAGGTAGCCGGCGAAGTGTATACCGTAGCCGTGCATCAGGGATCAGCCTGGCTCAATATTGATAAGGAGGTCGTTCAGATTGAACAGGAGGGAGGCTCGTTCGTGGTGTCTGCAGAGAGCAACGTGCCTTTTGCCGTTGTAATGCCGCAGGAAGATTGGATATCGGCGGCAGAGCCCACTGAGGATAGTGGTTTTGCGTTCGATGTGGCACAATTTGCCGACTACGGGACGCGCAGTTGCACTGTGTTGTTCAAGGCCGATGATTACAACCTGTCAAGAGCCGTCAAAGTGACCCAAAGTGGTTTGCCTGATCCATTCTCAGTAAAGCAGAAAGAGTATTTTGTTGGTCCTTGCGGAGGTGAGTTGGAGGTTCTCCACACACAATGCAGGGATGTGGATGTCTCTGTTTCTGGCGCCGCATGGATTCGCGAGTTACCCGCCAGGCGCGAAGATACACTTCTTGTGTTCCAGTTGGATAGTATGTTTACCAAATCTACTCGCGAAGCAGTTGTAACAATTGTGGGAGACGGCAGGCCACAGACTGTTTATATCTTCCAGAATCCGCCGATGATGGTGCTTACATATAACGAGAAAAGTTTCCCGGACACCGGAGGCACCCTCTCTATTAATATGATTTCCAACTTCGCGCCGAATTTCTATACAGACCAGGAGTGGGTGAGTGGTTCAGTGGCAGATGATTTCTCTTCAATTTCTTTCACGGTGGCTCCCAACGATACGGGGGTTGAGCGAACTGCCGTTGTTGAGGTAGGACTTAAACAGATGGATTATGTGCAGGAAGTCACAATAACCCAGGCGGCCAACGACCAGATAAATCTAGATCCAGCGCAGATAGATGTACCGTCAGATGGAGGGGAGTACTATGTCACAGTAGACGCCAATGTCTCTTATACTACGATGGCAGTTACCTCGTGGATTTCTTTTTCCTCCACAGAAACGCCTAATTTATATAAGGTAAAAGTGGCTGCAAACACCTCTGCAAAAAGTCGTGCATCCAGCGTTATGTTCAGCGGAGGCAAGGCCACTTCATACCTTAGAGTCAACCAGGCAGGCTATCGCAACCCCGATTATTATTATTCTGAAGATTTCTCCAAAAACCATACATCCGTGAAGATCCAGAGCGCAACCGAAGGTGATGGAATTCCACTGGTGTTGATGGGTGATGCTTTCAGCGATCGGCTGATAGATGATGGTACTTACGAGCGTCAGATGCGCCGGGCGGTGGAGGCCATCTTTGAGATAGAACCATATAAATCCCATCGGAACTTATTTAATATTTGGTATATTAACATAGTTTCGCTGAACGAGATTTATGCCGATGACGCCATCACAGAACTTTCTACCCACTTTGAGCAAGGCAGTGTTGTTACGGGAGACCATTCCGCTGTGAGGTCTCTGGTGATGAACCTGCTAAATCCGCTGTTGATAAAGAATGCCGCAATCGTTGTGCTTATGAATACCGAGACCTATGGCGGGTCTACATATATGTACGATTATATCAGTCAGGACAACAGTGACTGGGGTGTGGGAGAAGCCATTGCGTATATCCCGCTATGCACAAGTGACGAGCAGTTTACAGGGGTCGTACAGCACGAGGTCGGAGGCCACTGCATAGGCAAGTTGGAAGATGAGTATTATTACTCTTCGAGCGGGGCAATTCCCGCCAGCAAGGTTGATTATTACAAAAAATATCAAGCAGCCGGATTTTATCGGAACGTAGATTTCACTTCCAATCCCTCTGAAGTCCTATGGGCAAAATTCCTGACCGACGAAGATTACCAATACGACGGACTGGGCGTATTTGAGGGTGCTTGCATCTACTCGACAGGTGCATACCGCGCTACTCAAGAGAGTATGATGTATCACAACGAGGGTGGGTTCAGTGCTCCTTCCAGAGAGGCCATCTACTACAGGCTCCATAAGATAGCATATGGATCTTCCTGGCAATATAACTTTGAAGAGTTCAAGCAGTACGATGCGATAAACCGCCGCTCATCGCCATCCTCTTCCCAGACCGGGCGCAAGAAATCATCTTCCGCCGCCGGCGCTATGCCTCATCTGCCACCACCGGTGATGTTGAAGCGATAATAATTTGCTGAAATCGGTTTTTTTCTATTCCTTTGCAGCGACGGGGGATTAGCTCAGTTGGCTAGAGCACCTGCTTTGCAAGCAGGGGGTCAAGGGTTCGACTCCCTTATTCTCCACAGATATTTTTTCTAAAAACCCCTTCTAGTACATTCTGAAGGGGTTTTTTCTTGTTTCTGGACTCAAAAAAAATGCACCAAGTGACCAGACTGTCCAATTTTGGTGGGTTCTGGAGAGATGTTTTTATTTGCCAAATATTGATAGAAGGTCTTTATTAGTAAGACCTGTCACAAGTATGTGCTGGCAATCAAATTCTGTTTTCTTCTCTTTGGGTATTCTGTCAATAAAGGTTTGAAAATCTAATTGGCTAAGTTTTCCAGGAAATAAATCTGGTTTTGCAACCAATGCTCTGTTACACTGGATCTCTTTATTATCATTATTAAAAAATGACATTTGGGGAGTATACGGAAGAATAAACTCACCATCTGAAATGCACACATACATAGAAACATACTCTCCATTTAGAGAATAAAAAATGGGGCGAGAGTAGAATGCTCCTATCTGCTGCTTCTCATTCAGATACTGGCTGAAGGCTTGGTAATTCTCAGAATAATTTTGAAGTTGTGTTACAGTGACACATATGGGAAGAGTGGCACAGAAAAGAGTGACATCATCTACATACACTTTTGAAGCATTGCCAAGAAAACTCTTGTTCATGGAAATATCATATTCTTCCATATGTTCTATTTCAGATAAAGCAACCTTGGTATCTTCAACTGTTATACTATCTGATTTCCATAAAGAAGCTATCCTTCTTGACACTTTGTAAAGCATCTGAATATCTTCTTTGGTACAAGGAAGAGGGAGTGCCAGATGAATAGTGTTCTTATTATTCTCAACAACCTGCACACCTCTTCCAATGCAGTTCCCATCATATATAAATGTGAAACGGGATTCACTCTTATGATCTGTCATCCTCATATGCTCATCCAGATATGATACTTTATAAGTACTATCACCAATGATGTCAGCAAGGCTCAGGCTCTTTTTGAATAATCTTGAATTGTAAATGAATACTTCTCTGGCCATAATAGGAATACTTTACACAAAGATAACCACTTGTACAAAGTGCAGCAAAAAAGCCTTTTATTTCTGGTGCATTTTTACCCCTAAAAAGTTGCACCAGGATGAGAAAAGTACTAAATCTTGCATAAAAACACACAAGGGAACCCTTCTGTTAATAGCTATATAAATTGCATTAACCCAGTCATTTACAATGCAATACACACTGATGCATAGTGATGCACAAGAAGGGGAAAAACTTAACTAAACTCCCTTATTCTCCACCAAAAAAGCCGCCTTTCTGGCGGCTTTTTTGTTTCTAATAAGGGTGTCGGAGAATTATCTCATCTCGTAGGTGTTCTCGATGCCGGCCGGCTCTTCCAGAATCAGGCGGGAAACGCGGCCGTCCTTGATGCGGTAGGTCAGTGTCACGGATTTATAACCGCCGCGCGGTATGACACCCGCTGCTGTGATCTTGACCGTCCGGAATCCTGTCTTCTCGGTGACGGAGGTGGTGGCGTTGTTGTCTTCGGCGGCCTGCTTCCAGTTGCCGGAGAGGCAGTTGAGCAGGGTAGAGCGCTGCAGGGCGACCATAGGCACCTTGGTGGCATCCAGTTCGCCGCTTTTGCCCATCAGGCTCATCTTGACCATATTGCCGTCTATTATGAAATAGTCTCCCTCGGGGTCGGAGTAAATCATTGAGAGTTTTTCTTTCCCGTCATAGTCCAGGTGCCCCTTCATAACGGTGGTTTTGCCGGAGACTTTAAGGCGGCGGGTCTGAGTGAAATCAAGGTTGTAGGTTTGCGCAAATGAGGCTGCGGAGAGCAGCAGTGCGCACAAGATAATTGCTATTTTTTTCATTTCTCCAGAGAGTCGAGGTAAGAGACAACATCGCCCACGGTTTCAAATTTTGCCAGGGCCTGGTCGGGAATCACCACGCCGTAGTCGTCTTCGAGACGCATCAGCAGCTGCAGGATGTCCAGCGAGTCGGCGTGAAGGTCGCGCTTGATCTGGGCGTCCAGGGTGATTTTTTCGGGGGCTATGCGCAACTGGCGCGCGAGGATTGTCTTTACTTCGTCAAACATATCGGTTAATATTCGTAGTGTTCGTATTTCAAAATGGTCTCTTCTATCTTGGCAGAGAGGGCGCTGCGCTCCATAAGGTAGGCCTGCTCTATGCATTTTGCCACGGCGGTCGCCTTGCTGCTTCCGTGTCCCTTGACCACCGTTTTGCCGGTGCCCAGCAGCACGCTGCCGCCGTAGTTCTGATAGTTCATAAACTCTTTCTCTTCCATAAACATCCGCTTCATAAGCAGCGCGCCCAGCTTGTAGACGGTGCGGGAGTAGATGTCTTTCTTGAGTTTCTTGAGCAATTCAAGCGCCGTACCCTCGGTGGTCTTTACCAGCACGTTGCCGGAAAAACCGTCGGCAACCACCACGTCGTAGCTGCCGCTGAGCAAGTCGCGGCTCTCCATATTGCCCACAAAATTTATCTCGGAGGTTTCAGAAAGCAAATTGTATGCCTTTTGATGAATCTCGTCACCTTTTTCCGCCTCCTTGCCCACATTCAGCAGGGCGATCCGGGGCTTTTCGACCCCGTAGACGTGCTGCATATACAGGCTGGACATAATGCCGAACTGGCGCAGCATCTCTGGGGTGACCTCCACGTTGGCGCCGCTGTCGCAGATGCCAACCTTGCCGCCGTCCATAGTGGGGAGGATGGGGCAGAAGGCGGGTCGGATGACCCCCTTCACACGGCCGATGCGGGTCAGGGCGGCCGCCACCAGGGCGCCGGTGCTGCCAATCGAAACCATTGCGGAAATTGAGTCGTCGTCGCGCAGCATACGCACCGCCTTCATCATAGAACTCTCTTTCTTGAGGCGGATGGCGTTTATGGGCTGCTCGTCGCATCCGATAACCTCCGGTGCGTGGACAATCTCCAGCCGTCCGGCGTCGTACGATGCCCCTTGCAGGCAGTTTTTGATGGCCGATTCATCGCCGGTGAGTATCAGGTGCAGGTCGCCGAACTGCTTAAGGGCAGCCAGTGCCCCTTCTACATTGGCCTGAGGACTGCGGTCGCCGCCAAAGCAATCAAGCAAGATTTTTAACATAGCAGCGGTGCAGTTTTATCTTCTGTTCGTCAAAGCGTTTCCACTGGTTCTGGATGGCGTAGTTGTCTTCCAGGTTCATATTGGTTTCGGCGTAGAGCACGCCCGGCATCCGGAGCATTCTTACCATAGCGGCAGAAATCACCACGCTGATGCCGCGGTTGAGCCATTCGGGATCGACGCCCACCAGCCCCAGGTCCAGAACCTTGGGATGTTTGATGGCGCGCAGCACGCGGATCAGCGCACCCGGAGTGAGGCGGCCGCCTGAAGGCCGCAGAGCATCGCCTACTGCCGGGAAGGCCAGGCCCATACATATCATCTTGTCGTTTTCGTCCAGCACTATCACTAGATTGTCCTTGCTCAGTATCAGGCTGAAATTGTCCAGCATAAGCTTTTTCATAGCATCGGTGAAGGGGACGGAGCCGTAAATCAGGTCATAAGATTTGTCCAGCAACTCAAAGAAGCCGTCGGCATATTTTGCCAGATATTCCTTGGTGGTGCGGGCGGTGGCCAGATGCAGCTTGTAGCGGCGCATCACATAGTCGGCCATCTGCTCCAGCTCGCCGTCGTAGTCCTTGGCAAGGCGCAGGCGGCTGCCGGTCCAGTCAACCTCCTTGCGGTAGCCCAGCCGCTCCACGAATTCTCCGTAGTAAGGGTAGTTGTAGCTCTCTTCGAAGGTGGCGGGATACTCAAAGCCCTTTACCAGAAGCCCCTCGCGCTCCAGGTCGGAGAATCCCAGCGGCCCCTGCACCTCGTCCATTCCCTGCTCTCGGGCCCAGGCTTCGGCCTTTTCAAACAGCTTTGCCGCAACGTCAAAATCTTCAATGACGTCAAAGCGGGTAAAGCGACACCGCTTCTGGTTGTATTTGGCATTGGCGGCGCGCTGGATTATGCAGGAAATGCGGCCCGCCACCTTGCCATCCTTATAGGCGTTGAAATAGACGTGCTCGCAGGTGTCGTTGTACACATAGTCCTTGCGGAAGATTTTCTTCTCGTCGGAATAGAGCGCCGGCGTGTAGCACTTGTTGCCCTTGTAAAGCTTCAGCGGGAACTCTATGAACTCCTTCTGCTGCTTTTTGGTGGTGACTTGTTCTACGGTTATCATAGCTTAGCGGTGTATTGCGTGGAAGCAGATGCCCAGCGCGTTGGGGCCGCAGTGGCTGCCAATGGTGGGGTTCACGTTGTGTATTATTACATTCAAATCGTCACCGAACTTCTCTTTGAGCTGGCGCTCGGCCTCTGCGGCGATTTCGGGAACGTCGGTGTGGCCTATGAGCACGCGGTGGCCTTTAACATCGTCTCCAAGCTCCACCACGTAGTTCACCAGACGGGCGATGGCCTTGGCGCGGCCGGTCTCCTTGCCTATGGATACCATTGTGCCGGTGTCGTCCAGATGGATGATGGGACGGATGCCTATAAGGCCGCCCATAGTGGCCGCCAGACCGCTCACACGGCCGCTGCGGCGGAAGAATTTGAGGTCGTCGGCAAAGAAGTACATCGGGAACTTGGGCACTTCGACCTTGGCCCATTCCACAATCTCTTCCACTGTCTTGCCAGCCTTCAGAAGGTCGGCAATCTCCAGCACGATGTTATATGAGAGGGCGGTGATACCTTTGGTGTCGATATGGGTGAACTTGCGTCCGGGATATTTTTCCAGCAACTTGTTCACGGCCATTTCCATAATGTTGAAAGTATTGGAAGTGGCGGCGGAGAAGTGGACATAGAGTATGTCGTTGCCCGCAGCGAATTCGGGTTCGAAAGTCTCTACATAGAACTCCTCGCTCATTGCGCTGGTGGTGGGCATAGTGCCGCGCCTGAGCATATCGTAAAAAGCGTGAGCGTCAAACTCTTCAAAATCCACGTAGGGACGTATCACCTTGTCGCCCACTGTGTAGGGCATACTAATCATTTTGATGCCATACTCGGCGCACTCTTTGGGGGTAATGTCGCAATCAGTGTCAGAAAAGAATGTCAGCATAATACAAAAACGTAGTCATATATCGGCTGGTCGCCGCGGTTAAACATTATTTCAAGGGAAGGATAGCGGGCGGCAAGGCCGGCTTCAAGGCGGGAAGCTTCTTCTTCGGGGACGGCTTCTCCCCAGAAGACCAATAGGACATCGTGATTGCCGGCACCAAGTTTTTCGCAGAGTTCTGCGGCGGCCTTTGCCCGGTCGGCGTTGTCGCACAGGATGTTTTTCCCGACATAGCCCACATAGTCACCTTCTGTGACCACCACGCCCTCGCTGCCGGCGGCATCGCGGATGGCGCGGGAAACCATAGCGCAGGTCACTGATTCCATAGCGGAGGTGACAGCTTCCACCACTTCGTCGGGGTCGCAGCTGCGGTCGGCCGAGGCAATGCCGTAGTAGCCTTCTCCGACACTCTTAGAAGGAATCACGCGGATGTCGGCCTTCTTGTAGATTCCGGCGGCCTGCTGCGCCGCCATTATTATGTTGGAGTTGTTGGGGAATACCAGTATAGTGTCGGCATTGACGCTGTCGAATGCCGCAATGAAATCTTGTGTAGAGGGGTTCATTGTCTGGCCGCCGGGAATCACCACGTCGGCGCCGCACTCTTTAAGGGCGGCTGTCAGGCCCTCGCCGGAGGCCACCGTCACAATGCCGTATTTCTCTTTGGGACGGTGGAAGCTGGCGTTGTTCTGGTTGCTCTCCTGATGATGCTGGAGCATCATATTCTCTATCTTCAGGGTCAGGAATTCGCCCCACTGCTGGCAGTGGTTCAGGATTTCGCCGGGGGTGAAGGTATGCACGTGCACCTTCACTATGCTCCCTTCGCGGAATGCCACCACGCTCTCGCCGTGGCTCTGGAGCCAGTCTATGAAGCCCTGCAGGTCAAAGTTCTCTATATCGCATTTTGCCCGGGTCAGGCGCAGCAGGAACTCGGTGCAGTAGCCAAACTCCAGTGTGCTGTCTTCAGAGAACTTGGTCAGGTCTAGCGTGGGTGCAGGTGCTGCGGCCTGGGGTGCGGCCTCTTCGCCGGCGACGTTGCCGCACAGGGCGTCGTTCATACCGCGGAATATGCAGATAAGCCCGGCTCCGCCGCTGTCCACCACGCCCGCCTCTTTAAGTACCGCCAGTTTGTCGGGAGTGTGTTCCAGAGAGGTGTCCATAGCGGCCAGCAGGGTCTCGAAATAGCTCTCCAGGGTGTCGCCCTTGGCGCCTTCGGCCCCTTCGCGCAGCACAGTGATTATGGTGCCTTCCACCGGGGTGGGGATGGCTGCGTAGGCCTCTTTCACGGCAGAAGCCATAGCGGCAGCAAACGCCGCCGAATCGGCTTCGTCGGTATTCTGAAGCCCTTTGGCCAGGCCGGAGAAGATGCGGGAGAGAATCACGCCCGAATTGCCCCTGGCGCCCAGCAGCATTCCCTGGGCCGCGGCTGAGGCGATGTCGGCCAGGCTGCCGCTCTCGCCGTCGGCTGAGGCGCAGCCCGCCTTGATGGTCATATACATATTGTCTCCCGTATCCCCGTCGGGTATCGGAAAGACGTTGAGGTCGTTGATCAGGGTTTTATCTTTGGCCAGGGAGGCGGCGCCGCTGCGCAGCATCCCGGCAAACAATACGCTATTTATCTTTTGAGACATACGGTTTCTTGTTCACTACGCTTTTTTTGTATGCCGGAATCTTCATCAGCTGACGGAAGAGGAACGGCTGTATAGAGTAGGAAAACATTATGGTGGAGGCCATTCCGATCAGGGTGCTGAGACCTATGGAGCGGATGGCGGGGTGTTTTGCAAAAAGCAGCGAGCAGGTCACAATCAGCAGTATCACGGCAGAGAAGAATATGGCCGACTTGTGGAAGCCCAGCATATTGTTGCTGCCGGTGCGCGCCTGCTCCAGCAAACCTTCTGTGATGAAGATACTGTAGTCCACGCCCACGCCGAATATGAAGGTCGATATCACAATGTTTATCAGGTTGAACTCCAGCCCGATGATGGCCATATAGCCCTGCACCACAAACC
>JAEETP010000062.1 GCA_016290415.1 Bacteroidales bacterium
TCCACCGGCGGCGGCGCAATGCTCGAATATCTCGAGGGCAAAGTCCTCCCCTGCATCGCAGCCATCCAGGGCTAAACAATTTCTGTCCGGTCGACCGGAGCAAGCAAAAAATCAAGTCTGCGTAGGGAACAGGGGTTCTATGTTCTCCCTGGCCCGGAGCAGACTTGATTTTTTATGCGTAGCGGAGGTCGACCGACTGCTACTCTGGACGCATTGTCTTGACGTAGTCGCAGGAGCGCTTGATGCTCTCGTAGGGGTCGGCGCCTTGGGGGAAGCCTTCCTGCTCAACCACCTGATACTGCATTCCGGCCAGGGATGCGTATTTGTAGATTTCGGGGAAGTCCACGCAGTTGGTCTCGGGGTCGCCCACTTCGATTTCGTCTTTCACGTGCCACATATAGAAGCGGCCGGGGTTCGCCTTGAACAGATCCACGGGGTTGACACCGCCGCGGACAGCCCAGTAGAGGTCCAGCTGGAAGAAGACCTTGTCGGGATCGGTATTGGCCAGCATATAGTCATACCAGGTGATCTCGGTGCCGTCTTCCTGTGTGTACTTGAACTTGAACTCGTTGTCGTGGTTGTGGTAGCCGAACTTCATACCGGCTTCACTGCACATCTCGCCTACCTTGTTGAAAAGCTCGCAGTAGCGCGCCAGGGTCTGCAGCGAATCGGCAGCCATAGCGGGCGCTACGATGGTTTTGCAGCCAACGGCCTTGTGATGCTCAATGGCGCGCTGCCACCAGGCGATGCAATCTTCCATAGGTGTGCGGTCGGGATTGGGGCCGTTGGTGTGCGAAGAGAGCACCTGAAGGCCGTTCTTCTCGCACAGAGCCTTGAAGTCAGCGGGAGTCATTCCGTAGAACAGACCCGCCTCGTTGTTGTAGTTGGCCATTTCCACAAAAGAGTAACCCGCCTTTGCGATGTTGGCCACACCCTCGTCCAGAGGGTTCAGATAGTCGCGTACGGAGTACATCTGTACCCCTATAAAATCGTTTGCGCCCTTCTGCTTGCAGCCGAAAGCTGCAAACAGAGAGAGCGTCAAAACGATTGCCGTGAAAATGCGTTTCATGGCAAACTATGTAAGATTAGAGTTCCTTAACCTTGAGGTTACGATACCAAACGGTGTCGCCGTGATCCTGAAGACCGATGTAGCCCTCGTGGTTCTCGCCGCCGCAGTTGAGGATGTACTGGTAGGACTCGGGCATATTGGCCTCGGAGAATTTGCTGCCATCCAGCATCTCTTTCCACTTGGGAGTCCACATATGGTACTCGAGAACCTGCTCGCCGTTCTGATAGTGAACCACGGTGCCTTCGTAAACCATAATCTTTGCGGTGTTCCACTCGCCTGCAGGTTTTGCATTCTGGGGAACAGCGGGGATCAGGTCATACAGAGATGCACTCTGGCGGTTGTTGTCCTTGCCAAGCTTTGCATCGGGGTGACGCTCGTTGTCCAGAATCTGGTACTCGGGGCAAGTCTGGTAGATGCTCAGGCCAGGAACCTCCTGTGCCATATAGAAGACGCCGGAGTTTGCACCCTCGGATACCTTCCACTCAAAAGTAAACTCAAAGTTCTTGAACTTCTTGTCGGCAAAGATAATGTCGCCGCCGTCCACTGCACCAGCTTCGCCACGGCCACTGCCGTTGATCTTGATGCAGCCGTCCTCGATGGTCCAGGCACCGGGAACGTGGTCGGTGAGATAACCGCGCCAACCGTCAAAGGTCTCGCCGTCGAAGATAGCTACAGCGTCATCTGCAGCTGCGTCGGCAGCTTTCTTCTTGTTGTTCTTGCATGCGCCAAGGGTAAGCACCATAGCGCAGAGAACTGCAATTGCAAAAATCTTTTTCATAGTTATATCAATTAATGTCTGTCATTAGAACGGCATTGCGGGCAGAGAGTATCCCTCACGATAGGTGTGCTTGATTAGCTCTGCTGCGAAAGCCTGTGCATTGATGGGATCGGTGTATTTGTCTTCGAAAGTCGGGTGACCGTCGTGAACGCTGAAACCGTCCTTAACCTTGAACTGAATGGTCTCTGTGGGGCCGATATTGGTGAACTTCATGTTCTTGCCGTCCCAGGCGAGCTCGCGGTTGAGGCCCTGCAGACGAACTGCGAGGACACCCATAACTACCATCTCGTTCAGAGGGCCTGCGAACTGGAAGTCGCTCTTGCAGGCTACGCGATTCTCCTTGGACTCCTTGCAAGCGCGTACAAAGTCCATCTGGTGGTTCTGGTCAGCAACTTCGCGGGTAACTGAAGGTGCGGGCAGAGGTTTGCCGCTGAGCAGCCAGGGGTTGGTGCCGTAGCAACCGCATACCAGAACGTCCTTGGTACCGTAGAAGATAGCAGCGCCGCCGCTGTGGTTCATATTTACACCTACAGGCCATCCCTTAGGGAATTCGGGTTTCAGGCCGCCGTCGTACCAGGTAACTTCGCACTCGGGCATAGCAACCTTGGGCATATTGTCGCGAGCGGGGAATTTGAACTTGACGATCTGGGCGTTGGGGGCGCAGTCAATCATCAGGTTGGTGGAGCTGCCCTGGCAGGAAACAGGATAGCCGAGCTTGAGGGCGTCAACTACAGGCTGCAGGATGTGGCAAGCCATATCGCCGAGAGCGCCTGTACCGAAATCCCACCAGCCGCGCCAGTTCCAAGGGTGATAGATGCTGTTGAAATCGCGATACTTGGCAGGGCCGATGAAGATGTCCCAATCCAGAGTGTCGGGGATGGGGTCTGCCTTGGCGGGAGTCTCAAGACCCTGAGGCCAGATGGGACGGTCTGTGAAAGCGTCCACCTTGCGAACCTCACCTATGACACCGCTCTGGATAGCCTCGATAATCTGGCGGGTAGAGTTCAGGGAAGCACCCTGGTTACCCATCTGGGTTGCCAGGCCGTTTGCCTTTGCCAGGTTGGTGAGCAGGCGGGTCTCATAAACTGTGTGGGTCAGAGGTTTCTCGCAATATACGTGCTTACCCATTGCGAGGGCCTGAGCTGCGATGCAGGCGTGAGTATGGTCGGCAGTACCAACGATAACGGCGTCAAACTCGTTACCGATTTTGTCGAACATCTCGCGATAGTCTTTGAAACGCTTTGCGTTGGGGAATCTTTCAAACTCGTGAGCGGCATACTTCCAGTCGCAGTCGCAAAGAGCCACGATGTTCTGGGAGTCCATAGCGTTGATGTCGGCTGCACCACGACCGCCGATACCTACGGCAGCAATGTTGAGCTTGTCGGTAGCTGCAACTTTTTTCTTTGCTTTTTTGGGCTCAGCCGCATTGGCGCTAGTGCTGAACAGGGGACCAGCCACCATAGCTGCACCTGCTGCCATTGCACTTGTCTGAAGGAAAGACCTTCTGGAAATGTTTTTACTCATAGTGATGAATGATTATTTATGATTGATTTGGATTTAATTAAAGTCTCTTGACGCGGACGTTGCGGATCCACAGACGGTCGCCGTGGCCCAGGAAGCCGATGTAACCGGAGGTACGCTTCAGGCCGGGGTGATCATTGCCGTCTATTGTGCCGTTCTTGGTGGCCTCTGCGATGTCGCCCTCGGTCACAACCTGACCGTTGACGGTGACGCGGATGTAGCTGCCTTTCATATAAATCTCCTCGCTGTTCCACTCGCCCACGGGTTTGAGGGCGTCGCGGTTCTTGGCGGGGATGATGCCATACAGTGAGCCGTGGTACTGATAGGGTGCCAGCCAGCCCTTGTAGATGTCGTTGTAGTGATCAAGAATCTGAACTTCATAGCCTACGTATGCAGAGTCGCCCTCGCCGGGAGAACGCACGCCCACGCCGTTGTTGGCGCCGGGGGTGAGCTTGAACTCGAAGCGGAAGATAAAGTCTGCATATTCGTCGTTGGTGTAGAGGTCGCCTACCCAGCTGCCGCCGCGGCTGCGGCTTTCAACTGCGATTTCTCCGTTCTTCACATTATAGTCGACCTTGTTGCCGTGCCACTTGTGCAGGCTGGTGCCGTCGAACAGCATCTCGAACCCTTCTGCCTTCTCTTCTGCAGAGAGCTGTGTGGGTTCTACGCTGGGAAGTTCGTGAATGTAGAGGTCGCGGTATGCGATGCGGCTGCCGTGAGCCTGCAGCTCTATGAATTCCTCAACGGGAATAGGGAGGCTGCGGTCCCAGTAGTTCTCAAGCACGATGTTGTCCACAACCAGCTTGCCGTTCAGAATCACGGTGACGCGCTCGCCCTGCATCTTGATGTAGAAGCTGTTCCACTCGCCCACTGCATTGTCTGCAATCACCAGCGGAATGCGCTCTGTCTTCTGGTTGTTGTAGAGACCGCCGCTGCCCACCTGGGCGCCTACCCATACGCGGGCGGTGTCCCAAATCTGCACCTGAGGGCAACTGCGCAGATAGATGCCTGCGTCACCCTCTCTCTGGCCGGGATAGATCTTCCAGTCCAGATACATCTCAAAGTCTTTGTACTTCTTGGTGGTGCAAAGGTTGTCGTATGCGTGGCCCACAAACTCTATGTTGCCGTTGGCTACAACCCAGTTCTCTGCCATAACCTTGTCGGCCTTGGCCTGGGCGGCTGCCAGCTGCTTGGGAGTGAGCTTTGCACGCAGGAAAGGATCGCCCTCGCCGTTTTTATTGGTCGGGATCATACCCTGCCAGCCGGTGAGGTCCTTGCCGTTGAACATAGACACATAACCGGGGTCATCCTTGGGAACGGCAGCCAGATAGCTCTCTATGCGCTGCAGGTCGTAGGGATAGTCGCGGCCGGTGTCGATGCCCTTGATGCGGTTCATCACCTCGGTGATTTCGGGACCGAAGAAATTGGGGTTGCCGGTCACAATCTTGCGGATGGCGTTGGCGGCAGCCACCTCGGTGTTCTTGTTGTCCAGATATTTGGAGGCGAACTTGATGCCCTGGAATGCGCCGGTGTTTCCGATGCAATCGAGAATCAGGCACTTCTGGGCGTCGCTTGCAACATTGTCCATAATCTCGCGATAGCGGAGCAGACGCTGTGCGCCGGGCTCGGCTGCAGTCTCAACCTTTACGATGTACTGCGGAACGGCCATCTCCACAAATTTCTTGTCGGCTGCATTCTTGTTGATGAAACCGGCCACCTGGGAAATGTTGGCCACCTTGAGAATCATGGGCCAGTAGTAAGCCTTGCTCTGAGGGGTTACGATATTGTTGCGGTTGGTAAGGATTTCAAGCTTTTCTGCATTGCTCATACCGTCCAGAGCCTCCAGGATAGCATCCTGGATCTTGGGGCGGTTGGCCTCGCTGCTGCTCTCGAGCAGAGTGTAGAGGCTAAGCAGGTCTTCGCCCTCTGCAACGGCGGGCAGTGCTGCAAATGCGGCCTCGCTCACCGTGCTGCTGTTGTCAAACAGAGAACCCAGCACAAGGGCTTTGTTGGTGATGGACTGACGCTGGCTGATGAGGTTCAAAATGGCCTCTTTGCCGGCTTCGCCCGACTTGTCAAAATAAGAAGCAGCCACATCTGCCACCTTGCCGGGGAGGCTGCGGAGGCATTTTTCAGCCACTGCTACGTCTGCGGTATCGGCGCTGGTGAGCATCTTGGCCACAGTGGGCAGGGCGCAGCCGCAGCCCGATTTGGTAAGAGCCCACGCGGCTTCTTTGCGCACGCGACGGTCAGCGTCATCGATATAACCCTTGAATACAGAAGAGAGGGCTTTGTCTTTCTGCTCGCCAAGCCACCAGAGAAGGTCGGCTTTGGTATCGCTGCTTTTAAGTGCAGGCAAAAGTTTCACGATGGCATCCTTTGCGGCAGCCACATCGCCAACTTTGTAAAGAGCGTCAAAGATGCTCTTTTTGTTGCCCTTCTTTATAAGTTTTGCAAGGTCTTTGATCTTGGTTGCAGGGGTTGTGCCGGGATCCAGCTCAGAAGAGGTGGTGACGTTCTTGCCGTCGTAGTTCTCTCCCAGGAACAGGAGCTGACGCACAAAGAGCTGCTTTATGGTTTCGTCTTTGGTCTTGTCTGCATAGCCCTTGAATGCCTCTTTTACATTCTGGAGGGTCTCGCCGCCAACCTCGGTAGCCTTGGTGGTGATGGCGCTAAGTGCAAACTCCACGGGAACCATAGATTCGTCCTGCTTCTCCAGCATATTGTACAGAAGGTCCATACCCTCTTTGCCGGTGCCCAGGAGTTCGGTGGCGAGCTCGTTGTAGAGCTTCATATCCTTGGCGGGGAATTTTGCCAGAGCGTCACCCACTATGGTGCTGGCCTTACGCTGATTGGGCTGTGCCTGCACGCCAAAGCTGACGAGCAGCAGCGCAACTATTACTAAGCTTTTGAATATCTTTTTCATTGTTTTCTCCTCCCGATAGATTAAAGATGCCAAGGTGCGCGCATAGGCTGGTAAACCAGACGGTTGGCGGCATCGTCATTGATGAATTCCTGCTTTTCGGAGTCGAAGTAGAGGGTGCGGCCAAGCTGCAGTGCCACTGCACCGATGTTGACCAGGGTGCAACTGCGGTGGCCGTTGACCTCGTTGAGGGCGAATTTCTTGCGGGTGCGTACGCAGTCAAGGAAGTCGGTGTTCTGCGGCAGCGGATCGGGGAAGTCTGCAAGTTTGTCTTTCCAGCCGGGAATGTCGCAGACGAAGTTGTTGTATACATTGCCGTTGGGGCCCTGGATGTACGGAGTCTTGGGATCGCCAAAGTCTTCTCCCCAGAGAACGATCTGGCAACCGTCGGCATAGGTATACTTGATCTCGCGCCAGGTTCCTGCTGCATCGTAGTGCTGCTGAGGTGCATCCACCTCAACCTTTACAGGGCTCTCGTCGTCCTTGCCCAGCAGATACTGTACGGGGTCGAGATAGTGCTGACCCATATCTCCCAGTCCGCCGGCATCGTAGTCCCAGTAACCGCGGAAGGTATCGTGGCAACGGTGCTCGTTGTACGGCTTGTAGGGTGCGGGACCCAGCCACATATCATAGTCGAAATACTCGGGGATGGGCTGGGGATCCAGATGTTCCTTGCCTACCCAGAAGAATTTCCAGTCAAATCCTGTATGTTTGGAAACAGTGACTTTGAGGGGCCAGCCCAGCAGGCCGCTCTGAACAAGTTTCTTAAGGGGTGCCACCTCGGTGCCCAGACCATAGAACGTGTCTGCAAAACGGAACCAGGTGTTCAGGCGGAAGATGGTGTTGTAGCGTTTCATGGCCTCAACCACGCGCTTACCTTCGCCAATGGTACGGGTCATAGGTTTCTCGCACCATACATCCTTGCCGGCCTTTGCTGCCTCGATGCTCATCAGGGCGTGCCAGTGAGGCGGGGTGCAGACGTGCACGATGTCCACGTTGGGGTCGTGAACCAGATCCATCCAGTTGTGATAGAGAGCGCACTGCCCAAAGCCCGCTTCCTTAGCCATGTTGTCGCCTCTTTTCAGGCGGGTTTCATCCACGTCGCAGATGGCTACCAGGCGGTCGGGCATATGGAAGTGATGGCCGCGGCCGATGCCGCCGAAGCCGATGATACCCTTGGTGAGCTGGTCGCTGGGAGCGACATAACCCTGTCCGCCGAGCACGTGGCGCGGTAAAATCGTGAACGCAGCAGTGGCCGCTGCGCCCTTTAGAAACTGTCTTCTACTTGTCATAGTGTTTTTATTGTTTGTAGCTGATATACAGTGATTTAACTGATGTTTCGGTTTGTTTCGCCGCAATATCAGTCAAAGTTAAGTATTTTTTGGAATTATTACAAGCGTTCGCGCTCTCGACGCATATCCTTCTCTTTGATGGATTCGCGCTTGTCAAACTCGCGTTTGCCCCGGGCGAGAGCTATATCCAGCTTGGCATAGCCCTTTTCGCTTATGAAGATTTTTATGGCGACGATGGTCATTCCCTTTTCGCGGGTGGCGCGCTGCAGCTTGCGCAGCTCGCGCTTGTTCAGCAGAAGCTTGCGGTCCCGCTTGGGGTCGTGCCGGTTGTAACTGCCCCACCAGTACTCCGCAACATTCATATTGCGCACGAACAGTTCGCCTCCCACAAAGTAGCAGTAACTGTCCACAAGGGAGGCCTTGCCGGCCCTTATGGATTTGATTTCGGTGCCGGAAAGCACAATGCCGGCGGTGAACCTCTCCACGAACTCATAGTCAAAGGAGGCCCGCCTGTTTTTAATCTCGACCGTGCTTCTGGCTTTTGGCATAACTTACAACCTGTTAGACACCTCTACATTGGTAATGAGGATTCCCCCCAGACCTTTCGAATCAAAATGGCGGAAGGCTATGCAGATGGTGATATTGTCATATTTGTCCAGACTGTACTGGTGGTGCTTCAACTCTGTGGCGCTGTCCACAGTCTCTTCGCAGAGCTTTTCCACGCGCTGCAGGTTCCCGCCGTCTTCGTACATCGCCACCCATACCTCGTATTTGTCACCAAGGTATTCCGGATCGCTGCCCCGGGAATCCCACCTTACGCTGACACCCGGTTCCGGGAAATTGAATCTGGGGGTAACCAGCCAGTTGTCCGGCTCAAGAGCCCCGTAATAATCATCATACGAATATGACCAGGCAAATGTCTCTTGGGTCTCGGGGTCGCGGACACAATGCCATCCGTTTTCATCTTGGTCGGCATCTAACGAATACCATCCGGAAGGCAGCTCTCCAACATAAATCAAGTTGTCGCGGTCAAAGTTCTCTTTTAAATAGTACACCAGAGGCGCCTGCTGGATTACGGTGAGCACCAGCGTCTCAGATCCGGCGGTGATGGTAATTTCTCCGGTCCGGTTCTTGGCAACGATGTTCGGAGACAGGCTGAATTTGAAGTTCTGCTCTTCTGCTGCCTCTCCCTTTGGAGTCTGAATCTCTATCCACGACTCTGTGCAGGCCGCCTTCCACGAACGGCTGCTGGAGAGTTTGAGCCTTACGCTCTGCCCCTCGCTGGTATACACCAGATGGTCCGGATCGTCTCCAACCAGATTCAGATAGCCGTCGGCCGGCTGGCAGGAGCATACCAGGCATATAAATGCGAATAATATGAGTTTATAATATGCTTTCATCTGTTTTCAAATGTCCAATTACGCAAATATACTACATTTCTTATATTTGTGGATATGTTTGAAGACTACGATATCGTTTGTGTTCTGGGGCCGACCGCCAGCGGCAAGACCCGCTATGCCGTGGATCTTGCCCGCAAGATGGACGCCGAAATACTCAGCGCCGACTCGCGACAGGTATACCGCGGGATGGACATCGGCACCGGCAAGGACCTGGACGAATACGGCGATGTCCCCTGCCACCTGATAGACATTGTGGATGCCGGCGAGAAATACGACATCTACCGCTACCAGCGAGACTTTGAAAAGGCCTACCGGGATGTCCTCTCGCGCGGCAAGCGGGCCATTCTGTGCGGCGGAAGCGGGCTGTACATAGAATCGGTGTGCTGCGGCTACCATCTGCCCGATGTCCCCGCAGACCCGGCGCTGCGGGCCGAATTGGAAAAGTATGACGACGAAACCCTCATCGCCCGCCTGGCCAGCCTCAAACACCTTCACAACACCACCGACTATGACACCCGCAAACGGCTTATCCGCGCCCTGGAAATTGCCATCTGGGAGCAGGAACACCCGGTGCAGCGGAGTGCATTCCTGCCCAAGAAGACCAAATACATTGGCATCAACGTCAGCCGCGAAGAGCGCCGGGAAAGAATCGAGCGCCGGCTAAGGGCCCGTCTCGAAAGCGGTATGATAGAAGAAATAAAAGGTCTTCTGGAGAGCGGAATCGCTCCTGAAGACCTTATCTACTACGGGCTGGAATATAAATTCGTGACCCGCTATCTTATTGGCGAACTCTCTTACGACGAGATGTTCAGCGGCCTGCTTACCGCCATCCGCCAGTTTGCCAAGCGCCAGATGACGTGGTTCCGGGGGATGGAGCGCAGGGGTATCGAGATCGAATGGGTGGACCCTATACGGTCATAATATCCTTTTCCTTGGCATCCAGAACCTCGTCTACCCTCTTCACATATTTGTCGGTAAACTTCTGGACTTTCTCTTCGTCGTCCTTCTCGATATCTTCGGGGAGGCCGTCTTTCTGCAGTTTCTTGAGCTGGTCCATAGCGTCGCGGCGGGCGTTGCGGATGGCCACCTTGGCATTCTCGCCCTCGCCCTTGGCCCTCTTGACCAGTTCGCGGCGGCGCTCTTCGGTGAGAGCGGGCACGTTGATGCGGATCACCTCGCCGTTGTTCTGGGGAGTGAAGCCCAGGTTGGCATCCATAATGGCCTTTTCAATGGCGTGGATCATACTCTTGTCCCAAGGCTGAATGAGCATAGTCTTGGCGTCGGGAGTGGTGATGTTGGACATCTGCGGCAGCGGGGTGGCCGCACCGTAGTAGTTCACAATCACAGAAGCAAAGACCTCCGGGTTGGCCTTGCCGGCGCGGTAGGTCTTGAGTTCTTCCTGGAGGTGCGTTACCGCATCTTCCATCTTGAGTTCGGCAAACTCAAGGACTTCGTTAGCTTTTTCAATCATATCGGTACTTTTTCAGTTATTCATTGCAAACCACCGTTCCAAGGTTCTCGCCGGCCGCTATCTTTTCCAGCGTCCCCTCTGCGTTCATATCGAACACCACTATGGGGATGTTGTTCTCGCGGCACAGCGTAAACGCGGTGGCATCCATCACTTTCAAATTGTCTGCCAAAGCCTTGTCAAACGAGAGCTTCCCGTATTTCCGGGCATTGGGGTTCTTCATGGGGTCGCTGTCGTACACGCCGTCTACCTTGGTCCCCTTGAACAGCGCGTCGGCGCCAATCTCGCAGGCACGCAGGGCTGCGGCGCTGTCGGTGGTGAAGAAGGGGTTGCCGGTGCCGCCGCCAATGATGGCCACGCCGCCCGACTCCATAAACTTCACGGCCTCGTCACGCACGTAATAGCGGGCCATCGGCTCCATCTTGGTGCTGGAGAAAACCTCCGCCGGTACGCCGGCGTTTTTGATGTACAGCGACAGGCCTATGGAGTTGATGACGGTGGCCAGCATACCCATATGGTCGCCGCGAACACGCTCAAATCCTGCCCCCACACCCTGCAGACCGCGGAAAATGTTGCCGCCGCCGACCACAATGGCCACCTGCGTGCCGGCCTTTACCACACCTGCTATCTGACGGGCAAACGAGCCCATAACCTCTTCGTTAAGACCTTTTCCGGAGGCGCCTGCAAGGGCCTCGCCGCTGAGTTTGAGAAGGATTCTATTGTATTTCATTGCGTAAAATATTGCGTTTTATCCTAACAAAAGTATTCAAAGATTATGTTATTTACAACTTTCGGCTTAACTTTGCAGGACACTATTGAAGAAAAACAAAAAATTCATCAAACATACTATGGCAAAACTCTTCACCTCTTCTATCGGCAAGAAGCTCATTATGAGCGTTACCGGTCTGTTTATGATCCTGTT
>JAEETP010000152.1 GCA_016290415.1 Bacteroidales bacterium
GTGCATTAATCTTTCTCGCCATTGCTGCCTTGCTGGTGGTCACGCCTTTATCCAGCGCGAAGGAAACGCCGACATTCAGCAAATTTTCTCCGTTACCCAGGCTGCCGCCCATGCTGAACATCACCTGATCATTGGGACGGTAGAACACACCTAACGCCATGGCATTGGCATCCCGGTAATTGCCGAAGCCCGCCGCCATGCTGAACTTGCCGTCCGTATCCATCGGATGGAGCGCCGCCAATGCCGCCGCGCCGGCGCCCACTTTGTTGATCTTGCTGTCTACGTTATCAATCCGGCGATTAATCGGAGCTAAATCAGCTGCACCGCCACCGGCTTCAATCATCTCTTTGACCTGTTTTACCGTTGTCGCATCGGTATCGTCCGTGCCGGGCGCCACGTTTTTAATCTGCCGTTCTTTGCCCTTCGCGCCTACGGATACCGCGTTATCCACGCCTTCGGAACCGTCGCCTAATACGACTGCGTTCTTAGCACCGGTTTTCACATTGTTACCAAATACGAAGGTGTTGTCGCCGGAAACCGAATTGTTGTTACCGAAAGCATAACTGTTGCTGCCGCTTACTTCACCGGGATCGCCGAAGGCGCCGCTGTTCTTGCCGCTGACCTTCAGCCCTGTGCCGATGGCAATGCCGTTGGGCGTAGATACGGTGGATCCTTTACCGATTGCTATACCGTTTGTTGCATCCTTTTCCACGATGCCGCCTAAAGCTGCCAGGGAGTTTTCCGCAAGCGCCTGGGACGAATCGCCAAACGCCGTGGAATAATCGCCGCCGGCAACAGACTTGTTGCCCCAGGCCGTGGCAGCCTTCCCACTGGCTTCTGTTTCAATACCAAAGGCCGTAGACGCTAACCCGCTGGCGGTGCCGCCTTTGACATAATTAGAGCCATCGTGGTACCCGCCCCAGGCAGTAGCGCCTGATCCGCTGGCTTCTGACTCTCTTCCAAAGGCCGTGGCATACTCACCCTTGGCAGCCGTACCGGAGCCGAATGCGGTAGCGGCCCAAGCGCTCGCTTTCGAACCATTTCCAAACGCCGTTGAGAATACTCCGCTGGCTTCTGTAAAAGCCCCGAACGCTGTAGAAGCACTTTCGGTGGCCTTTGTACTATTGCCCCAGGCCGTGGAATAAGTTTCGCTGGCTGTTGAATAAATACCAAACGCCGTGGAAGCATTGCCTGTAGCCTTTGTGCCTTGCCCGAACGCCGTAGCATGCTCTCCCGTTTTGGTCAGGTCGGGGTTGTTGTAAGCACCCCAATAGGTAGTAAAACCATCTTTTATCTTTGTACCATTCTGGGCATTCACAATCATATATTTAGTTTCCCCGCTATCTGTATCTGTATAACTCTTAATGGTTACCTCTGTTGTACCATAGAGCAACTGCCCCGCCTGTGTATTTGCCCCGAACGCCGTGGAGCCCCAGCCGAAGGCCTTTGTACCGTTTCCGAACGCCGTAGATTCCTGGCCGCTGGCCTTTGTCTGTACGCCGAACGCCGTAGAATCCGGACCGCCCGCCAATGAATATGCCCCAAACGCTGTGGAACGAACTCCGAGGGCTTCTGCCCCTGCCCCAAACGCCGTGGCAGCACCGCCGCTGGCCGTTGTACTATCGCCGAACGCCGTGGAAGCAGCACCACTGGCCGTTGTCCATTCGCCGAACGACGTGGAAGCAGCACCACTGGCCGTTGTCCATTCGCCGAACGACGTGGAAAGATTGCCGCTGGCCGTTGTACTACCCCCGAACGCCGAAGCACCATCACCGCTGGCCGTTGTCCAATACCCGAACGCCGTGGCGTACTGTCCTTTCGTAGCATCACCTTCAACGCCTGCAATACCCGAGCAGCCCCAGGCAGTTGTATAATTACTATATGCTTTGGCTTCGTAGCCCCATGCCGTGGCGCCTTTGCCGGCAGCCATTGTACCATTCCCGAACGCCGTGGAAGCTGTTCCACTGGCCGTTGTTCCAGTGCCCCAGGCAGAATGTACGTTAGCATCATTTGCTTCAAGTGTCGTGTTAACGTTACTTCCGGCCCCCGCCACCGGCATGCAGTACCCGCCTGTCAAATACACGCCCAGCAGCAGACCGCAAAGGATCCGCGCCGCCAGCATTTTTTTGTTGGTTCTTTTTGTACTCATTTCACGTTTCCTCCTGTGCCTGACTTTTATAAAATTTAATATAACATCCGCTTCTTTAAC
>JAEETP010000153.1 GCA_016290415.1 Bacteroidales bacterium
GTTCCCCGCACAGACCAATTATCTGTATCTTACCTATAACGGCAGCAAGCACGACATCGATTTCTACAATGACGGCAAGAGCGTGATTGTGCTGGGCAGCGGCGCCTACCGGATTGGCAGCAGCGTGGAGTTTGACTGGTGCAGCGTCAATGCCTTGCAGACCATCCGCCGCAGCGGCTGGAGGGGCGTTATGATCAATTATAACCCCGAGACCGTATCTACCGACTATGACATCTGCGACAGGCTCTATTTCGACGAATTGAGTTTCGAGCGGGTTATGGATATCTACGAGCTGGAGAATCCCCACGGCGTGATTGTGTCCGTGGGCGGCCAGATTCCCAACAACCTGGCCCTCAGGCTCCACGACCATAGTGTCAAGATTCTTGGCACCAGCGCAGAGAGCATAGACAAGGCAGAGGACCGCAACAAGTTCTCCTCTATCGTAGATGCGCTGGGCATTGACCAGCCCAAGTGGAAAGAGCTGACATCGCTGGCCGAGATCCGATCTTTCGTGGACGAGGTGGGCTATCCGGTGCTGGTGCGTCCTTCTTATGTGCTCTCAGGAGCCGCTATGAACGTTTGCTACAGCGACGACGACCTGGAGCGCTTCCTGGCAATGGCCGCCGAGGTTTCCCAGAAGCATCCGGTGGTGGTGAGCGAGTTTATGCAGCGCTGCAAGGAGATTGAGTTCGACGCGGTTGCCGACGGCGGCAATATCCTTGCCTATGCCATTTCAGAGCATATCGAGTTTGCCGGCGTGCACAGCGGTGACGCCACCATCGTGTATCCGGCCCAGAAGATTTATGTGAAGACTATGCGCGACATCAAGAGTGTCGCCCGCAAGATAGCCGCTGCGCTGAATATCACCGGCCCGTTCAACATCCAGTTCCTGGCCAAGGAGAACTTTGTGAAGGTGATTGAGTGCAACCTGCGTGCATCGCGCAGTTTCCCGTTTGTGAGCAAAGTGTCCAAAATCAATCTTATAGAGCTGGCCACCAGGGCTATGATGGGAGAGCATCCCGCACCTGTGAGCAAAGACGAGTTTGACTTCGACTATGTGGGCATCAAGGCGTCGCAGTTCTCGTTTACCCGTCTGCTGCAGGCCGACCCCGTGCTGGGCGTGGATATGGCTTCTACCGGCGAGGTGGGCTGCCTGGGCGACAATTTTGACGATGCGCTTTTGAAGTCAATAGTTTCCGTGGGCTATCCTGTGCCGCAGAAGGGCATCCTGATTTCTTCGGGTGACGCGCTTCAAAAGGCTTCTATGTTGGATGCCTGCCAGCTTCTGGCCTCCAAAGGGTATAAGTTATATGCCACCGGCGGCACTCAGAAATATCTGGCAGAGAACGGAATAGAGGCGTCTCGCGCCGTTTGGCCCAGTGAGGCGGAGCAGGATCCTTCGCTCTCCGACCGTTTTGACCTGGCGCTGGATCTGCTGGAGAACAAGAAGGTGGATCTGGTGATCAACATCCCCAAGAATTACACCCGCGTAGAGCTCACCAACGGCTACCGCATCCGCCGCGCCGCCGTGGACTTCAACATCCCCCTGATCACCAACGCCCGCCTGGCCACCGCCTTCGCCCGCGCCTTCTGCTCTATGACGATGGACGAGGTCAGCGTCAAGACCGCCGCGGAGTACAGGTAGGGACTGCGGTCTGTGTGACTGTGTCTGTGTCGCGAGGTACAAGAATCGGCTGATTTTTGTACCTCGAGGCGCGTTTTGCGGCGATTCCTGTAGTTTTCGTGTCACGAAGTCCAGAACGCGGGCTGTTTTTGTACCTCGTGGTGCGTTAGCTGCAATTCCTGCAGTTTTCGTGTCACGAAGTCCAAAACGCGGGCTGTTTTTGTACCTCTTGGCGCGTTTAGCGGCGTTTCCTGCAGTTTTCGCGTCACGAAGTCCAGAACGCGGGTCGTTTTTGTTCCTCGTGGCTCGTTTTGCGGCAATTTCAACACTTTTCGCGACGCGAAGACCAAAACTCGGGTCATTATTGTTCCTCGTGTCGCGTCTGACCAGGGGAATCGCTTTTGGGCAAGGTCGTCTCAGAGGCGGAAGACCTTGCCCGCGTTCGATGATCCCGTTCCAGCCCCGGCAAACGGCTTCGCGGCTGCAATGCTGCCGGCAATCGCGGGCTTTTCAGACCGGCTGAACACCGGTCAGAAAAGTTCACTACCGTCC
>JAEETP010000063.1 GCA_016290415.1 Bacteroidales bacterium
CATCTAGCGCTATGAAAGCCTTTGAAATAGCGCGGATAATAGAGGATTTCGCCCCGCTGGACACAGCTGCCGAATGGGACAATTCCGGCTTTTGCATAGGCAGCCCGCAGGCAGAGGTGAAGGCCGTGCTAGTGGGCTTTGACTGCACCCCCGACCTGGTGAGGGAGGCGGTCCGCCGCGGCGCCGATATGATTGTGACCCATCATCCCCTGATTTTCCGCGGCATCAAGAAGATTTCTCCCGACAATTTCCTGGGAGAGATCATCACCCTGGCGGTGAAAAACGACATCGTGGTCTACAGCGCCCACACCAATGCCGACAAGGCGGCCGGCGGCGTGAATACCCTTATGGCAGAGCGGCTTGGCCTGCAGGACTGCGCGGTTTTGAGCGAGGATGGCTTCGGCCTTGTGGGGCGCCTGCCGCAGCCTATGCCCTGCGAAGAGTTCATCGCCTTTGTCAAAAAACAGTTTTCGCTGCAGACGCTGCGCGCCTCGCACCTGATAGACAAGCCCATAGAGAAGGTGGCGCTGTGCAGCGGCAGCGGCGGTTCGCTTATCGGCGACGCCCTTTTTAGCGGCGCCGACGCCTATCTCTGCGGCGACGTGTCATATCATCAGTTTTTCACCGAAAAGGACTTCTTACTGCTTGATATAGGCCATTTTGAGAGCGAAATTGACATTGTAGGAAAACTAATTTCGGTACTTGAAGAAAAAAACAGTACCTTTGCGGTCCTTCGTACAGAAAAAGACTTTAATCCAATACATTACTTTTGATACCGGTATGGCAACAAAAAAGGTAAAACAGACAATAGTAACCCCCATCGACGAAAAGGAAACATTCGTATCCGTGGCCAAGAGCGTGAATGATGCCGACGGCATCACTATGGACGAAAAGCTCCGCACACTCTATCAGATTCAGCTCAAGGATACCGCTATAGACAAGATTCACCTCCAGCGCGGTGAGCTTCCCCTGGAAGTTCAGGATATGGAAGACGAGGTGGAAGGTCTCAAGACCCGCATTGCAAATGCCGAGGCCGATATCGCCGATATTGAGAAAAAGCAGGCGGAACTTCGCCACGCCATTCAGGAGGCTGGTCTGCTGATTGAGAAATACAGCAAGCAGCAGGACAACGTCAAGAACAACCGCGAATACGAGTCCCTGGGCAAGGAGATCGAATACCAGAGCCTGGAGCAGCAGGTTTGCGAGAAGCGCATCGGCGAGTGCGAGCGCGCACTTGCAGAGAAGCGTGCCCTGATAGACGACACCAAGGCCCGCCTGGCTATCTTTGAGGCCAACCTCGAAGAGAAAAAGAAAGAGCTTGAGGTCATCATTGAAGAGACCGCTGCCGCAGAAGAGAAATTCCAGGCAGAAAAGGCAGAGCTGGAAAAGAAGATTGACGAGCGTATGCTGGTGGCCTACAACCGCGTGCGCGGCGCTGCCAAGAACCACCTGGCCGTGGTCACCATAGAGCGCGAGGCTTGCGGCGGCTGCTTCAACCAGATCCCTCCCCAGCGCAAGCTGGACATCATTCAGGGCAAGAAGATTATCGTTTGCGAATACTGCGGACGCATCCTTGTCAACCCCGAGTATAAGAACGACTACAAGACCGAAGAAGCATAACAGTGCCGGCCCCAAAAAAACAGAAGCGGGCAGACGTCGCCCAGATATCTGCCGAAACAGGTTACAAACCGCCCCAAGCGATAGAAATCGAAGAGGCGGTTTTAGCCGCTATGATGACCGATGCCGATGTCGTTTCTGACGTCCTGGACCAGCTGAACGACAAGTGCTTTTACAAGGACAGCAACCGCAAGATTTTTGAGGCCATCCAGTGGCTCAGTTCCCGAAATTATTCGGTGGATATCCTCACGGTGGCCGACCAGCTTTCCAAGAAAGGCCAGCTGGAAGAGGTGGGCGGCGCAGCCTATCTGAGCGAGATAAGTATGCGCTACAGCGCTGCGGCCAACACCGACTATCACTGCAAGGTCCTGCTTCAGAAATTCATTCAGCGCGAGCTGATTTCCATATCCCACAACATACAGAAGAACGCCTTTGAGGACACTCTTCCGGTGGACGACCTGCTGCAGACGGCGGCTCAGGACATTTTTGAGCTCACCGACCGCAATATGCGCAAGGACACATCTCCGGTGGATGCCGTGCTCAAGCGCGCCATAGAGGAGATAGAAGAGAGCCAGAACCGCACCGACGGCCTCAGCGGCGTGCCCAGTGGCTACCGCGGCATTGATGCCGTGACCTACGGCTGGCAAAAGTCCGACCTGATAATCATTGCGGCCCGCCCCTCCGTGGGTAAGACGGCATTCGTGCTCACAATGGCCCGCAATATGGCGGTGGACCACAACATCCCCGTGGCGATGTTCTCCCTGGAAATGAGCGAGACGCAGCTGATCAAGCGCGTGCTGGTGGGAGAGACCGGCCTTGAAAGCAAGAAAATATGGGGCGCGAAGCGTTTCCGCGACCCCGAAGACTGGGCCATCCTTAACGAACGCATCACCCGGCTGTCCCGTGCTCCGCTGTGGATAGACGACACCGGGTCCATATCTATCTACGAGTTCAGGGCCAAGGCCCGCCGCCTGGTTTATACCCACGGCGTGAAACTCATAATCATTGACTATCTGCAGCTTATGACTGGTCCGCCCGAGCTCAAGGGTATGCGCGAGCAGGAGGTTTCTGCAATCTCCCGGTCGCTGAAGGCCATTGCCAAAGAGCTGAACATCCCCATTATTGCGCTGTCGCAGCTCAGCCGTGCGGTAGAGAACCGCGGCGGCAACAAGCGTCCCCAGCTCAGCGACCTGCGAGAGTCGGGTGCCATTGAGCAGGATGCCGACATCGTGATGTTCATCCACCGTCCGGAGTTTCTGGGAGTGGAGGGGCCGGAGGACTATCCCGGTAAGACAGAGATGATTATAGCCAAGCACCGCAACGGCGAAACCAAAGATGTGGAGATGCGTTTCATAAAAGAGGAAGCCCGGTTTGTGGATGCAAATGTTATGTACGAAGACGATTCTGCTGTCAAATATGAAAATGTGGAGTCAAATTTGAATATATCATCTGCAAACTTGGATTTTGACAATGAAACACTCTAATTTGACATTTATCGCAGCGCTGCTGATAGCAGCTTTTGCGCCTGTATTCCAGGCAGTTGCGCAGGATCATCCTTTCCAGACAGGGGAGAAGCTCACCTATAAGCTCCGCTATAAGCTGGGCGTGATCAACGCCGACATCGCCAATCTGGAATTCAATATTCAGGAAGATAATTATCAGGGCACTCCCTGCTACAGGCTTGTGACCGACGGCGCCACCAGCAATCTGGCCGCCAGCATAGTCAAAGTTAAATATCACTACGACAGCCGGTTTTCCCGCGACGGCCTGGTCCCCCTGTCGTTCTATCGCGAACAGACCGAGGGTAGTTACTGGGCAAAGAACAATTATACCTGGGATAAGTCGGGCAAGCGGCTCCGCGCTGTTGTGGACAAAAGCACCCGCCCCCACAGGGACACCATATTCACCGACAAGAACATCATCTACGATGTGATTTCTGTGCTCTACGCCGTGCGTGCGGCAGATCTGGAATCAGTTAAAGCAGGCAAGGCACTGAATATGGTTGCAGCGCTGGACTGCAATGTAAACGACCTGCGCGTGTCCTATGTCGCTACCGAGAATAAAAAAGTTCCCGACTTGGGCGTGGTCCAGGCCGATAAATATGCCCTCTATTTCAAGACCCGCAAGGGCGGCGAGCGGCGCGACAAAGAGTCGTCGGTGGCCATCTCCAACAAGGGCGACGGCAATCTGGAGCCCATCTATCTCTGGATTACTCCCGACGAAAGCCGCACTGTGGTAAGTTTTTCCGCCGCCATAGCTGTGGGTAAGGTAGAGGGACGCCTGGTAAAGGCAACCGGGACCAGGACTCCTGTAAAAACCGTTAAATGATATGAGCAAGCAGCCCCGCAAGATAGTTCACGAAGGCAAGATAGTGGAGATGGACCGCGAGTCCATCAGCGTAGAAATCGTAAATAAGGCGGCCTGCGCCACTTGTCACGCCCGTGGAGTCTGCGGAGCCAGCGAAGAGCAGGTCCGCACAATAGTCATCCCGCAGACCATTGCCACTGCCACCGCCGGCTATCAGGTGGGCGACACCGTGCGACTGGTGCTCTCGGCCACTCTGGGTATGAAGGCGGTGATTCTTGCATATGGCATTCCGCTGGCAGTTTTGCTGGCTGCTATACTCATTTTTTCGGCCCTTGGGATAGAACAATTGTATGTCGGACTGTTTTCTTTGGCTGCAGTTGCCGTTTATTACATAATTTTTGCTATCTTTAGGGATAAATTGGACAGAGAGTTTGTTTTTTCAATAGAACAATAACCTAAACAGTGTGAATCCGATATTAATTACTGTAATCACTCTTACTGCGATAGGGTTGCTGGTAGCGGCAATCCTTTTTCTCGTTGCTAAGAGGTTCAAGGTAGAAGAGGACGCCCGCATAGACGATGTAGAGGCGTTGCTCCCCGGGGCAAACTGCGGCGGCTGCGGATGTGCAGGCTGCCGTGATTTTGCCACTAAACTGGTCGGTATGGACGAGCTTGGCGACGCTATGTGTCCCGTGGGAGGCAGTGAAACAATGACCAAAATCGCAGATCTTCTGGGCAAGACGGCTGCGCCTCAGGCACCCAAGGTGGCTGTGGTCAGGTGCAACGGCTCTTGTGAAAACCGCCCCAAGACCAGCAACTACGAAGGCTACCAGTCGTGCAAGGTCAAGGCGGCGCTCTACAGCGGTGACACCGCCTGCCGTTTCGGCTGCCTGGGCTGCGGAGACTGCACCCGCGTGTGCAAGTTCGGCGCTATCTCTATGAATCCCGAAACCGGCCTTCCGGTGGTGGACGAGAGCAAGTGCACCGGCTGCGGCGCCTGCGGTAAGGCTTGTCCCAAGGGCATCATTGAGCTTCGCCCCAAGGGCCCCAGAGGCCTCAAGGTGGTGGTTCTTTGCAGCAATACCGACAAGGGCGGCGTGGCGCGCAAGGCCTGCAAGGCTGCCTGCATCGGCTGTGCCAAGTGCCAGAAGGTTTGTCCTCACGATGCCATCGTGGTAGAGAACAACCTGGCCTACATAGATGCCTCCAAGTGCAAGCTCTGCACCAAGTGCGTAGAGGAGTGCCCCACCGGCGCTATCCACAAGCTCAACTTCCCCGTGAAGAAGGCCGCTCCCGCTGCTCCGGCCGCTGCTGCAGCCGCCCCGGCTGCCGTCGCTGCCAAACCGGCATCCAAGCCGGCATCCGCGCCTGCCGCAGAAGAGCCCAAGCCTGCAATGAGGTCTGCAGCCCGCTTCAAATACGAGCCCAAGCCGGCCGCTCCCAAGCCTGCTGAAGAGCCCGCGAAGCCCGCGGAGGCTGTGAAGCCTGCAGAACCTGCAAAGCCGGTTGAGCCCGTGAAGCCGGCGGAGCCTGTGAAAGTAGCCGAGCCCGCTAAGGTAGAGGAATCCGTGAAGGTTGCCGAGCCCGTTGAGGTAAAGAAGCCCGAACCTATGGTTCAGGCAAGGCCTCTCCCCAGGCCCCTGGAAGAGCCTGTGAAGGTGGAGGTTAAACCCGAACCCGCTCCGGCTCCCGCCCCCGAACCCAAGCCCGTGGCAGCGGCAGAGCCCGCTGTTGCAGCCGAGCCCGCAAAGGAAGCAGCCGCAGAAGAGGCCCCCAAGCCCGCACCCAAAAAGCGCGCTCCCCGCAAGAAGACACCCAAGGCAGAAGAGGCCCAGGCCGCTGCCCTTGAGATAGACTTCCCCGGCGAGAAGCCCGCGGAGGCTGCACCCAAGCCCAAACGTACCCGCACGGCCAAGCCCAAGGCTCCCAAGCCCGCAGCTGACGACCGCGACGAAGTTATAGATCTGGATTTGTTTAGTGGAGGAGTATCGTAATGGCACTTAAGACTTTCAAAATCGGTGGCGTCCACTGGGACGACCACAAAATAGCCAGGGATGCAGCAATAGAGCAGCTGCCCATCCCCTCCAAAGTGGCCATTTCAATGGCTCAGCACCTTGGGGCCCCCGCAGTACCCTGCGTAGAGAAGGGCGACAAGGTCAAGGTCGGCCAGGTGATTGGCACTCCCGCCGGATTCGTGTCCGGCTTTGTCCACTCTTCTGTAAGCGGCACCGTATCTGCGGTAGAGCCCCGCGCCGACATCGTTGGCAATATGGTGATGCACGTGTGCATTGACGTAGAGGGCGATGAGTTTGTAGACGGCATCTTCACCAGCGACCGCGTGGAGCGTGAGATCAAGGGCTCTGCAGAAGATCTGCTGGAGAAAATCAAGAATGCCGGCATCGTGGGTATGGGCGGCGCAACTTTCCCCACCCACATAAAACTGGCTCCGCCCAAGGACAAGAAGGCCGAATATCTGATTATCAACGGCGCCGAATGCGAGCCGTATGTCACCGCAGACGACCGCTTGATGCGCGAGCATCCGCACGAGGTAGTGCTGGGAGCCCGCATAATGGCCCGCGTGCTGGGTGTGGAGATGATTGTCATCGCCGTAGAAGAGAATAAACCCGAGGCGTTTGACGCCCTCACCGACGCCACCCTGCGCTACGTGGGCATAGAGGTGGTCAAGATGAAGAAGAAATATCCGCAGGGCGGTGAAAAGCAGCTTATCGATGCCATAACCGGCCGCCGCGTTCCCAGCGGTGCGCTGCCCATTGACACCGGCTGCGTGGTGCAGAATGTCGCCACTTCCTATGCCGTATATCAGGCTGTCCAGAAAAACCGTCCCCTGTTCGAGAGGGTGATGACCGTCACCGGAGAGTGCCTGCCCCAGCCGCGCAACTTTATGGTGCGCCTGGGCACCCCGCTCTCTTATATCCTTGATGCAGTGGGCGGCCTGCCCGAAAACGCCGTTAAGGTGGTTTCCGGCGGCCCGATGATGGGCAAGGCGGTGGTCAATCTGGAGGCAACCACCCAGAAAGGCTCTTCGTGCCTGCTGCTGCTCACCGCAGAGCAGACATCCCGCGCTCCCGAAACCGCCTGCATCCGCTGCGCCCGCTGCTCCCAGGCCTGCCCTATGGGTCTTGAGCCCTGGCTGCTGAACCGTCTGGGCCGCGCCGGCGACAACGACGGCCTGGAGGCCAACAAGATTTACGACTGCATAGAGTGCGGCTGCTGCCAGAGCACCTGCCCGGCACATATCCCGCTGCTGGACGTTGTGCGCACCGGCAAGGCCGACGTTATGAAAATAATCCGTGCGAGAGCCAAAAAATAGTAGGAGACAAGATTATGGCAAAACTTACAGTTTCACTTTCTCCGCACTTCCAGAACCCCGTGACCACACGGGTTCTGATGAACGATGTGCTTATCGCGCTTGCCCCGGCGGTGCTGGTGTCCCTGCTGTTCTACGGCTGGAACTTCTTTATGCTGCTTATGGTGAGCGTGGCAACCTGCATCGCCTGCGAATTCGTCATAGAGAATTATCTGCTGGGCAAGGATATCCCCTCCATCTCGGCCACCTGTCTCACGGGTGTGCTGCTGGCGCTTAACCTGCCGCCCGCTGCCCCCTGGTGGGTGGCGTTCCTGGGCTCGATAGCCGCCATAGGCATTGCCAAGATGTGCTTCGGAGGCCTTGGCCAGAATATCTTCAACCCCGCCATATTTGGCCGCGTGTTCCTGCTGGTATCTTTCCCGGCCGTTATGACCACCTGGGCTGCTCCGGCCGGCTGGCTGGGCGTGGACGCCTTCAGCGGCGCGACACCCCTGGCAGCCATCAACGAGGGCCTTCGTCAGGGCATGCCCGCAAGCCAGATCATTGCCGACAATAACCTGAGCGGCTGGCATATGCTGTTTGCCCGCGCCGGTGGTTCCGCAGGTGAAATATCAGCCCTGGCGCTGATTCTGGGCTTTGTGTACCTGCTGGTCAAGAAGGTCATCCGGCCGCACATTCCCCTGGCAATCCTGGGTACAGTGGTGGTGCTGACCTCCATCTTCTCCCTGATCAATCCCGACCAGTTCACCGGCCCGCTGTTCAACCTGTTCACCGGCGGTCTGTTGCTGGGCGCCATTTTTATGGCCACCGACTATGTCACAAGCCCTATGGCGCCGCTGGGTATGATTATCTACGGTGTGCTGATAGGCCTTCTCACGGTGCTTATCCGTTACTTCGGTTCTTATCCCGAGGGTGTGTCGTTTGCCATCCTGCTTGGCAATATGGCCACTCCTCTGATTAACAAATATTGCAAACCGCGCAGGTTTGCCGCATAAGGAGGGCTGGAGTATGGCAAAAATGGAATCAACACTAAAGAATATGCTGATATCGCTGGGCGGCATCGCACTGGTGTGCGCTTTGCTGCTGGCGGTGGTGAATGCCCTCACAGAAAAGAAGATTGCCCGCGTGCAGAGCGAAAAAACCGCCCGTGCCATTGCGCAGGTTCTCCCCGCATTCGAGGGGGCGCCTATTGACACCGTGGTGTTGCTGGACGGCACAGAATTCAACGTCCACAAGGCTATGGCTGGCGACAGCACAGTGGGTTATGCAGTAGAGTCCGTAACCGCCGGATTCGGCGGTCCCATCAACCTTATGGTGGGCTTCAACGCCGCAGGTGACATCTGCTCTACGGCGGTGATTTCGCACAGCGAGACCCCCGGCCTGGGCGCCAAGATCACCGAAGGCGAAAGTCATTTCCGCACACAGTTCGACGGCCGCAATCCCGCCGAATACAGGCTTAAAGTGACCAAGGACGGCGGCGATGTCGATGCCATCACCGCATCTACCATCACATCGCGTGCATTCACGGCCGCGGTAGAAAAGGCATACAATGTATATCTCGCCGCTTCGGGCAGCAATACCGATGCAGCGAGCTCAGCAACTGCGCCGCAGGACGGCGAAGGAGGATCGGATGAAGCCAATTGATCTCATTAAAAAGGGTATAATAAAAGACAACCCCACCTTTGTGCTGGTGCTGGGTATGTGCCCCACGCTGGGTACCACCACTTCGGCGCTGAACGGTATGGGTATGGGTCTGGCCACGCTGGTGGTGCTGACCCTGTCCAACATAGTGATTTCGGCTGTGGCGCGGTTCATTCCCGACAAGGTCCGCATCCCCAGCTATATCGTCATCATATCGGCATTCGTGACCATTATCCAGCTGCTTATGCAGGCCTATCTCCCGTCTCTCTATGAGACCCTGGGTCTGTTCATCCCGCTGATTGTGGTCAACTGCATAGTGCTGGGCCGCGCCGAGGCGTTTGCCAACAAGAACACCGTGCTGGATTCGGCCTGCGACGGTTTGGGCATCGGCCTGGGCTTTACCCTGTCGCTTATGGTGATAGGTCTGATTCGCGAGCTGCTGGGTGCCGGCACCCTGTTTGGCCTGCCTCTGTGGCACGGCGACGGCATTCTGGTGTTCGTGCTCGCTCCCGGTGCATTCCTGGTGCTGGGTCTGCTGATGGCTTTGTTCAACAAACTGACAAGGAGGGCATAAGTTATGACAATACTGTTGATACTCGTTTCTGCGATATTCGTCAATAATATCGTCCTGTCCCAGTTCCTGGGCATCTGCCCCTTCCTGGGCGTCAGCAAGCAGGTCAATACCGCGGTGGGTATGTCCCTGGCGGTGACCTTTGTAATGGCCCTTGCCACCTGCGTCACCTGGCTGCTTCAGTACTATGTGCTGATGCCGCTGAATATGGTCTATATGCAAACGGTGACCTTTATCCTGGTCATCGCCGGCCTGGTGCAGATGGTAGAGATCATTCTCAAGAAAATCAGCCCCGCACTGTACCAGTCGCTGGGTATCTTCTTGCCGCTCATCACCACCAACTGCGCCGTGCTTGGCGTGGCTTTGATGGTGGTTCAGAAGCAGTTTACCTTTGGCGGCGAGGCCAAGATGCTCAATCTGGGAGAGTCGGTGGTGTTTGCCATTGCATCTGCCATAGGTTTTGGTCTGGCAATCACTCTGTTTGCCGCCATCCGCGAGCAGCTGGAGACCAGCAATGTGCCCAAGCCCTTCAAGGGTATCCCCATCGCCCTGATCACCGCCGGCATTATGGCCCTGGCGTTTATGGGTTTCAGCGGGATGGTATAGAAAAGCCCGTTCAGGGTATAAGCAAAGCCGGCAGGGAATTGCTCCCTGCCGGCTTTGCTTTGCTGTTTACGGGCCTATTTCCCGCTTAGGGTGGTTATGATTTCGTCCAACTGGGAGAAGAGGGTGGGGACGCTCTCCGGTGTCAGGCTGTCGCACAGCACTGCACGGCCAACTTTCTGGGGGACGTCGGTGAGTTTGTCTTGCAGGGCGAGGCCTTTTTTGGTGAGCGACACTATGGTCTGCCTGGCGTCGGCATCGCCTCTGCGGCGGGTCACGATGCCCTCCTTTTCCATTCTCTGGAGCAGCGGGGTCACCGTGTTGGTCTCCAGGAACAGCCTGTGGGCGATGTCGTTTACCGGCTGGCAGTCCTGCTCCCAGAGCACCAACAGCACCAGATACTGCGGATAGGTCAGGTTGTGGCCCTTAAGCAGCGGGGTGTACGCCTGAGTCAGCAGCCTGGAGGCGGTGTATAGCCTGAAGCAGAGCTGATTGTCCAGTTTGAACTCTTCTTTCATTGCCTGTGTGCTGGGGATTTAGAGCATTGAAGCGATATCCTTCTCCATCTTCGCGGGAGTGGTTGTGGGGGCGTAGCGCTTTACAGTGCTGCCGTCGCGGCCAACCAGGAATTTGGTGAAGTTCCACTTGATGTCATTGTCTTTCTCCATACTGCTGCTGATCTTCTTGAAAAGCTTGGCAGCGGATTTTGCCTTGAAGCCTTTGTATTCCTCGGTGGGAGCGCTCTCTTTGAGCCAGGTGTAGATAGGGTGGGTGTTCTCTCCGTTGACCTCGATCTTGCTCATCAGCGGGAAAGTGACGCCGTGGTTCAGGCGGCAGAATTCGGCGATTTCGTCGTCGCTGCCGGGCTCCTGGTGTGCAAACTGGTCGCAGGGGAAGCCGATGATCACCAGACCCTGGTCTTTATATTTCTCGTAGAGGGCCTCCAGACCGTCGTACTGAGGGGTGAAGCCGCACTTAGAAGCGGTGTTTACTATCAGAAGGACTTTGCCTTCAAATTG
>JAEETP010000064.1 GCA_016290415.1 Bacteroidales bacterium
CTTCTCGGACTTAGACAAATTGTCCACGATAATCGGTTCAAAGCCGGCCTCGGCCAGCTCTACACAGGTGTGCGATCCGATGTAGCCGCAGCCGCCTGTCACGAGTACTTTTTTGTTCATTGTAGTGATGGTTTATTTGCAACAAATGTAAGAAGACCTTTCGAATTGGTCAACGAATTCCATCACGAAGTGTTGCGTGTGGTTTCGCTAGAGCTGCAGGGTGTGGGTTACTACGCCGGGGACTTCGTCCAGGTAGTGTGTCACGAAAATCAGTGTTTTGTTCCTGGCGGAGCAGAAAGCGTTGATTACTGCTGCGGCCCGATGGCGCAGTGCCGGGTCTAGCCCCTGGAAAGGTTCGTCCAGAATCAGCAGGTCGGGGTCCTTTACGAAAGCCCTGACCAACAAGATGTAACGCTGCTCGCCGCTGGAGAGGGTCAGGTAGCTGCGTTGAGCCAGATGCTCCGCCCCGAACAGCCTAAGCCATTGCAGAAGGGCCTCATCGTCAATGTGGCAGCCGTAGTCCATCCCACTGCGGACAATCTCCAGCACGGGGAGGTTCTCGCGGAAGCTGCTGTGCATCTCGCTGGATAGGTAGCCGATGTGCCGCTTGATGTCCCAGATGCTTTCGCCGGTGCCGCGACGCCGGTCAAACAGGGTGATGTCCAGCGAGTAGGCGCGCGGATTGTCGGCATTCACCAGGCTCAGCAAGGTGCTCTTGCCGCTGCCGTTGGGCCCGGTCACGTTCCACCGCTCGCCGCTGCGCACCGTCCAGTTGAGGTCGCGGAAGATTTGCCGCTCGCCGTAGCTGATGTTGATCCCGCGCATCTCCACCACCTTGTCAAACGCCTCCGCCTCGCGGAAATACTGCTTCGCATTGGCGATAGCTGCCGTATCGATTTGGATGCTGCCCTTGGTGTTTTGAATAGCCCCGGCGGGCATCTTGGAGGAAAGACGGCCGCGGTCCATATAATATGCGTGGGTGACCACCTGCGGGATTCTGTCGGGGTCGGTAAGGGTCATTATTATGCTGATGCCCAGCGAGTTCAGAACTTGCTCCAGCAGGTCGCAAAGTACCTGGCGGGTGGGAGGGTCCAGTCCTATGAAAGGGCTCTCCAGCACCAGCACCTGGGGCCGCTGAAGCAGGGCGCGCGCTATGGAGAACCGCCTCAGCTCGCCGCTGGAGAGGGTGATGATCTCTTTGCCCAGAAGCGGCCCGATGTTCAGGATCTCGAATAGCCGCTGCTGCCAGCTCAATTTGTCCTGGCACGTCCCCCCCGGCATCCCCTCTGCATTCATTCCGGCCGCTACTCCCAGCAACTCTCCCGCCAGGGGTGAGGCTTCGCGCTCGAAGGCCTGCCAGCGCTGCTGGTGGTAATACTGGGTCTCGGTGGTGGAGTAGGCGTTGTCGAACTCCACAAAGCGGATGGCGCGGTAGCTCTCATCGTCCAGATCCAGCCGCAGCGTCCCTTCGCGCAGGTAGAACCCGCCGGTAATCATCTTAAGCAAAGTGCTTTTGCCGCTTCCCACCGGGCCGACCACGGCGATGCACTCGCCCTGCCGCAGCTGGAACGAGACCGGGTCGGGGAGCCGCCTCAGCGGATTGGAAATCACTCCGCCGTCAAGCGAAATGAGGATCCGTCGGGCGCTACTTTCTTTGGAAAGCTCCTCTGGCGAAATGAGAGTTTTGGGATTCATCGCCGTAAAATTACTATTTTTGCGGCACACAGACGGAACTCTATGAAGAAACTCATCATTTTTGACCTTGACGGCACCGTGCTGAATACCATTGGCGGCATAGGCAGCGCCTGCAACGAGATGTTGGCCCAGTTGGGCCTCCCTACCTGGAATCTGGAAGACTACGAGAAGAAGGTGGGCGACGGCAGCAGGATGCTGATCAAGCGCGCCCTTCCGGCCGATAAGGCTGCCGACGAGGCTTTTGTGGATGCGGCCCGCGATGTATACCTCAAGTATTACCGCGCCAATCTGGCCCGCGAGACCCGTCCCTACGATGGGATGCCAGAACTTCTGGAAGAGTTGCAGCGCCGCGGCCTGTCCCTTGCGGTGGCCTCCAACAAGTTTGACGACGGCGCCAAGTTTCTTGTACCGCATTTCTATCCTCAGATCAGCTGGGCAGCCGTAGAAGGCCAGAAACCGGGCGGCCCCCTGAAACCCGCCCCCGGCATCATAGACGACGCCATCCGCAATAGCGGCTGCGCCGGCCTGCCCCTGGACGAAATTCTCTATATCGGTGATTGTGAGGTGGATATCGAATCTGCCACCAACGCCCACCTTGACTACGTCCTCTGCACATGGGGTTTCCGCCGCCGCAGCAAATTGGAGCAGGCGGGTGCAAAGCATCTGATTGATAAGCCAGTCGAATTGCTTCAATACCTGGGATAGCGCCCAAATCATTTGATAACTTGTTGATATCCTATTTGTAACGCCGGGTCAGCGAGGCTTGGTAATGGCTATATTTGTCGTTACATCACACACTTTAATTTTTAATGAAACAGTCTGTTATTGCGTTCATCGCTGCTCTTGCAGTGGCGCTTGGCGTTGTGGCATTGGCTCAGACAACCACCAGTTGCTCCCACAACACGGCCACCAAAGAATACCGTGACCCCAGCGCTTTTGGCCCCAACGAGTCATTCAAGACCATTGAAAAAGGTTTCCGCAATCCCGACAAGCAGAAGCTTGCCGTGTATTGGTATTGGGTAAACGACAACATCTCCAAAGACGGCGTAGTGAAGGATCTCAAAGCTATGAAAGAGGTGGGCATCAACCGCGCTTTCATTGGCAATGTCACCGCCGACCTCCCGTGGGGCGAAATCAAAATGTTTACTCCCGAATGGTGGGAGGTGATGCACACCGCCCTTAAGACCGCATCTGACCTCGGCATTGAGATAGGCATCTTCAACAGCCCGGGCTGGAGCCAGTCAGGCGGACCGTGGGTAAAGCCGGAGCAGAGTATGCGTTACTTGGCCAGCAGCGAGACTACCTTCACTTCTGAAGGCGGCGAACAGACCATCACCCTGGAGAAGGTTGCCCCCGACGCAATGGCGGATGTGAAGGTAATTGCCTATCCTGCCGACGATTTCACTTCGGTAAAGGCCACAGTGACCAAGAGTGCCGGCGAAAGGACCGAGACTCTTCTGGAGGGCGAAGCTGGCAATGCCTACCGCTCCCTGATACTGACTCCCGCCCCCGGCACGGCCATCATCACCAAGGGCACACTTCTGGCCAGGGAAGGTGACGGCTGGAAAAAGATACAGGAATTCGGCATCGACCGCAGCAACGCCAACGTCAGCGTGGGCTATATGCCGTATGCACCCATTGTGATAGGTTTGCCCGAGACCAAGGCCAGCGATTTCAAGCTGGTTCTGGACGAACCGGGCGCCGGCACTCTCAAGGCCGAACTCACCACCAGGCCTATGGTAGAGCGTTTTGCAGAGAAGACTCTGGCAAAGATGTTCCAGACCCCGCTGCCTATGTGGGATGCCTATATGTGGCAGCCTCAACCCGCCGCCGGCAGCAAAAACGGCATTGACCCCGCCAGTGTGATAGATCTCACCGACAAGATGGACGGTGACAACCTGACCTGGGATGCTCCCAAGGGCAAATGGACCGTGAAGCGTTTTGCAATGCGCACCACCGGCCAGACCAACGCCCCCGCATCGCCCGAAGGGACCGGCCTGGAGATTGACAAGATGAGCCTGGACCACATCAACTATCATTTTGACAGCTTTATAGGCGAGATTCTGCGCCGCATCCCCGCCGACGACCGCAAGACTTTCAAGGTGGTTGTGGAGGATAGCTACGAGACCGGCGGCCTGGACTGGACCGACGATATGGTAGAGAGTTTCCAGGAGAGATACGGCTACGACCCGACCCCGTACCTTCCGGTGCTCAGCGGTGATATTGTGGGCAGCGCCGACATCAGCGACCGTTTCCTCTGGGACCTGCGCCGCCTGATTGCCGACCGCGTGGCATATGACTATGTCGGTGGTCTGCGCGAGGCCAGCCACAAGCACGGACTCAGCACCTGGCTGGAGTGCTACGGCCACTGGGGTTTCCCCAGCGAGTTTTTGATGTACGGCGGCCAGAGCGACGAGGTGGCCGGCGAGTTTTGGAGCGAAGGCACCCTGGGAGACATAGAGAACCGCGCCGCATCCAGCTGCGCCCACATCTACGGCAAGCGTAAGGTTTGGGCAGAGAGCTGCACCAGCGGCGGCCCGGTGTTCAGCCGCTATCCGCGCATAATGAAGCAGCGTCTGGACCGCTTCTTTACCGAGGGCATCAACAGCACTCTGCTGCACCTCTATATCCAGCAGCCCTACGAGGATAAAAACCCCGGCGTGGACGCCTGGTTTGGCAACGAATTCAACCGCAAGAACATCTGGTTCAGCCATATGGACGTGTTTGGCCGCTATCTGAAGCGCTGCAACCTGATGCTCCAGCAGGGCCTTTATGTGGCCGATGCCGCCTATTTCATTGGCGAAGATGTTCCCAAGATGACGGGCGTCACCGACCCGGCGCTGCCCTACGGCTACTCTTTTGACTATATCAATGCCGAGGTGCTGCTGCGCGACGCTAAAATGAAGGACGGCCGCCTGACGCTGCCCGACGGTATGAGCTACGGCCTGCTGGTGCTGCCGCGCCAGACCACTATGCGTCCCGAGCTGCTGGCCAAGATCAAGAAACTTGTCTCCGACGGCCTGTATATCCTGGGCCCCGCGCCCCAGGCTTCTCCCAGCCTTCAGAATTATCCCGATGCCGACGCCGAGGTCAAGAGCATCTCGTCCGACCTCTGGGGCACTACCGACAGGATGTCGCTGCCCTACGGCTATGGCAAGGTGTTCGCCGACGGAGCCCCTATAGAAAAAGTGTTGGAAGAGAAGGGTATAACTCCCGACTTTATGGTGGACAATTGCGCCGAGAGCATCAAATTCATCCATCGCCATCTGGACAAGGGCGACATCTACTTTGTCTCCAACCAGTCGGCCAGGGAACTGGAAATCAAAGCCACCTTCCGCTGCAGCGGCCGCGCTCCCCAGCTTTGGAATCCGCTCAGCGGCGAGATCCGCAGCCTTCCGCAGTACGACGACAACGGCCGCACCATTACCGTTCCGCTGCGCCTGGATGCCCTGGAGAGCTCTTTCGTGGTGTTCTGTGACCAGAAACCTGCCGGCCGCTCTTACCGCCAGAATTATCCTTCAGAAGAGGTTCTGGCAGAGCTTCAGCAGGGCTGGATAGTAAGCTTTGATGCCGAGCGCCGCGGCCCCGAGGGCAAGATCAACGTGGATGTACTGTTCGACTGGGCCACAGCCGGCGACGATGCCATAAAGTATTATTCCGGTGCGGCTCAATACCGCAACCAGTTTGAACTGGACAAGCTGCCCGACACCGATATTTATATAGATCTGGGCAATGTGATGGTTATGGCCAAAGTCAAGGTCAACGGCAAATATATGGGCGGTGCCTGGACCTCTCCCTATCGCGTGAATATCACGGACGGCCTCAAGAAGGGCATCAATACCGTTGAGGTTGAGGTGGTTAACAACTGGCAGAACCGCATAATAGGCGATATGCGCCTGCCCGAGAAGGACCGCAAGGTGTGGATGACCGTCAATCCCTGGACGGCCGACAGCCCGCTGCAGCCCTCCGGACTGCTGGGTCCTGTAAAAATTGTCGCTTACGATTTGTAATTAAAAAATTAATTATACCTTTGTGGGTGAAATAGTAATAGAAATGGTTTTTTCGTTTGTACATACTCATCACCATCATCTCTTTTTTCAAGAGGTCTAGGTGAGTGTGTGCAAATTTGAAAGCAAAATAGAAGACTTGCCCGGACTTTTACCGCGCAAGTCTTTTTTTAATTGAAAATTATAACACTATGATTCGGATAGCAATACAATCTAAAGGACGTCTGAGCGAAGATTCTCTGGCGCTGATGCGCGAAGCGGGCATCAAGATAGACGAGGTCAAACGCAAATTCCTGGCACGTGCGGCTGGATTTCCGCTGGAGGTGCTTTATCTGCGCGACGACGACATCCCCGGCGTGGTAGAGCAGGGGAGTGCCGACCTGGGCATCGTGGGCCTCAACGAGGTAGAAGAGACCGGCGCCAAGGTGCGCGTGGTGCGCAAGATGGGCTTCGGGGCGTGCCGCCTTTCGCTGGCAATCCCCAAAGAGCAGGAATACACCGGCCCGCAGTTCTTCTCCGGCAAACGCATCGCCACCTCGTATCCCGAGATTCTCTCCCGCTGGCTTAAGGCAAACAACGTCAATGCCCAGATACAGAAGATAATGGGCTCGGTGGAGATATCTCCCGCCGCCGGCCTTGCCGACGCCATTTTCGATATCGTCTCTTCCGGCGGCACGCTGGTTTCCAACGGCCTTAAAGAGGTGGAGACCGTGCTCTACAGCGAGGCGGTGCTGGTGGCCCGGGAGAATCTGGAGCCCGAGAAGCAGGAAATCCTGGACAAGATGCTGTTCCGCTTTGACGCAGTGATGGAGAGCGGCGGCAAGAAATATATCCTTATGAATATCCCCACCGCCAAGCTTGAAGAGGCCGTGAAGATACTGCCGGCAATGCGCAGCCCCACCGTGATGCCACTGGCAGCAGAAGGGTGGTGCTCGCTGCACAGCGTGGTGCGCGAGAGCGAGTTGTGGGACAAGATAGAGCGCCTGAAAGAGTTGGGTGCAGAGGGTATTCTGGTGTTGCACCTCGATAAAGTCATAGACTGATGGAAATCATTGTAAATCCTTCGCCTCAGCAGTGGAAGGCCCTGTGCACCAGGGCCGTGGCTGACGACGCCGTGATAGAAGAGCGCGTGCGCGCCATCCTTTCCCGCGTGGAAGCCGGCGGCGATGCCGCCCTGGCGGATATCACCCGCGAGGTGGAAGGCCGCGATGTGGACTCATTCCTGGTTTCGCGGGAGCAGATTGCAGCGGCTTCGGCCCTGGTGGACGCCGACCTCAAGGCGGCCATAGCCCAGGCGGCAGCCAACATCCGCGCCTTTCACTCGGCCCAGATGCCGCAAAAGGTTGAGGTAGAGACCACTGCGGGCGTGCGCTGCGTGCGCCGCAGCCGGCCAATAGACCGCGTGGGGCTATACATCCCCGGCGGCAGCGCCCCCTTGTTTTCCACCCTGCTGATGCTGGCCATCCCGGCCAAGATTGCCGGATGCCGCGAGATTGTGCTTTGCACCCCAGCCGGCCGCGACGGCAAAATTGCCCCTGCAGTGCTCTACGCCGCCGATTTCTGTGGCGTGGACACCATCTATTCGCTGGGCGGGGCGCAGGCCATAGCCGCTATGGCTTTCGGCACCGAAACCATTGCCCCCGTGAGCAAAATCTTTGGCCCCGGCAACCGCTATGTGACCAAGGCCAAGCAGATGGTGTCGGCCCGCGGCGTGGCCATAGATATGCCCGCCGGACCTTCTGAGGTGATGGTGATGGCAGACGACAGTGCAGATGCCCGCTTTGTGGCCAGCGACCTGCTTTCGCAGGCAGAGCACGGAGGCGACAGCCAGGCGATGCTGGTGTGCGGCAGCGAGGCGTTCGCCGCCGATGTAGAGGCCGAAGTCGCCCGCCAGCTGGCCCTGCTCCCCCGAAAAGATATCGCCACCAAAGCCCTGGAAAACAGTAGGATAGTGGTGTTTACAGAGGAGCCCGAGGCGTTTCGCGAAGGGCAAGTTTGCGAAGGCGAGCATCGCCTATATTTAAAAGCGAGCCGGAGCAAAGCTTGCCCGAAGCAAGCCGAGGGCTCATCGGCAGCTATCGCCTTTGCTAACGCCTATGCAGCCGAGCACCTCATCATATCTATGCGCAACCCCTGGGATGTGGCAGAGCAGATAACCGCCGCCGGCAGCGTGTTCATAGGCAACTATTCGCCCGAAAGCGCCGGCGACTATGCCTCCGGCACCAACCACACGCTGCCCACTATGGGCCTCGCCCGCGCCTTCAGCGGCATAGGCCTGGACAGCTTTATGCACTCCATTACATATCAAGAACTTACGCGCGAGGGTCTGGAGAGCCTTGGCAGCACAATAATAAAGATGGCCGGGGCAGAGGGCCTGGACGCCCACGCCGCCGCCGTTAAAATCCGTCTTGAAAAATGAAAGACATCAGTAAGTTAGTCCGCGCCAACATAGCGGCGCTTCAGCCATACTCCACCGCGCGTGACGAGTACAAAGGCTCGCTTGGTATCTTGCTGGATGCCAACGAGAACCCCTACGACAACGGCATCAACCGCTACCCCTCCACGTCGCTCAAAGAGCAGCTGCGCCGCAAGGTGGCGGAGCTGAAAGGCATTGCACCGGAGCGGCTGTTCCTGGGCAACGGCAGCGACGAGGCCATTGACCTCTGCTACCGCGTGTTCTGCGAGCCGGGCCGCGACAACGCCGTGATAATGGCCCCCAGCTACGGTATGTACAGCGTCTGCGCCGACATCAACAATATAGAGCGCCGTATGGTGCTTCTGGAGCCCGAGACCTTTGCCCTGCCGGTAGAGAAGCTGCTCTCTGCGGCCGATGACGCCACCCGCCTGATGTTCATATGCTCTCCCAACAACCCCACGGGCAACGCCTTTGCAGTCAGCGACATAGAGCGTCTGGCCGCAGCGTTTGAAGGCATCCTGGTGGTGGACGAGGCCTACATAGATTTTTCTGCAGAAAAGAGCGTGGTCTCGCTTCTGGATAAATATCCCAACCTGATTGTGCTGCAGACCCTCTCCAAGGCCTATGGAATGGCCGGGCTGCGCATAGGTCTGGCAATAACCAGCCCTTATATCGTCTCTATCTTCAAGCAGGTGAAATATCCCTACAATATCGGCACCGACACCATTTCCCTGGCGCTGAAGTGCCTTGAGGGCGATGTCTCGCCGCAGGTGGCGCAAATCAAGGCCGAGCGCGACCGGCTGCTGGAGGTGCTGCCGCAGGCCCGCTGCATCCAGAAGATATATCCTTCCGATGCCAACTTCCTGCTGATCAAGGTCAATGACCCGCGCGGCCTGTACAATGCGCTGCTGCAGCAGGGGGTGATTGTGCGCGACCGCAGCACCGTGGCCCTTTGCGAGGGTTGCCTGCGCATTACTGTGGGCACACCCGCCGAAAATGAGAAAATGGAAAAAATAATATACAGCTATGAGTCTTAAGAAAGCACTCTTCATAGACCGCGACGGCACCATACTGGTGGAGCCGATGCCTAGTGAGCAGGTGGATTCGTTTGAGAAGTTCGAGTTCATCCCCGGGGCTATCTCGGGCCTAAAAAGCCTTGTGAATCTGGGCTATGAACTGGTTCTGGCCAGCAATCAGGACGGCCTGGGCACCGATTCCTTCCCCTACGAAGATTTCATAGGGCCGCAGAATCTGATGCTGAAGACGCTGGAGGGCGAAGGTGTCGTGTTTGACGATATCCTCATAGACCGCAGCTTCCCCGCCGACAATCTGCCCACCCGCAAGCCCGGCACCGGGATGTTCGGCAAATATCTCTCCGGCGAGTACGATCTCTCTGCCTGCTATGTGATTGGCGACCGCGCCACCGACGCCGCTCTGGCGGCAAACCTCGGGTGCAAGGCGCTGATTCTTGACGACAAGACCGGCTGGGCCCAGATTGCGGCAACAATCCGCCGCGGAGTGCGCTGCGCCACAATAGAGCGCAACACCCGCGAGACGCAGATCAAGGTCACGGTGGATCTGGACGGCAGGCTGCAGAGCGGCATTTCCACCGGCCTGAATTTCTTTGACCATATGCTGGACCAGATTGCGCACCACAGCGGCATCGGCTTGCAGATAGAGGCCAAGGGCGACCTCAAGGTAGACGAGCACCACACTATGGAAGATGTGGCCATCTGCCTTGGAGAGGCCCTGAAGCAGGCTTTGGGCGACAAGCGCGGCATTGGCCGCTATGGCTTTGCCCTCCCTATGGATGAGTGCGAGGCTATGGTGCTCCTGGACCTCGGCGGCCGCATCGATTTTGGCTGGGAGGTTCCCTTTACCCGCGAATATGTGGGCGACACTCCCACCGAGATGTTCCGCCACTTTTTCAAGTCGCTATGCGAGGCGATGCAGTGCAATCTGCACATCCGCGCCCGCGGCGAGAACAACCACCACCTGGCAGAAGGTGTGTTCAAGGCGTTTGCCCGCACTCTGCGCCAGGCCGTGGCCTGCAACCCGTTCGACTACGAAATACCTACAAGCAAAGGCCTGTTATGATCGCGATTGTAGATTATGATGCCGGGAATATACGTTCGGTGGTGAATGCGCTCTCGCGCGTGGGTGCGCAAGATGTGATTCTCACTTCCGACGCCGCGAGGCTTCGCGCTGCCGACAAGGTGATCTTGCCGGGCGTGGGGGAGGCCTCCACCGCTATGAAGGCGCTGCAGAGCTGCGGCCTGGCGGAGGTCATTCCGACCCTGACGAAGCCCGTGCTGGGCATTTGCGTAGGCGCCCAGCTGATGTGTGCCGGCAGTGAAGAGGGCGACGTCCGCTGTATGGGCATCTTCCCCGCCGAGGTGCGCCGCTTCATTGAGACAGCCACCGAGAAGGTTCCGCATATGGGCTGGAACAGCCTGGGCGGCCTTAAGACTCAGCTTTTCGCCGGTCTGGACGAGGGCCCGTACGTCTACTTTGTCCACTCGTACTATCCCGAAATCTGCGCCGACACCATAGCCACAGCCACCCACGGCGTCACTTTCAGCGCCGCGCTGTCACGAGATAACTTTTTTGCCTGCCAGTTCCACCCGGAAAAGAGCGGCCCGGTGGGCGAGACCATCCTTAAAAACTTCCTGAGCATATGATCCAGATAATTCCTGCCATAGATATCATAGAAGGCCGCTGCGTGCGCCTTTCCAAGGGCGATTACGACCGGCAGAAGGTCTATGACGCCCAGCCGCTGGATATGGCCCGTGCCTATGAAGATGCCGGCGTAAAGCGCCTGCACCTGGTGGACCTGGACGGCGCCAAGGC
>JAEETP010000065.1 GCA_016290415.1 Bacteroidales bacterium
AGGCGCTTCAATACAACATCATCCGCAGCCATCCCTGCGGGGCCGGAGAGCCTCTGAACCGCGACCAGGTGCGTATGGCAATCCTGGCTCGCATCGGCACATTCTTGCAGGGCCGTTCCGGCATCCATCCGGAAGTGGTGGAGCTGCTCACCGAGTTTCTTAACCGCGACATCATCCCGTTCATACCGCGTCACGGCAGCGTGGGCGCAAGCGGTGACCTGGTGCAGCTGGCCCATCTTGCCCTTACCCTTATCGGAGAGGGCCAGGTGCAGTACAAAGGCACCTGGCGTCCCACAGCCGATGTTATGGCCGAGACTGGCCTGAAACCGATACAGATACATATCCGTGAAGGGCTTTCGGTGACCAACGGCACTTCCGTGATGACCGGCATCGGCATAGTGAACCTGCTGGATGCCCGCAAACTGCTGGACTGGGCCACGCTTGCCGCAGTATGGATGAATGAGATAGCATCGTCTTACGACGACCTTATGGCAGAGCCGCTCAACGAGGTGCGCCGCCAGAGGGGGCAGCAGGTCATAGCCGCCAGAATGCGTGCTCTGGCCGCTTCGGGCAGCTGTATGCTTAGACGCGAGAATGCCCTTTACGACGGCCCTCACAGCGAAAAAGTGTTTGAGCACAAGGTGCAGCCATATTATTCCCTGCGGTGCGCACCGCAGATTCTGGGGCCGGTGCTGGACACCATCCTGAATGCGGAGCAGGTTCTTGAAAACGAGTTGAACTCTGCCTGTGACAATCCAATTGTGGATCCTGATACCGGGAATATCTACCACGGCGGTAATTTCCACGGAGACTACATTTCCCTTGAGGCCGACCAGCTGAAAACGGTGATGGTCCGCCTGGCAATGACTGCAGAAAGGCAGCTGAACTATCTGTTCCACGACCGCATCAACGGCATCCTCCCTCCTTTCCTGAACGCCGGCGTCCTGGGCCTCAACTACGGTATGCAGGCCTGCCAGTTCACCGCCACTTCCACCACGGCTGAATGCCAGACACTGGCTATGCCCAACTATGTGCACAGCATCCCCAACAACAATGACAACCAGGACATCGTGTCTATGGGAACAAACTCCCAGCTGCTTTGCTCCCAGGTCATCGAAAACGTATTCCAGGTGATGGCTGTTCAGTATATAGCCCTGGCACAGGCTTCCGACATCCTGGGCATTACAGAAAGTATGTGCCAAACCTCCCGCCGCATATACGGGGACATCCGCGCCATTCAGCCTTTCATAAAAGAAGACACTCCTTTCTACAGCGAGATATCCAAAGTTATCAGCTACTTGAAAACCAGGCCGCTGTGCCTCGAATAAGTTTTTTTATTATTTTTGTGCAACTAATCTGCATAAGACAATGCGCACACTAATCAGGGACTGCAACATCGCCTCCCCCGGCTTCGAAGTAAAGCACGGAAGTATCCTCTTCAAAGACAATATCATTTACAGCGTCCTCACTCCGGGCGAAAGCCTGCCCGATGCCGACCTCACCATCAACGCCGGCGGCCTCACCGCCATTCCCGGCCTGATTGACATCCACTGCCACGGCCGCAACAACTGCGACTTTACCGACGGCGTGGTAGAAGGGGTCAACACCATAGGCAAGAACAAGTTGAAAGAGGGCGTGACAATGATGCTGCCCACCACCCTCACCCAGAGCGAAGAGGCGCTCACGGCAGCCTTCGACTCGGTGGCACATTATGACGGAATGGGCGTGAAGATGCCCGGCATACACCTGGAGGGGCCGTTCGTGAACCCCAGCGAAGTCGGCGCCCAGAATCCCGCATTTGTGCGGATGCCCGACATCAAGATGGTGGAAAGGCTGAACGCGATATTCCCCATACATAAAGTATCCTTTGCACCGGAACTTCCTGGTGGCGACACTTTTGTGACCGACCTGCTGGCAATGGGCATCGTGCCCAGCGCAGCCCACAGTGCCGCCAAGTATACCGAGTTCCACCGCTGCTACGCCAAGGGACTCCGCAACCTGACTCACTACTGCAACCAGATGACCCCGCTGCATCACCGCGAAATAGGTCTGGTGGGCGCCGGCCTGCTGCACACCAACGTGTTCGCGGAGATGATATGCGATATGATGCATAGCAGTCCCAATATGATCCAGTTGGCCTTCAAGGTCAAGGGTGTGGACCATATGATTCTGATTACCGACGCAATGCGCGCCGCAGGTATGCCCGACGGTGAATATGACCTCGGCGGACTGCCCGTGCTGGTGGCCGGAGGGGCCGCACGCCTCAAAGAGAATGCCGCCCTGGCCGGCAGCGTGCTGCGTATGAACGTCGCCCTCAAGAATATCGTTGAAATCACCGGCCTGCCGCTCAGCGAAGCTGTCCGCGCCGGAGCGCTCAACGCAGCCCACAGCCTCGGATACCGGAACATTGGCCGCATAGAGACCGGCTTCACCGCCGACGTGGCCCTGATAGACGATAATTTCATCGTCCACAACACCTTTGTAGACGGTGAGTTGCGCTATTCCCTGGACTAGATTCCAGAAATTTCTCTTGACTTGATCCGATTTTCGTTGTATCTTCGGACATCTAAACTATTGCAGAGATATGAAGGCGAAAGACACGAAGGGGAGATTCTCTTGTTTGGCTGACACCATCCGCACCGCGGCCGCCAACATTTCCGGAAACAGACTGCGCAGCGCCCTCACCGTTGCCATCGTAACGCTGGGCATCACCTGCCTTGTTGGTTCACAAACGGCCGTAGACTGCCTGGCTTCACTGCTCCAGAACGCCTTTGGCACATCGGCAGAGCGCATCAGCATCACGGCTGCCCACTCCCGCAGCCGCAGCGGTGCCGGCAAAGAGAAATCCATCAGTTATTTGGAGGCGACGCGGTTCGTCTCGGAGTTTGGCGGCGGCAAAAGCGCCGTGTACACCTATGTTCCGCCCCTGACACGGGTACGATATCCCGGCGGGGAGCTTGGCCCGCAGACCACAGTGCTGGCTTTTGAAGGCGATTACCTGACCTGCAACGGGTTGGCGGTGGGCAGCGGAAGAGCTCCCGGAGAGGGAGAGTGCCTGGTCGGCAAAAAGGCGGCCGCCGGAATCGCCGGTCAGGGCGGGGATGCCATAGGGCATAACCTCAACATCGGCGGCAAATCATTCCGGGTTGCAGGAGTCATAAAAGAGCAGTCCTCGCTGCTGGGCGTGATCACAGACAACACTGTGTTCGTGCCGCTGCGCTCGGCCCTGGGGTCGCTGGTTGGCGAGCAGAGCAGCTATTCGGTGGACCTGATCTCCCCCACGGGTGAATCGGGGACTGCAGCCCGCGCCGCAGCACTGATGCGCCGCGTCCGCCATCTCAAGCCCGACGACAAGGACGATTTCGAGATAGTGGAAGGGAGCGCCGCGGTGCGCGAGATAGACCGGCTGGGCGGCAGTCTCAAGACAATCGCGCTTATCATCGGCATCCTGACGCTGTGCGGAGCGGCGGTGGCGCTGGCCAACATTATGCTGATTTGCGTGGCGGAGCGCACCCGCGAAGTGGGCATCCGCCGTGCCGTAGGGGCCACCCGCAGCGACATCCGCGCCGGCTTCATATGCGAGGCGCTGCTCATCTGCGAGGCGGGATGCCTGGCCGGCACCCTGTTGGGAATCCTCTGCGGGAACATCCTGGGTGCCGTGCTGCATTCGGGGTTCAGCATCCCCTGGAGCTGGATTTTGCTCTCCCAGGCCATGAGCCTGGCCACCGGCATTGCAGCCTGCGCCCTCCCCGCACGCCGCGCTGCCCGCATCGACGTCGTGGACGCCCTCCGCTGCCAGTAGCGGCGGGATCCTATTTATACAAATCCTTTGGGGTGAAGGCCCAGGGCTTGGCCAAGTCGAAGTCGGGATCGGTGAAGGTGACGTCCACCTGCCAGTTTTTCTTGTTGAAGACAAACTGCTCTATGAAGCCGACAGTCTGGTTGAAGAAGCCATTCATAAAGGCGGCCACTTCGTGATAACGGTTTTCGAAGCGGATGCACATATAGGGGTAGTCAAACTTTTCGAACCTTTCTACCAGCTGGTTGGTGCCGAAAAAGCCCAGGTTGAAGACCTGTATTTTATTGTAGGTGACCAGTTCGTCGCTGGTGCCGTGGAGGAAGAGCGTGGGTGCGGGCGGCTGCACGGTCCATTTGCATTTGCCCTTGCGCGAGAAGATGGCGCCGGAGAAAGAGATGACGCCGGCAAAGCGGAAATCGGTGGGCATAGCCGCTGCCAGTTGGGTTCTGTTTCCAAGCTCGTAATCGGCCTGCAGCACAGTGATGGCACCAGCGCTGCTGCCAGCCAGGATTATCTGCGAGGGATCTATGCACAACTCGTCGGCATAGGTAATCAGGTATTCTACGGCCGAGAACAGGTCTTCGGTGGATAACTGTATGGCACGGTCCAGATTGTCGGCCATAGTCATCAGGCTGGAGTTTTTAACACCTTTCAGACCCAGGCGGTAGTCGGTGGCGACTGCCACAAAGCCGGCATCGGCCAGACGACGGCAGTAACGCCTCACGGATGCCTCTTTCTGGTTGTTCTGGATAAAACCGCCGCCATAGACAAACAGCACGCAGGGGTGCTTCTCCTTGTCGTCTTTCGGGAAATAGATGTCCATAGAGAGCGTGCAGGTGTCACGGGTGGCGAAGGCCACCTCCATATCCCAAGTAACGGGCGGCAAGGCAATGGAATCCTTTTCGGGCTTTACCTGCCCGCGGGGAACCAATGTGGTGTCGGCGTCCTGTGCCCAGGCGGCCAGGGCAGTAAACAATATCGTCAGTGTCAAAAAGATTCTTCTCATAATTCTTCAAAAGGTTTTATGGGCTCCACTCCGATGCCCGGTTTATCGTTCAGTGTTATTTTTCCGTCGGTGAGGAACATACCTTCAAAGCAGTCGTTTGCCAGAAGTATGTTGCCGTCAAGGTCGGCCCAGCGGGCCACGGGGCTGAGCTGTGCGGCGGCGGATACGGCCACCGAAGTCTCTGTCATACAGCCCAGCATAACCTCCATCCCAAGACCGCGGGCCATCTCGGCCATCCGGTGCGCCTCGCGCATACCGGTACATTTCATCAGCTTGATGTTGATGCCGTCGTAGGCCCCTTTCAGGCGGGGGATGTCGGCCAGGCGCTGGCAGGCTTCGTCGGCAATCACGGGCAGCGGGCTGCGCTCTGTGATCCAGGCGGCCGAATCCAGGTCTTCCTTGGCCATAGGCTGCTCTATCAGGCACACGTTACGCTCTGCAAGCCAGCCAATCATATCCAGCGCCATCTCCTTGCTTTTCCAGCCCTGGTTGGCGTCTATGCAAATCACTGTATCCAGCCGCTCGCGTATCAGATTTATCATCCGCTTGTCTTCCTGCTCGCCCATCCCAAGCTTGACCTTGATGACCTTGGTCCAGGAGGCCTCCTCTATCTTCTCTTTCACGATTTCGTCGCTGGCATCATAGCCAATGGTGTATGAGGTGCAGGGGGTATTTGCAGGATTGTAGCCCCAAAGCTGCCACCACGGCCGGCCAAGAATCTTGCCCAGCAAATCGTGCAGGGCGATGTCTATCGCAGCCTTTGCGGCGGTGTCGCGCGGCGAGAGGGCATCCACCTCGCTCAGGATATCGTCCAGCAGGAAAGGATCTTTGAAGCGCGGCAGCACCTCCTGAGCGGCCCGCGCCAGAAAGGAGGTGACTGACTGGGTGCTTTCTCCAAGGTACTGAGGCATAGAGGCTTCTCCGTAGCCTTCATAGCCGCGCCAGCTGAGGCGCACCAGCACCAGCGGAGTCTCCGTGCGGGAATAGGTCGCAATGGTAAACGTGTATTTCAATTTTCCTGTATATGGCCTCCATTCCAGCCGCAAATCATCGCTGCCCGACATTTGGGCAGAGGATTTGCAACCCGGAAGAACCGCCGCGGCAGCCAGGGCCGCCGAAGTCTTGAAAAAGTCACGCCGTCTCATATCACAAATTTAATAATATTTTCTTTTGTCAACTATTAGCAGTAACTTCGTGGTCCGTTTAAAACTTTACGTATGAAATTAGATGTTGTATTGGGCCTGCAATGGGGCGACGAGGGAAAAGGTAAAATTGTGGATGTTCTGGCAGAAACCTACCAGATAATAGCACGTTTCCAGGGAGGGCCTAACGCCGGCCACTCCATCCATTTTGACGGAAAGAAATACGTGCTGCGAAGCGTTCCCAGCGGTGTTTTCAGAAAGGGTACAATAAACATCGTGGGCAGCGGCGTGGTGCTGGATCCCGTCACTTTCAAAGAGGAATGCGAGAATATCGAGGCTGCCGGCGTGCCGCTCAAAGAGCGCCTGTACATCTCCAAGAAGGTGCACCTGATACTCCCCACACACAAGATTATAGACGCCGCACAGGAGGCCTCCAAGGGCAAGTCCAAGATAGGTTCCACCCTCAAGGGCATCGGCCCCACCTACACCGACAAGGTGAGCCGTGTGGGCCTGCGCGTGGGCGATATCCTTGCACCCAACTTCAAAGAGAGGTTCCAGGCGCTGAAAGACAAGCATATAGAGTATCTCCGCCAGTTCGATTTTGAATATAATGCCCAAGAGCACGAGGCCGAGTGGCTGGAAGCCATCGAATACCTCAAGACATTCAAACTGATAGACGGCGAGTACTTTGCCAACGAATGCCTTGAAAACAACAAGAAGATTCTGGCAGAGGGTGCACAGGGAAGTATGCTGGACATCGATTTCGGCTCCTACCCGTTTGTGACCAGTTCCAATACGATATGCCCCGGCGCCTGCGTGGGCCTGGGCATTGCCCCCCGCAATGTGGGCAAGGTATACGGCATTTTCAAGGCCTACTGCACCCGCGTGGGCAGCGGCCCCTTCCCCACCGAGCTTTTTGACGAGACCGGCGAAAAGCTGCGCAACAACGGCTTTGAATACGGCGCCGTAACGGGCCGTCCCCGCCGCTGCGGCTGGCTGGACCTGGTGGCCCTCAAATATGCGATTATGCTCAACGGCGTCACCGACCTGATTATGATGAAGGCCGATGTGATGGACGATTTTGACACCATAAAGGTGGCTACCAGTTATATGGTGGACGGCGAGCCCTGCAAGATCTTCCCGTTTGACACCCAGGCCGACATCAAGCCCGTTTACAAGGAATTCAAGGGCTGGCACAAGCCGCTGAGCGCCGTGCGCAGCGAGAGTGAGTTCCCCTATGAGTTCCGCGTATTCATCAAATTCATTGAAGAAGAGCTCAAAGTTCCCGTGAAGATTATTTCGGTGGGACCCGACAGGGAGCAGACCATCGTAAGAGAAGAAGAATATTCCACCCCTTACCGCGGCCAGTAGTTGTACACCATACTCAACAGCATCAATTCGCCCGAAGACCTCAAATCTTTGGACATAAAGCAACTGGAGTCTCTGTGCAGGGAGATCCGGGAATATATCGTCGAGTGCTGTTCCCACAATCCCGGCCACATAGGTTCCAGCCTTGGAGCCGTGGAGATTGCCGTCGCCCTGCACAAGGTGATGGACACCCCGAAGGACAAGATTGTATGGGACGTGGGGCATCAGGCCTACGCCCATAAAATAATCACCGGGCGGCGGGAGGCTTTCCAGCACAACCGCGAGAAAGGCGGCCTGTCCGGTTTCACCAAAATGTCGGAGAGTGAATACGACAGTTTTGGAGCTGGGCACGCCTCCACCTCCATATCGGCGGCCCTGGGCCTGGCAGTAGCAGATGAGCTTAAAGGCATCAAGGCCAACCATATAGCAGTGATTGGCGACGGTGCGATGTCGGGCGGGCTGGCCTTCGAGGGCCTCAACAATGCCGGCAGCCGCAAGAGCAACCTGCTGGTGATTCTGAACGACAACCGCATCTCCATAGACGTCCCTTCAGACGCCATGCACCGCCATTTGATGCGCATCACATCAGGAGCTGGTTACAACCGCCTGAAAGAGGGCATCTGGCGCAAGGTGGGAGAAGGCAAGTTCAGGGATTTTCTGCAGGCGCTGACCCGCACCACCAAGAAGTTCCTGCTGCACAACAGCGAGACGGTGTCTATGTTCGATTCGCTGGGTTTCAGGTATTTCGGCCCTGCCGACGGCAACAATCTGCAGCAGGTGATTTCTATGCTGGAGCGCCTCAAGAAGATAGACGGGCCCAAGATTCTGCATCTGGTCACAGTAAAGGGCAAAGGCTATAAACCTGCCGAAGAAAACCCCGCCAAGTGGCACGCCCCCGGCGCATTCGATCCCGAGACTGGAGAGCCGCTGCACACCGCCGGCGGTGCTGACCGCTACCAGACGGTATTCGGCGAGACCGTCACCGAACTGGCGGCGCAAGACAGCCGCATCGTGGGCATCACCCCCGCTATGCTGCGCGGCAGCAGCCTGGACATAATGAAAGAGAAGTTCCCGGACAGGGTGTTTGACGTAGGCATCGCCGAGGGCCACGCAGTGACATTCTCCGCAGGCCTGGCGGCAGGCGGGATGCTTCCCTTCTGCAACATATATTCTACTTTTATGCAGCGCGCCTACGACAATGTTATTCACGACGTGGCGCTGCAGAACCTGAAAGTGATATTCTGCCTGGACCGTGCCGGGCTGGTGGGAGAAGACGGCGCCACGCATCAGGGCGTGTTTGACATGACTGCTTTCCGCAGCATCCCCAACCTGGCCATCGCCTCTCCTATTGATGAATCCCAGTTGCGCAACCTGCTTTACAGCGCCACCGGCAGCGACTGGCCGGCCACTATAATAAGATACCCGCGCGGGAAAGGTTCCGGAGCGGCGTGGCGCGGCGAGCCGTTCTCCAGGATTCCTCTTGGGAAAGCGGTGAAGCTCAGCGACGGAAAAGGCATCTCCATACTGTCTATAGGCCCCATAGGCGCCGCGTGCGCACGGGCTGTGGCAGAGGCCAAGAGCCGGCTGGGAGCAGATATCCTGCACTACGATATGCGTTTTCTGAAACCGATTGACCGGGAGGCCCTTGCAAACGCCTGTGCATCAGCAAATACCATCATAACAGCAGAAGACGGAGCCACCATCGGCGGCCTTTACGGAGCCGTTTGCGAATACGTTTCGGCTAATGCTCCGACGGTGCGGGTAATACCAGTGGGAGTCCCCGACAGATTCATAGAGCAGGCCAGTGTAAAAGAGCAGTACACAGAGTGCAAAATGGGGTGGGAAAATATCCTGGAAAAAGTTTCGGAAATTTTTGGTATTTAGAAAAAACCGTATATCTTTGCAGTCCCAAAATAACGGGGCAGCTATAGGCCGATATAGCTCAGTCGGTAGAGCAGCTGTTTTGTAAACAGCAGGTCGGGGGTTCGAATCCGTCTATCGGCTCACGTTATGGGAAGATACCAGAGCGGTCAAATGGGGCAGACTGTAAATCTGCTGGCTTACGCCTACGGTGGTTCGAATCCATCTCTTCCCACAAGATTTATAAACAGGCGGAAATGTTGTAGGAAATTGCTTGAAACAGCATTGCCGCCTATTTTGTAAGTCACAAGCGGAAGTAGCTCAGTTGGTAGAGCATCAGCCTTCCAAGCTGAGGGTCGCGGGTTCGAACCTCGTCTTCCGCTCAAGTTTTTTAACATATTGCTGGCGTAGCTCAGGGGTAGAGCGCATCCTTGGTAAGGATGAGGTCGTGAGTTCAATTCTCACCGCCAGCTCAACGAAATTAAAACACGTAAAATATTAATTATGGCAAAAGAAACATTCCAGAGGACCAAACCTCACGTAAACATCGGTACCATCGGTCACGTTGACCACGGTAAAACCACTCTTACCGCCGCTATCACCAAGGTTCTTGCTGAAAAAGGCCTTTCTGAAGTACGTTCTTTCGACTCTATCGACAACGCTCCCGAAGAGAAAGAGCGCGGTATCACTATCAACACCGCTCACATCGAGTACGAGACTGCTACCCGTCACTATGCACACGTTGACTGCCCCGGCCACGCCGACTATGTGAAGAACATGGTAACAGGTGCCGCTCAGATGGATGGTGCAATCCTCGTGGTTGCAGCTACCGACGGCCCTATGCCCCAGACTCGCGAGCACGTCCTTCTGGCACGCCAGGTGAACGTTCCCCGCATCGTTGTCTTCCTGAACAAGGTTGATATCGTTGACGACCCCGAAATGGTTGAGCTCGTAGAGATGGAGGTTCGCGAACTTCTCTCCTTCTACAACTTCGACGGCGACAACGCTCCCGTTATCCGCGGTTCTGCACTCGGCGCCCTCAACGGTGACCCTCAGTGGGAAGCTAAGGTTATGGAGCTTATGGATGCAGTCGATACTTACATCGAGCTTCCTCCGCGTCTTACCGACAAGCCTTTCCTTATGCCTATCGAGGATATCTTCTCCATCACCGGTCGTGGTACTGTTGCTACCGGCCGTATCGAGCAGGGTGTCGTTAAAGTTGGCGACGAGGTTCAGATTATCGGTCTTGGCGACGAGCCCAAGAAGTCTGTCGTTACCGGTGTCGAAATGTTCCGCAAGCTCCTCGATCAGGGCGAAGCAGGTGACAACGTTGGTCTCCTCCTCCGTGGTATCGACAAGAAAGAGGTTAAGCGCGGTCAGGTTATCGCACACCCCAACACCATCACTCCTCACCACGAGTTCAAGGGTCAGATCTACGTACTGAAGAAAGACGAAGGTGGCCGTCACACTCCGTTCCACAACAAATATCGTCCTCAGTTCTTCATCCGTACTCTGGATATCACCGGTGAGATCACCCTTCCCGAGGGAACCGAAATGGTTATGCCTGGTGACAACGTCGAGATCAAGGTTGACCTCATCTACCCCGTTGCACTGAACGTAGGTCTCCGTTTCGCTATCCGCGAAGGTGGCCGTACCGTAGGCGCTGGCCAGGTAATCGCAGTTGAAGACTAATCAACGCTAACCACAAAGTCCGGTTAACCCAGA
>JAEETP010000066.1 GCA_016290415.1 Bacteroidales bacterium
GTGAGGGGATTGACTGCGTATGAACCGGAGAACACGCCGGTGACTTTGCGGGTCTCGGCTATGCGCTCGCGCTCGGTTTTCTTGCGGGCCTCTGCCTGATAGGCCTCAACAGCTGCTTTCTGCTCAGGGGAAGTGAGTTTCTCTACCCACTCGCTTTCGGGAGCCAGCACCATAAAGGTGACTCCGAACACCGTGTCGGCGCGGGTGGTGAAGATGGTCATATCGTATTGTTTGTCGCCGTTGAACACCTTGAACACCATCTCGGCACCCTGGCTGCGGCCAATCCAGTTGCGCTGCATCTCCTTTAGGGAGTCGGTCCAGTCTATTGACTCCAGCTCGTCCAGCAGGCGGCCGGCATAGGCCGACACACGCAGCTGCCACTGGCGCATCTTGCGCTGCTCCACGGGGAAGCCGCCACGGATAGAGAGGCCTTCCTTGACCTCGTCGTTGGCCAGCACGGTGCCCAGCTGCTGGCACCAGTTCACGCTGGTTTCTCCCAGATAGGCAATGCGATACTGCATCAGAATATCCTGCTGCTGTTTGAAATCCATTGCTTTCCACTCCGCTGCGCTGAAGGGCTTAACTGCTCCGCAAGCTGCGTTTACGGCGGCGCTGCCGCCCTGCTCGAACTTGGCCACGAGGGTCTCTATGGGGAGGGCCTTGTCGGCATCGTTGTCGTAGTAGTGGCCAAACATTTTCAGGAATGCCCACTGGGTCCATTTGTAGTAACCGGGTTCGCAGGTGCGCACCTCGCGGCTCCAGTCAAACGAGAAGCCTATCTTGTCCATCTGGCTGCGATAGCGGGCAATGTTCTGCTCTGTGGTTTTGGCGGGATGCTGTCCGGTTTGGATGGCATACTGCTCTGCCGGCAGGCCAAAGGCATCGTAGCCCATAGGATGCAGCACATTGAAACCGCAAAGCCTCTTGTATCTGGAGTAAATGTCGCTGGCAATGTAGCCCAGGGGATGTCCCACGTGCAGTCCCGCTCCGCTGGGGTAGGGGAACATATCCAACACGTAATATTTGGGTTTGGAATTATCGGTCTTGACCTGGAAAGTCTTGTTCTGGGCCCAGTACTGCTGCCACTTTTTTTCGATTTCTACAAAATTGTATTCCATTTGCAACTGTTTATAGGAGCTGCAAATATAAGGAAATTACCTGTTCTTGAGATGGTATTCCACTGGAATGACAATTTTTGTGCGAACTTTTTTACCGTCTATGGTGGCGGGTTTCCACTTGGGCGATGCCGACACCACCCTCAGTGCCTCGTCGTCCAGCGGTTCGCTGAAGCCGCGCTCTATGGCGACATTGCTTATGTTGCCGTCGGCTTCAATGATAAACGATACGTAAACCACTGCCTTGTAGGTGACTTTCCCTTTTGAATCTTCAATGCGCTGATAGCCGTCCACGCCTTGGGCAATGGCCTCCTGCGGATAGTTGAGGTATTTATATACCCAGTTGTCCAGGAAGGACTGGACCCCGCCCCTGAAGAATTTGGGCTGCGTTTCGCACTCCTGCAGCGAATAGATTTTTTCTGGCTTCACTACGTCGGAAACCTGCAGTATCTCCATATCGGCCACGCTCCTTAAAAAGGCGGCGATATATACCGTCTGGGCCGCAAGAAGGCTCTCCTGAACCAGGTCGGGCGTGTCCTTTACCGTGCGGTATTCCCTGAAGATGCCGGTAGAGAAGGTCAGTGCGGGAATCTCGGCCTGCCTGAACGCCAGGTTGTCGGAGGGGAAAACCACTCCGTTGTGGATTGCCGGAACTGCCGGAACCGACTCGTTTTCAAGCACATAATCCAGGATTGCCTGAAGCTGGGCCAGGGGCAGCGAGGGATAAACTTCAAAAGGATTGGCAGCTGTGCCGCGCCCCAGCATATCCAGATTCACCATAAGCTTGACGTTGCCTATCTGGCCGAAACCGTCGGTGGAGGCAAAGAACCGGCTGCCGGCAAACTCCTGCTCCATAGCACCGAAGCCCACAAATACAATGCTGCGCCTGGGGGCGGGGATGTGCTCCCTGACCAGCCGCGCCGTCTCTATCAGCGCCGCAACTCCGGAGGCGTTGGCGCAGGCGCCGGGATAGATGCGCTTCTGCTCTGTACCGTCAATATTTACAGTGTAGTAGCCCAGATGGTCGATATGCGCCCCGATCACAATATACTCTTCGCGCAGGGCGTGGTCCTCTCCCTCCAGGATTCCCACAATATTCTTTGATACAATGCGGTTGCCGTCGGTGCCTACTATGGTGAAAGTGTCTCCGTTCCTGTCTGTAAACATCTCAAGCCCAACGGCTTCCAGCTGGTCGTAAAGATAGCCGGCGGCCAGCCGCTCCCCCTCGCTGCCGGCAAGGCGGCCTTCCAGATGGGGAGAACACAGATAATCTATATGGCGGCGCAGGTTTGCCTGAAGGTCGTCTGCCGCTGCGGATAGCGACAGCACGCACAGCAAAACCGCTGTCGTGATGGTGCGATAGAGTTTCATACGGAGGGTGGTTCCGTCAAAGATAGTGCCAAAAGCCTAGCAGAAAGGCGCCTTGACCACCTGAGCCTTGAGCAGGCGGTCGCGTACGTTTATGAAGACCTCGCTGCCCGCCTTGTATAAAGGAGCGTCGATATAGCCCAGGCCGATGGCTTTCTTGGCAGTGGGGCCCATAGTTCCGCTGGTGACGTGGCCAATCACGGCGCCGCCGGCATCGCAAATGGGATATCCGTGGCGGGCGATGCCCCTGTCCACCAGTTCAAAGGCGGCCAGGCGGCGTTTCAGCCCCTCTGCTTTCTGCTTCAGAAGGAAGTCCCTGTCCACAAAATCGCCCTTCTCGTCGGTGAACTTGGTGATCCAGCCAAGACCTGCCTCCAGAGGTGATGTGGTGTCGTCCATATCGTTGCCATAGAGCAGATAACCCTTCTCCAGGCGCAGTGTGTCGCGAGCGCCAAGACCCACCGGAACTATTCCGTAAGGCTCGCCGGCCTCGAATATGGCATCCCACAGGCGAAGGCCGTCTTCGTTGGGGATATAAACTTCGCAGCCGCCGCTTCCGGTGTAGCCGGTGGTGGCCAGCAGGGCATTCTCTATGCCGGCCACGGTGAGTTGCTTGAAGGTGTAGGTGGGCATATCCATAATGTTTTCGCTGCAGAGTTTCTGCATCACCTCCATAGCCTTGGGGCCCTGAATGGCCAGCTGGCAGGTGTCGTCAGAAGCATTCACGAGATCGATGCCCACTTTCATCCCGAATTTATCGGCAAAAGAGCAGATGTGGTTCCAATCCTTCTCTGTGTTGGCGGCGTTTACCCCCAACAGATATTTCTCGGGGCTGAAGCAATATACAATGAGGTCGTCCACGATGCCGCCGCGGCCGTTTGGCAGGCAGGTATACTGGGCCCGGCCGGGATACAGGGCAGAAACGTCATTGGTGGTGACATATTGCAGCAGGGCGGTTGCCTTGGGGCCGAAGACCCAGATCTCGCCCATATGGGATACGTCAAACACGCCCACGCCCTCGCGGACCGCGGTGTGCTCTTTGTTGATTCCTGTGTATTCAATGGGCATATTGTACCCTGCAAAGGGGGCCATCTTGGCGCCGAGTGCAATGTGTTTGGGGGTAAAAACTGTTTCTTTCACGATAAGAAGGTTTATTCTATGTGCATTTTCTTTGCGGTGTTGTAGATCCAGATGTCTTCTGGGCGCTTTTTGTCGCTGTAGAACTCCAGCATTTTGCTGTAGGCCTCGTCGTAAGTGCTGCCGTGGCATATCATCACGGCGGTGAAGCCGTTTTTCATCTTTACGAGATGGACATCTGCTCCGGAAGCAGAGAGACTGTTGTAGTAATATTGGGCATTATCCTCGTTCTTGAAGCTGCCCAGAACCACGTAATAGCCGCTGGCAAGGCCTTCAGAAGGGGCTTCTTCTGCTTCGGCGGCCTGCTCCTCGGGGGCATCTGCCTGTGAGGTGAGATTCACCGGTGTTGCTTCTGCCACGGCTTCGGAGGTCTCTGCCGCCGGGTGTGTGGTGTCTGCCGTAGCCAGATTGTCCAGGGAATCGGGAAGCGCCCCCATCTCCACCGCCAGTGAATCGCCGGTGCGCTGCATCCTTGCCTTTTGCAGGCGCAATTCGGCAATATCTTTGGAAGTAGGTTTCCCAAGGGCAGAGCGCACCGCGTCGCAACCCGTAAGAGGGGCTAAAATAAGGGCTGTGAGAGCAATAATCCGGCAAACTTTCATACCCTGCGAAGGTAGTCAATATTAAAGTAACGACAAAAATCGTATATTTGTACTTATGAAGAAGATATGCACAGTGCTGTTGCTGCTGGTGGCCTTTTGGCCCGCCTCCCGGGCGGTGGAGCGGGACACGCTGCGTATCAGTTTCATTGGCGATGTAATGTCCCATTACCGCCAGATCCGCACGGCCCGGATTCCCGGCCGGGATTCCACCGATGCCTCTTCATACGACTTCAGTTCCTACTTCAAGTATATCAAGCCCAGGCTGGATTCCTGTGACATCAGTGTCGCCAATATGGAATTTCCGGTGGGGGTGACGCCATTCTCTGGCTATCCGCTGTTTTCGGCGCCCGTCTCGCTGGCGCAGGAGACCATAGATGCCGGGGTGGACCTGTTCCTGGCGGCCAACAACCACATCCTGGACAAGGGCAAGCGGGGGCTGGACAGCACCTTCGCCGCTTATGACCGGCTGCCGGTGCACTATACCGGCATTTGGCGCGACACCACAGATGAGCGGCTTGCCAATCCGGCCATAATCGATGCCGGCGGCTTCCGCGTGGCATTCATCAATTTCACCTACGGCCTGAACGGCTTCTCGGTTCCGGCGCCGTACGTGATAGGGCAGATGGATTCCACCTATGTCAAAAAGGCCATCGAGAGGGCCCGCAACCGCGGGGCCGATTTCATCATAGCCCTGCCTCACTGGGGCGTGGAATACAATCTGGACTATCATCCCGAGCAGAAGCGGTGGAAAAACAATCTGTACCGCTGGGGCGTGGATATGATTGTGGGCACGCACCCTCACGTGCCGCAGGCTGTGGAATATGCAGACGGCCGCATCACAGCATATTCCCTTGGCAATTACATCTCCAATATGAGCATCCAGTACGGGCAGGTGGGCATTTTGCTGGTGGCCACGCTGGTACGCAGGGAAGACGGCTCCATAGAGACCCTGCCGCCCAGTGTCACCTGGCTGTGGTGCGGCAAGGCGGGCCATATGGAAGACAATTATACCGTGGTGCCCATAGAAGAGTTCGTGCAGAAACCCGAAGCATTCCTGCTGCGGTCTCAGTACGAAAAAATGATGCGCGAATATTATAGAATCAAACAAAAATTTCCACAATATTGAACAAGACTATAACCCTTGACGCCATTGACCCGATAGAGATTCTGGGTGTCAACAACAAGCTTTTTGACCAGTTCAAAAGCTATTTCCCTCAGCTTAAAGCCACTTCGCGCGGCAATGAAATAATGCTGGTGGGTAGCGACGATGCCATAGCCCTTTTTGAAACAAAACTGCAGCAGCTCATCCAGAAGCGGATGGGCAAGATGAGCCTGAACAGCTACGACGTGGAGTCTCTCTTTGAAGAGAGTGATTCTTCAAAGGAGATAGGCAAGGTGGATATGATGTCCGGAAGCGACTATATAATTGTCTACGGCGTGGACGGCAAGTGCGTCAAGGCCCGCACGGTGAACCAGAAGCGCCTGGTCAAGGAGTATTACGACAACGACCTGATATTTGCCCTGGGCCCCGCCGGTACGGGAAAAACCTACACCGCCATTGCCCTGGCGGTCCGCGCCCTGAAGAACCGTGAGGTCAAGCGACTGATTCTGACCCGTCCCGCAGTGGAAGCAGGGGAGAGGCTGGGATTCCTGCCGGGCGACCTTAAAGATAAACTCGATCCCTATCTGCAGCCGCTCTACGATGCCCTGCAGGATATGATTCCCGCCAAGAAACTGCAGTCGCTTATGGAAGACGGCACCATACAGATTGCCCCGCTGGCCTATATGCGCGGCCGTACCCTGGACAAGGCCTTCGTGATACTGGACGAGGCGCAGAACACCTCGCTCTCCCAGCTCAAGATGTTCCTGACCCGAATGGGCAACGATGCAAAGTTTATTGTCACGGGCGACGCCACTCAGATTGACCTTCCCCACAAAGACGATTCAGGCCTGCTCAAAGGGGTGGAGATGGTGCGCAGCATTCGCGGAATATCGGTGGTGAATTTCACTAAAGAGGATATAGTCCGCCACCCTCTGGTGACCAAGATTATAGAGGCGTTTGACCGGAAAGAAGCTTCTGAAAAGCAGGATTAAAGATTGCCGCGGACGCAGCGGACGCTGAGCGCGATGTCGCTCTTGCTGGTGAAGCCCGGCCTGAAGTCGGCGCTGTCCCAGTATATGTACCTGTAATAGGCTTCGCTGCTGCTGTATTCGGTGGCGCTCCACCACATACCATAGGTCTTGAGGCCGTAGAACAACCCGTCGCCTGTCTGCATATAGCCGCAGGGGAGGGGGTTCCAGTCTATTGCGGTGTCGTGGGTATTGTTTACAGAGAACGGCCACAGGCGCTCTCCGTTGAAATAGGCGTCGGGGGTAACTTTGCTGGCCGCATCTTCCCAGATCTTGTCAAACTCCACGTCAGAACCGCAAATGGCTTTGCCAAGATCCTCCCAGTCGGCATTGTCGGGCAATCGCCAGCCTTCGGGGCAAAGGTCGCTTTCGGTGGCTTCTTCCCAGGTATAGTGACGGCCGAATACGTGATTCAGAACCTCGGAACTTGCATATACATAGCCGGCCCCTTCCCAGGCGAGGTTCTCTGTGAACCAGTCCAGACTGCCGATGTGGGCCCAGCGATATGCACGGCGGTCGCGGCTGTCGGTGATGGTGGCCTGACTGTCATAGGGCAGACCTTTGAGCGAGCCGGTCATATGGGTGGTGTCCACTGTGGTTACGTTTTTTCTTGCACTCTCCACGATATAGTCGGGGTGATAGGCAAGGGCTTTGACTACATATTCAGCAGGTGTGTCGGGGAACTTGACCACGATGGAAGGGCTGTACAGGGTGTCGGTCTGGATTTTGGTGATGACCCATCCCCATTTGGGATTCTCCGGCGCGGTGATGCCGTCGGCCTCAAGATACACGACATCTCCGGTATAGATATATTCCGGAATGTCAAAGGAAATCTTGCCCTTCATATATTGGTAGGTGGTTACATCTTTTATGCAGCCTGTGGTTGAACACAGAGCGGCTGCAATAAAGAGCAATCCCAGTATGGCCTTTTTTATCATCATAGTTACAATCTGCAAATTTAATAAGATTTTGTTATACTTTTGCATTGTATGAAGTTTTTGCGCGCATTAGTCCTTTCTGTGCTGCTGCTTTCAACAGGCTGCGGTTCCCGTCAGGTGTATATAAAAATCACCGGATATGCACAAGGCGGGCCCTATTATGTGACCTGCTCTACAAGCAGCACATCCCGTGCCGAAGATTTGAAAAAGGCCATTGACGACACTCTCTCTGCAATTGACTGGTCGGTGTCGGGCTACAACAAAGGCTCCCTGCTTACCAAAGTGAATGCCGGCGAGAATCCGCCCCTGGACAGCATCTTCATAGATTTGCTGACGCTCTCCCGCAGGCTATGCGCCGAGACCGGAGGCGCCTTTGATGTCTCCTGCGCCCCGCTTTTCGATATATGGGGCTTCGGCTTCAAGGAGGGGCGGATGCCCTCGCAGGCCGCGATAGACAGCGCTATGGCGGTGGTAGGTATGGACAAATACCGTCTGGTAAAAGGCGACGACGGCAATACCTATCTGGATATGCCCTCCGGCGGCAAGCTCAACTTCAACGCCATCGCCCAGGGTTATTCCTGCGATGCAGTGGCGCGGGTGCTTGACGCTTTCGGCAGCGAAAACTATATGATTTCTATTGGCGGAGAGCTTGTGTGCAAGGGAAACAGCGCCCGCGGCGATCAGTGGCGAGTGTGGATCGACAGCCCCGAAGACGGCAATATGGAGTCGGGCGTCAAGAAACAGGATGTGATTTCCATCACAAATTGCAGCCTTGTGACCAGTGGTAATTACCGCAAATTCTATGTGGTGGACGGACAGAAATATTCCCATACGATAGATCCCGCTACCGGCCGCCCCGTGACCCACGACCTGCTAAGTGCCACCGTGCTGGCAGAGGACGGCGCCACTGCCGATGCCCTGGCCACGGCGCTGATGGTGCTTGGGCCCGAAAAAGGGATGAAGATGGCCTCCGACTGGACAGCCCGCGGCCGCGGCGTATATCTGGTATACGGCCCCCAGGATTCCATGAAAGTCTGGCACACCCCCGGCCTGAAACTCGAGAGCGAAGAGTAGCGAATGCCCGTCGCGTTCAGCGCAGAAAAAGCTTCGCGTAGGGAACAGGGGTTCTATGTTCTCCCTGGCCCGGAGCGAAGCTTTTTCGGAGCAATAAGCGACGGGCTATTTGAGGCCCAGCTCTGCGGCGGTTTTTTCCATCAGGGCGTATGCCGCATCAAAATCGTTAGGGATTTCGCCGTCCAAAATGGCGTTCTTGATGACCTCCTTGATCTGCCCGATGATATTGCTGGGCTCAATGTTATAGCGCTTCATCACAATCTCGCCCGTGATGGGATTCTTGAAATTGCGGATGCGGTCTTTCTCTTCCACTTCCGCCATCTTCTGCCGCACCAGCTCGTAATTGGCCTTGAACGTCTCTACCTTCATCTCGTTCTTGGACGTGATGTCCGCCTTGCACAGAATCATAAGGTCGTCTATGTCGTCGCCCGCATCAAACAGCAGACGGCGCACTGCAGAGTCGGTCACGATGTCGGTGACCAGCGCAATGGGGCGCAGGTGCAGCGACACCATCTTCTGCACGTACGGCAACTTTTCGCTCACCGGTAGTTTGAGCCGCGAGAAAATGCCCTTGACCATCTTGGCGCCGACATAGTCGTGGTTGTGGAAAGTCCAGCCTATCTTCTCGTCCCATTTTTTTGTGGGAGCCTTGCCTATATCGTGAAGCAGCGCCGCCCATCGGAGCCACAGGTCGTCGCTGGCAGCCGCCACATTGTCCAGCACCTGCAGCGAATGGGCAAAATTGTCTTTATGGCCGCGGCCGTTTACCGTTTCCACACCCTTCAGCGCAGAGAGTTCCGGCAGTATGGCATCCAGCAGCCCGCACTCGTCCAGCAGGTAGAAGCCGCGAGAAGGGGTCGCCGTCAAGAGTATCTTGTTCAGCTCGTCGGCAATGCGCTCTTTTGAGAGAATCTGCAGCCGGTCTTTGTTGCGCCGCATAGACGCTATAGATTCGGGCACTATGTCAAAACCCAGCCGGGTGGCGAAACGCACCGCCCGAAGCATACGCAGAGGGTCGTCGCTGTAGGTGGTGTCGGGGTCCAGCGGAGTGCGGATTATCTTTGCAGCAATGTCGGCAATGCCGCCAAACGGGTCAATCAGGGTGCCGTAGTCCTCTTTCTGAAGGCTGAAGGCCATCGCATTGATGGTGAAGTCGCGGCGCTGCTGATCCTCTTCCAGAGTGCCGTCCTCTACGTGCGGCTTGCGCGAAGTGCGGTCGTACGACTCGCGCCGCGCCCCCACAAACTCCACTTCAACGCCTTTGTAGCGGAACATCGCGGTGCCGAAATTGCGGAATACGGTGACCTTGGAGTGCAGTTTTGCAGCCACTTTCTCTGCCAGGGCAATGCCGCTCCCCTCTACCACGATATCCACATCGTTGTTGTCGCGGTGCATAAACCAGTCGCGCACGTAGCCGCCTATCACAAAGGCGCGTACACCAAGTGCTTCCGCCTCTGCCGAAACGGTTTTGAATATGATGCTGTTGTTAAGGTCTATCATTCCTGGCACAATTCATCGAACGAGGGCATCCTGCTTTGCTGCAGATAGTCGCCCTGAGCGTCGCGCTTGCAAAGGTAAAAAAGTTCTCCGTTAGTAATCAGGATGTACGGCACGTCCAGCACATAATTGTAGCGGACCACCTGGTCTATCACATCCATTGTAAGTTTGACCGAGGGAGCTTTGCACTCCACCAGCAGCCGGGGCTGCAGGGCGCGGTTGAAAACCACCACGTCGGCACGGTACTGCAAGTTGTTGTATTTGAAGCCGTATTCCACCGCAAGATGCGTCTCGGGGTAGCCCTGGCAGCGGGTCAGCACCTTGATCACGTGCTGGCGCACCTGCTCTTCGGGGGTGAGTTTTACAAACTTCTTGCGTATCGGATCGAACACCTGTTCCATAATTGCAAAGATAGAAAAAATGCGTATCTTCGAAGTCGGTATGGCTAAACAGACACAAGAAACATCGGCGCTGGCGGCGCAGCTGGAGAGGGAAATCCTCGCCGGGGATATCAAGCCGTTTTACCTGCTGTTCGGCAAGGAGCATTTCTATATAGACCGCATTTGCAATCTGCTGATGCAGAATGTGTTGCCGGAAGGCGAGCGGGACTTTGGTCAGATGGTATACTACGGCGCCGACACCACCCCAGAAGAGATTGTGAGCCACGCCCGCCAGTATCCTATGATGGCCAGCCGGCAGCTGATAGTGGTCAAAGAGGCGCAGGGTATGCGCGGAGTGGAAAAAATAGAGAATTACTTCGATCATCTGATGCCCACCACGGTGCTTGTGATTTGCTACAAGACTCCCACCGACCCCACCAGCGGCAAAAACATAGACAAG